>JAFAPC010000004.1 GCA_019247305.1 Pseudonocardiales bacterium
CATCTTCACCGTCGACACCGGGATGTGCAACGTCTGGGCGGCGCGCTACCTCACCCCGAACGGCAGACGCCGGGTGATCGGCTCCTTCAGCCACGGCACCATGGCGAACGCCCTGCCCCACGCCATCGGCGCCCAGATGGCGAATCCGGGCCGGCAGGTCATCTCCATGTCCGGCGACGGCGGCCTCGGCATGCTCCTTGGCGAGCTGCTGACGGTCAAGCTCCACCGCCTTCCGATCAAGATCGTCCTCTTCAACAACTCGTCGCTGGGGATGGTGAAGCTGGAGATGCTCGTCGACGGCCTGCCCGACCACGAGACCGACCACACCCCCGTCGACTTCTCGGCGATCGCCCGGGCGGCGGGCATCCACTCCGTCCGCGTCGACAAGCCCGCCGACCTGCGCTCGGCCCTCGACGACGGGCTGCACCATCCAGGCCCGGCGCTGATCGAGCTCGTCACCGACCCCAACGTGCTCGAGATGCCACCGCACCTGACCACCGAGCAGGTGCGGGGCTTCGCCCTAGCCAGCGCCAAGGTGGTGCTCGGCGGTGGGGTGGGGCGCATGCTCGACCTGGCGCGGGCCAACCTGCGCTACGGCACCGCTGCGCTGCAGTAAGCAGGGGCGGCTCCCCCTTGCCGCAGCGCCGCCCCTGGTGACAGCACAAAAGCCACGACCACAAAGAGCAATCGCAGTCCTGATCATCACTGAGGAACAGCCGGACACGACCATCTGACGCAGACCGGGCGCCAGACCGTCTCAGCCACAAAAAGCATTAATTCACAATTCATTACGGGCACTGTTCGAGGATTTCCTGGAGGTCATTCAAATGCCAGGGATGCCTATTCAAAAAGAGAGGGTTGGTCATGAGCGGATATCGTCAACTCACCAAGGAGGACACGTCGATGAGCGGCCAGGAGCGCGACCGCCGACTGGCGCCGCCGAACCGGCAGCGCGTGTCTGCTTCACGCAGGTCTCGACGAGGCCTGATCCTCGGCGTGGTGATCGCCGTCGCGGCAGCCTTGACGGCCTGCGCCAACCCCGCCGGCCCGACATCACCGACATCAGCGACAGGGGACGCCGCAGCGAGCCAGCACACACAGGTCGTGCGCAAAAGCGCCTCAGCGATGACCGCTGCCGAAATCGACCGTTTCGAGCGCGCCTTCTCCTACGCCGTCCATAAGGGCTATTTCGATGCCTTCAACGACGAGCATTTCAACCACCAACGCAACCGCAACCACGGCGCGGAATTGACCGCCACCGCGCCCATAGGCGCCATGGCTGGCGAGTCCATTGCATGGGAATACCGGCTACTGCCCTGGCACCGCGCGTTCATCCTCGAGGCCGAGCAGATGCTGCGCGCCGCCCTGCGCGAGCGTGACCGCACCGAAGGTCGTGACCCCAGTGAGGCCAATAGCCTGTTCATTCCCTACTGGGACGCCACCCACGAACAAGCCCTGCCCGACTGGGTGCGTGCCTTCCAACCCCAAGGCGGCACGGCGCTCGTCCCCGAAGGCGTGCCCCAGGGACACCCGGCGTACGGCAAGCCGGTCGGCTCCCGCTACAACATTCGCTTCGGCCGCTGGCCGGGTAACAACATCGTATTCAACAAGCTGCCCCAACCAGCCCAGGTATCGGGCATCCTCGCCCACGACGACTTCCCCGGCTTTACCCAAGCCATCGACCTCCAAGCGACAATCGTGCAGTCCGCGCTGCCCGCCGCCAAGCAAGGCCTCGAGACGCTCAAACGCAAGTTCCCAGGCAACGCCGACGTCCAGACCATCGAGGCCGCCGAATCAGGTCCCCCGCAAGACATCAACGCAGCAGTCAAGCTGGTCAACGCCATCCTTGGCGTGGGATACCTGGCCACCACCGAGAACGCGCGCCCGCACCCCGACCAGGAGCTCATCGCCGCGGTCAAGGCCGTATACGCGGCTTTCATCCCGCCGCCACACGCGGTGCTGCACCTGTGGGCCGGAGGGCTCGACCCTGCCAACCCCGACGTGCGCGGCACCGTGAGCTACTTCAACGAACTAGCCGTGGACCCGGTGTTCTGGATGCTGCACACCGAGCTGGACCACTGGTGGTACACCTGGCAACAGTCACACACCGGTGTCCCCCCACTGACTGGCGACGATGCCCAATTCCAACCCCTCACACCCCAGGAAGGCGCCTGGTACGGAGGCGGCCACCACTACTCCCTCACCCAACTCACCCCAACACAAGACCTGCCCTACCGCTACGCCAAACCCTACCGTGCATAAACAACACGCTCATTCACCAACATCTCCGCCGCTGGTCAGGGGGCAGCTACCGCCCCCGCCAGTTGCGGTCAGCCCACTCCTTGCCTACCTTGCGCCGCGGCTAACACCAACGCCACCGGATGCAGATGCCAATTAACCGGAACAAGACCAGCACCATCCACGTCGGTGGCCCAAAGGCCGGCAACAAGTTCAGCCCAAAGACAACGCCGACCACGACGGCGTAGCGGGCAAGCGCCTCATGTCCCCACCCGGTGATCCGTCATACGCCGACCCCCTTTCGAATACAACGAGGCCAAACACGATATAACCACGTCCCCGCAGATCATCGCCGGTGACCTAGTCACACCAAGCTCGGCGATGTCCAACGCCCTAAAACGGTGTCAATATCGGAATCTCCGGCAGGAATGGACGAATGTGGGATAACCCGTGGGTTCCGCCTCGTCAGTGTTCTTCGCTGTCACCGCGTTGTCCCTGGTCATCGCCAGCATGAGGACAGCAGGCCGGCCCGATGAGCATGACGGAAATTCAGAATTCCTGGAGTATCCTCATGATCCTGTTTCCGACGCAGAGCTGAGAACAAGAAGAAACCCCTGGTCACAAGCGTTCCCGACCGACGGGAACCTGCACCGGAACCCACGGGTTATCCCACAATCGGCGGGATTACGGCGTCACGCCGACGGGGGTACTGGTCTCCGTCAGGGTGACCTGCTGAGCGTCGGGGGTGATCGTGATGTGCCATCGGTGTGGGCCGGGGCGCCCCGCATCGAGCCACCAGTGGTAGGCGGTCTCGATCTCATCCCACAGGTTGCGCGGCCCGGACTGGTGCACCGGGTAGGTGCAGGTGTCGGGCTGGTGGAGGAGGTTGGCCCAGGACTTAGTGATGGGATCGGCGAACCAGAGTCGGGCGCAGTGGTCGGGGTAGTGCTGTGCGCTGACGTAGATGGGCGCACAGTGGGGGACTTTCATGCCGATGGCCAGGGAGGCGTCGTAGTCACCGGCCACGCTGGAGGGCGCCACGCTGGTGTGGCTGTGACGGGCGGTGGTTTCCTCGCATTCCGCGTCATCGATCGTGGCGCGGAACCGCTGCTCGCGCAGTTCCATGAACGCGACATCGCCCACGATGCGGCCCTGGGCGGTGCCATCCGCTTGCACGGTCAAGCAGACGAGAGCGCCGTTGTGGTAGTGGTTGGCCCAGGGGGCGAGGATCTTCCCGCCGGGGCGGGTCTGCGCCACCCACGGGTAGGGCACCTGGTGCACTGCGGTGGTCGCGATGATCCGGTCGTAGGGGGCGTGGGGTGGGTAGCCTTGGGCTCCGTCGCCGGTGATCACCGTGACCGGGTAGCCGGTCGCGGCCAGCGCGGTTCGCGCGTGCTCGGCGAGAGTGGGGTCGATCTCCATGCTGGTCACGTTCTGGGCGCCGAGGCGGTGGGCGAGCAGGGCGGCGTGGTAGCCGGTCCCGGTTCCGATTTCCAGTACCCGCATCCCGTGTTGGGCGTCCAGGGCGGTGAGCATGAGGGCCACCACGTCGGGTTGGCTGGCGGAGCTGGTGATGTAGCGGCCACGGTCGTCGGGTCCGGTGGGGTGCCCGTCGTCGACCTGGGTGATTACCGCGTCGAGGGCGTAGGCCGCCTCCAGCCAGCGCTCCGGGTTATCGGCGCGCCGCAGGGGCATCAGCTCACCGGTGGAGTCCTCCCAGATGGTGTCCGGGATGAACTGGTGACGCGAGAGAGCCGCGAAGGCCTCCTGCCAGGGATCGCTCAGTGTTCCGCGCTCGGCCAGATCGTCCAGTAGCCGCTGGCGCAGCAGGGAGATCTCGGTCATTTCTTGTCTGAGTCCTTGTCGCCTTGGTCTGGCTGGTCAGGTTTTTTGCTGTGCCTGCCCCCGCCGTCTTTCGGCTCATCCCGCACGTCGCCTTGTGGTACCGGTTTCGGCCAGTATCCGTCTTTCGTGTTGTCCCGATCGTGGGCACCCACCACGGGTACCTCCCTTCAGAAGAAATCTGATCCGGTGCGGGCATTCCCTGGGGAAGTCCTGGGCAGGGCCGGCAGTCCCGAGATACGGCAGAAACATCTCATGCCGGTCGCTGGCCCTTCGGCCCCAAGCAGGCGTGTCCACCGCGGGCAGCCTACCGGGAAACAGTTGTACCCGGTAGACGATTAACATGGGCAGCTGGGGAAATGCCGCTTCATGCGACGCGCTGAGGTTGCCCGGTGGACGGTCATCCGGCAGACACTACTAATCAGACACTTCGGACGTAGGAGGCACGGCTGTGCCCTCGGGTGGGACTTCAAGGAGACCGTTCGGATCCGGGGGAGGTCACCCCCCGAGGGCCTTATCGACTTGTCGAGCTTTGGGCTGTCGATGGACATGTGGAACCTGGGCTGGGCAGTCGGGTCGATCTGCGGAGCGGTACTCAGGCGGCTGCCGTAGCCGTGCCCGTGACCTCGTTCCAGGTGGTGAATCGGGTGCCCATCTCGCGCCGGTATTCTTCGGCGGACAGCAGGTGGCGGCGGGGCCGGAAGTGCGGTGAGATCCCGCTGAACGCGGACAGAAACCGTTGTGCATGCCCTGCTGAGGTGAACCTCTTCATCGCTCGCTCCCGCGCCCGGGTCGGTTGATGCGAGTTCTCGTCCCCGATTGTTCAGATACGTCGACCGGCGATGCTCCACCGACCGCAGAACCCGCCGACGCGCCGTGGGGTAGCTGGCGAGCTTGTCGGTGACCAGCACCCTCGGCACATACTCCCCATCATCGCAACACACCCACCAACCGGCGGCTGCCCGCAGGAACTGTGAGGGAACAGACAAATCTGATCCACGTGCTCGAAGCAACACTGAACAGCCCACACCACAGCTCCCAGCGCCTGACTCATGGACGACCTCAACCCGATCAAAGACCAACGACGTCAACGGACAGCCGAACCCCATTTTTCAGCCCGGAACGGGCCGCCCGACAGGGGGACCAGCGACTTAGGGGAAAAGCCCGCCGTACCGGTGGCGGTGCGGCGGGCGATGCGCAGGACCCGGGTGAAAGAGACCCGGTCGGGATCGAGGTCGGCGGCCTCGGCGGCTCGGGTGGTCAGGTCGCTGATCGCGTGGTGGACCAGCAGAGCGACTCAGATCTCTTGATAGACCAGCTCGGGCAGCTTCGAGCGCAGCACCCGCCCGGGTCCCCGCAGGTGAGTCTTGAGCTGGTCGTTGCCAGTTTCTTCCTCCCACCGCTGGTGATAGGCCGCGGCGAGCTCATCGGCGCGGGCTTCGGCCGGGTCGACGATGGTGGTCAACAACGCGATCAGCTCGCCGGTGCCGTTGCCCTCGCGGTCGCCCACGTCGTATTCCACGACCCGCACCAGATGCGCCTGGTCCGGATCCAGACCCTCGCCCTCGCCGTTGCCCTCGGCGATTCGGCGGGCAGCCTCCAGGATGGCACTGTCAACTTGGTGGAGCTGGCTGCGGCTGAGATGATCGACTGGTTGCTCAGTGCGGGGAGGGGCTGGGGTTGGTGGTCGCTGGCGTGCCGTCGTATGCGGGGTTCCGGTTCCCGATGGAGATCATCAGCCACGGTGTGTGGCTGGACCACCGCTTCCCACTGAGCTTGCGCGAGGTCGAAGAGATGATGCTGGAGCGCGGCGTTGTGGTCTCCCACGAGACCATCCGGCAGTGGTGCCAGAAATTCGGGCAGATCTACGCGAACGGGCTGCGCCGTCGCCGGGCGCGCCCAGGGGATCAGTGGCATCTCGATGAGGTGTTCATCACGATCCACGGTAAGACCCACTCTCTGTGGCGTGCTGTCGACCAGGACGGTGTCGTGCTGGACATCCTGGTCACCTCCCACCGGGACGCGAAGGCCGCCACCAGGTTCTTCCGCACGCTGCTCACCGGGCTGGAGTCCGTGCCCCGGGTGGTGGTCACCGATAAGCTAGTCAGCTACGGTGTCGCTCGCCGACGCCTGATCCCCGGGGTGGCCCACCGCCGGTCGACGTACCTGAATAACCGTGCGGAGAATTCTCACCAGCCGACCCGGGCGCGGGAACGAGTGATGAAGAAGTTCACCTCAGCGGGGCACGCGCAGCGGTTTCTCTCCGCGTTCAGCGGGATATCACCGCACGTCCGACCTCGCCGCCACCTGCTGTCCGCCGAGGAATACCGACGCGAGATGGACACCCGATTCACCACCTGGAATCAGGTCACGGGCACGACCATGGCAGCCGCCTGAGCGCCGCTCCGGAGATCGACTCGGCGCCCAACTCAGGTTTCACGTGTTCATCAGCGGCCCGAAGTTCACCAAGTTGACAGTGCCGTCTCGGTTTTCCTGAGGGTGGGCCGCCCCGCGTTTTCCGGACAGCTGACTAATTGCTATATCATGCTGCGAACTGCCGGGTCAGGTACTCGGCGTAGACCTCGTGTGGGGTCCGGTATCCGAGTGCCGAGTGTAGACGTTTCTCTGGGGGTCAGCCCTGTGGTGGAAGTTGAGATTCTCCGCGTTGATGCGGCTCAAAGGCTGGTAAAGAGAAGTTATCCGATGCGACAGGTGTGGTGCAAGTGAGCTCGTTGAGGTTCACCTATTGGGGTTGGTGGTGTTAATTCGGGCCATGAGTTCGCGGTTTGCGGCGCGCGCGGCGGTGAGGTCTTGGTCGCGTTCGGCGAGTTGGAGACGCAGGTCGACGACGTGCTGTTCGAGCGACACGATTTGTTGTTTGAGTTGGTCGATATCGTCGGGCGCGCCGAGCCCGGACTGGTGCCAGGCGTGCTCGCCGAGCAGTTCGGACAGGCGGGTTTCGAGCTGCTGGGTTTGGGCGGCCATGCGGGCGCAGCGGTGGTGGGCGGCCAGCAGGTCGGCCTGCAGGGAGGCTCGGCTGACCGCGGGCCCGGCGCCGGAGGCGCCCTGTGGTTGGGCTTCGGCCCCCCGGTAGCAAGCGCCGAACTTTCAACGAGTACCTACGTTCACGCAGGTCACGGCCCTGCCGACGATCTTCGTACGTCGAGCCCAAGGATCCCAGTCGAAGCTTCTGACCAGCGCAAACGACGCAGATCGATGATTTTTCGCTGGAAACTACCGGGAGGCCATTTCGCAAGATCGTCTCACGGGCCGTAAACTTGTGGATATCCGCTCGTACGCCGATGCAAAAGGGGATAGGTGGCTCGCACTGTACGCTCATGTGGACCAACGCTGCCTTGGTGGAAGACAGGGTACTCTCCGAGGTTCTGCGTGCGGAAGGAAACATGACCGATTTATCGATTGATCGATTCAAGATTTTTATTTGCTATCGTCGCAGTGATTCAGCCGCGACGGCCGGTCGGTTGCGCGATCTATTGGCTAGGTCATTGGGTATCGACTCTGTTTTTATGGACGTTGAGTCTATTCGGCCTGGCATGGACTTCGTTACCTCGATTACCCAAGCGGTCGGCTCCAGCGACGTCGTTCTCGGGCTGATCGGAAAGAGCTGGCTAGAAGTTCGCGATAAGAGTGGTCGCCGCCGGATCGATAATTCACACGACTATCTAAGGCTTGAGCTGGAGACGGCTCTTAAGTGCTCCGCGGAGCTGATCCCTGTGTTAGTGGACGACGCAACAATGCCAGATGAAAGTGAGTTGCCCCACGCCATCGCCGCGTTGGCTCGCCGCCAGTCGATGTACCTCCGCAACGTAACATTCCACAATGATGCTAATCGCATTTTAGGCGTCATCGCAGAAATTGCGAGCCGGAGTGATTCACCATGGAAGCGACTACAGGGTCATTGGTATGGCGACTGGGGGAACAGTTATTTTCTTGTTGTTCGCGATAGTGTCCGGGTTGTTTACGACTATAGAAACGGGCGGATCCTAGCGAACATTCGGGGTAATATGATTAGCGGATGGTGGGCTGAGGAGCCTACACGCCAACCCCCGGACAATGCAGGTGAAGTTGAATTCTCTTTACCGGACGGTGGCGACGCATCGAATTTGAAAGGCCGGTGGTGGTATGGGTCAAAAAATTCAAAAGCCAAGTCCTGGCGCCTCGAAAAAGTAGGAAATACTATTCCGTTGCACGTAAAAGTCGAACTTCTGAATCGTTCCAAATTTCCGGCAGGTCGACAAAATAGTTGACCTAATTGTTTCTGCCTATGCATAGAAGGTTATTCACGCGGTAGATACTGTAATTGCGGCCCTGTGTGCGACATCCCGTGAGTTCTACTGAGTTCCGATGAGGGGCTGTCCTCCTAGTGTAGTGTCTTGCAATTAATTTTATAGTACGTTATGCTACGGATTATGAGTCGAGCAGCAGCGCCGTTGGCGATATCCGATGAGCAACGAGAAGTCCTGGAAACTCTGGCCAAGTCGCCGAGTGCGGCGCACCGTGTGGTGCAGCGAGCCCGGACGTTGCTCTTAGTCGGGAAAGGGGTGTCGAATACCAGAATCGGCGAGGTAGTCGGGATATCTCGGCTGGACCCGGTGATCGTCGCAAAGACTTGGTGTTCCGGCCGCAGCAGCGACCTCCCATCCACCAGATGCAGCCTCGCCGCACCCGGCGCCACCCCGATCGACCCCATGACCGCTACCCTCCGTCACACGCATCCAACGCGACAAAGCCGCATCGGATGCGAGCAGTCAGAAACCCGCAGGCCAACCAACCGTCCGGGCCACACAGCGGGGCGGCGAACCAGCCGGATGCACCCGCTACTCTTCACCACCGAGCTAGAGAACAACCGCCGGTAGAACAGCTAAATCCGCCCACCAGGTGAGCGTCATTCATCAAACTGTCACCAATTCGTCTCGGATGCAATTGGCGGCAGATGTAGTTTTCAGCGAAAAAACAACGATTTGTTGCATCCGTGCAGGTCAGCGGCTATGTCAGCCTCCTGGCCAGAGGCCGACCCCCTCGAGGCTGTGACCAGGAGGCTTATGCGAAAGCCTCCTTGAAGAAGTACAGGCCGATGGCGGCACGAAACGAGGACAAGAAGGTCTTCAGTGGCCTTCTGTAATCCGTGAAGAGAATCCGCCACGTCTTCAGATTGGCGACGGCTCGCTCGACGGGCGCAC
>JAFAPC010000015.1 GCA_019247305.1 Pseudonocardiales bacterium
AATCCAGGAGGTCGACATGGCGGAGCAGAAACGCGACATTAAGGCTGTGCGGTCGGAGGAGACCCGGGGTCGGAGGCCAGTGGCGTCGCCTCAGACGGTGCCGTTGCCTCCTCCTCCGCCGCCACCCCCTCCTCCTCCGCCCCCTCCTCCGGAGAAGTAGCGGGATCGACGTACGACACGAATATGGCGGTGATGCGGCGGGCCGAGATGCAGACAACGCTGACGGGATGCGGATGGTGTTCCGTGCTACCGGCTGGCCGGTAGGTGATCGGTGCCGCGAGGATGAGATCGCGATCCGGCGAATCGTCGGCCAGGGTATTCCAGTCGCCCAGTTGGCCCGCGATGTAGGTGCCATCGTCGAGTAGGCATTCGATATGCCGCGTCGTGTCCGGCTGCCAGTGTTCGAACAACATCCACCACGAAGACATGACCGATGGGTGGGCAGAGCGGCGGCCAATCAGCCAGCCCACCAAGGCGGCTACGCCGCATGCCACGACTAGTACACCCGATGACCACGCAAAGACCAGCAAGGAATGTTCGGCGGAGTAATCGACCGGATTTCGTATCAGCATGCCGACATCGGGTGTCCAGTTTTGAGCAAATGCGCGTAAAACAGCGAAACCGCTGAGCGCGATCATGTCAGAAAGTATGCTCACGGAGGCAATTGACGCTGTCTCCTGCAACACAGACGGACGTCGGTCGGGTCTATCTCGCCGGAGAATCGTGAGGAACACGAACCCCGGTAGAAGCAGGATCGCGAACAACAGCAGGCCGGTCAGGGTGTTGGGCATTGCGTGATCCTACAGACACTGAACGCTGGCTCAGGCTGCGTGGTTGCCGGGTCGCGTCGAGTACGTCGCGGTCACGCCTGTCGGCGAATAATGCAGGCGGTCTACCGAACCCCTCGCTGCCAGGCTTGTGCCAGGATCTGGTCGAATGCCTGTGCAATAAGCCCTTGGTGAGAGGTCAGCCGGGCGAGAAGCCCCTGTAGATCGACCCCAGGCGTCTCGGCGACCCGGCGGCACAATGCAGCGACGTCTCCTGGCAACGTTGGATCCTCCGTCAAGGAATGGAAGAATACTATTGCATCGACCGACTCCTCCATGCCCTCAGTGGCGGTAATGGCACAAATCAGGGCAGCGGTCAGCAAATGCGCCAGCCCCGCGCCGTCCTTCTCATACCAGGCAAGGTAACGGCCCAAGTTGTGGTGGGCGGTCTGAATACCTTGCACGTCCCCTGCGCGGTAGCTGTAGCGTAAGGCTTCACGTCCCACGCGAATCGCGGCGTCGCCACGCCCGTAATCGTCATCAATGTCAGCTACCGCGCCAAGGAGCTTGCCGAGCCCTTCGGTGTCGTCGCCGCTCTCCAATATCTTTCGACACTTCCGCAGCAACGCCTCAGCCTCGTCCAAGAGACCTAGCTCCAGCAGCGCGCCGTATTCGTTGAACTCGGTTCGTGCGATCTCGGTTTCTGGCGCACGACGAGCTCGTTGGGCCTCGGCAAGGTCGCGGATGAACCTCCGCGCTGCCTCCCAGTGTTTCGACCGAAGCGCCGCTGTCGCGCCGACGTGGAGCAGATTCTCCCGCACCTTGAAGGGATGCGCCATCTCGTGGCGCCCCCTGTCGTGAGGCAGGATGTCCATCCCTGCGCGCAGCCTGTCTACTTCGGACAGCACCTGTGCCGCCCGACCCATCGTCGCCAGCACCGCCAGGCGCTGTGTCTCGGCACCAAGTTGGGTCCACGGCCCCAGACCGGCCCGACGCACGTAGACAACGCGGTACTCGGCGAACCTCAAGGCGTCCTTCAACTGCCCGGAGCGCTTCCGGTACTCGGAGAGTCCCCCTGCGGCCATTGAAGCCGACCGATAGTCCCACCGAGCAAGGGCCGTTTCCAACACCTGCTGCATCAATTGGTCAGCCGTAATCGGGTCGAATACCTCCCACGCCCTGGCTTGCAGGTGTATCACCGCAGCTTCGCGTACAGTTCCTTTGAGGAATGTGGCGATCGTCTTGAGTATAGGCAACACCCGCGCCACGTTCTCTGTAGACCGGTCACGCAAGAGAGCCTGCTCGAGCAACTCGGCTGCGAGTTCCGGCTGGCTCACTCGCAACAGATACGGAGCGGCGCACAGCCCAGCCCATACGACCCAAGTGTCGTCCTCCACGTCGGAAGACTTCTGCGCACGATGGGATTGCCAGCCCCAGTAGCGGCCCAGCTCGGTGTCGACCACCGTGTGCAGCTCCAACCCGGCGGCGGTGCTACCCTCCGCCACCGCCGTCGGATGGATCTCATACGACTCCCACTGCTGATCCGTGTCCGGCTGGATCGAGATCAGACCCAGGTCAACCAACTCTGCAAACCCAACCCGCAGGTCGTCCGGCTCGACACGTTGGCCCAGCCGTACACACAGGTTGGTCCAGGTTCCCTCCACAACCCAGCGAATACGGTCCTCGGCTTCCAGACAACAAAGGAAGTGAAGTACGTCCCGGCCGGTTGGGGTCAACGCCGCGATAGCGGCCCTGGTCCATGCCCCAAGCACATGCAGGTAGTCCGGTGCTGCGGCGCTAGGTTTGCCGATGGTGAAGAAGCCCTCGGGCAGGCGGCCAGCTTCTTGCCCAGCCTGTTCTGCGGCCCCAAGCAGTGCGCGAAGCCGGTTGGGGTCTGCAGCCTGTCCATTGGCCTGTCGCAGTAGTTCGGGATGCCCTTGGGCGACCGCCAGCACACGCCTGGCCAACTCATGTGCCGTATCCGGGTCGAGGCCGTCGACCCGGCCATCGAGAAGTCGGTCCAAGTTGGGCAGCTCACGAGCGAGGTGGAGCGCCTCGTCCCGCGACAGCGCATTGATCTTTGCCACTTTTACTCGCGGGTGCAGGCCCTCGGGCACTCTGCGGCTGGCCATGATCAGTCGGCTCACTCCCGAATGCGCCACGAGAGCTGTGATCACGTCGTTCCAGCGAGGATCCTGCCACCGACCGGACATATCGAGCAGCGACTCCACGTTGTCCACCACGATCAGCACCCGTTTACGCTCCATCAGCTCGGTCAACGCGGGAAGATGCCGCTGGAGCCAATGAACACCGTCGGTGCCCACGAACTGAAACCCGGGCACTGCCGACTTCAAGGTCAGCACAAACCGTGTAAGTTCATCGCGGATATCGCTTCCCTTATCGGGCGCTACGAACCACACTAAATGCTCGAAAGCATGCTCGTGTGTGTAGGCCAACTCCAACGCACACGCGCGTTTGCCAACACCCGGCATCCCATACAACAGCACACCCGACACGTCGCTGCGTGGCGCTAACGCGGCGCTCGCCTGCGCCATCACCGCCACCCGTCCCACGAAATGCTCGGGCGGGTGGTCGAACCCTTCCAGCTTCCGACTCTGAGTTTCGGGAAAGTCCGGACTGGAACGGGCCGGTGCAGCCAGCCGTAGCTCCACTGCTCGCTCACCAAACAACGCCGGGGACGCTACCGACAACGCCGAACAAGCCGAGTTCGTGATCACCTCTTTCAACGCCACGCCAACGGCCCGTGCTAGCGGGCTACCTTCTCGGGCGAGCAACGCGTACAACTCCTTGCTCAGACTGATGGCGAAGTCGTCTCCCACTGGGTACCGCATCGCCAGCACCGCACAGTCCAGCCGCTCGACTAACTCGGTCGCCAACGGCACCGCAAACCGCGCAACCGCGGACTCCGACTTCGTGGCGGTCTGCTCAACAAGCGAAACGGTGGGCGAGGTCACGTCCGGCAAGCCAAGTTGCTCGGCGACGGCATCCGCCGCTGACGAACAGGCCGAGACAGTCACCAGCTTCAGCCGTGCCTGTGCCACCATGAGAAGTCCGGCGAGGTCAACGGCCTCGACCGGGTCCGCGGATCCGTCGTCTTTCTCCAAGAACAGCTTGCCTGGTTCGCCGTGGCTGGACATGTGCACGATGTCCCAGCCCTCTGGCTCGTTCAGGATCTCGCTCAAGCGTTCCCGGGTCACCCCGTACTGAAGCACCCGCACATCAACCGCCCGGCCATTCGAAACCGCGACTTGGTCGAACAAGTCCACCAGCCCGGTCCGCTCGCGGCGCAGATTCAACGGCTGGTCACCGGTTGGCAGGCTGAACAGCGCCAGCACCCGCAGACGCTCCGCGACCCCCGCCTTAGGACCTGCCGCCTTGTCGGCCCCGACCTGCATTACCAGGGTCACGTCCTGAACGGCGAGGGGGCGCCCACCAACATGGGCCAATTCCAACGGGCGGTACACCAGCTGCCGGGCCTCATCCTGCTTACCCGGAATCACCACCCGCACGGTCGTTGGCTGCTCGCGCACCAACGCCGAGCCCACCGGGCCGAACACCTGCTCGCCGATCCACTTACCAAGCTCGGTGAGAACCTCAGCTTCCTGCTCGCCCCGCCGATCTGGGGCGATGCGCAAACTCAGCCATCCCCACAGATCGGTGAACGCCTCGTACTGCCAGCAACTCTCATCAAGCCGCACCTCGTAATCGGCCAAGACCACACCACCAGGCTCGGTCAGCACCCACCGCCACCGCGCCGGACTCTCGTATCCCGCAACCTCGCAACGTAACTCAGCCATCCGGAGAGACTACAGTCCGTATCATGTCTGGTCGCAGGCGTTGTCGGCCTTGGTCGTCCGGAGGTATCCCATGAACCGCAAGGAGCGCGCCCGTCGGGAACAGTTCGTCAGCGATTCCCTCAAAGCTCTGGCAAACGACCTAATTCAGGCTCGCGACCACGCCCGCAACCACCCGCCCAGCTATGACCGCGCCCTCGCCACCGCCCTGTTTCATGAACTCGTCCTGGCACTCCGTAAGACGTTCAACGTTATGTTCACCCGCGACCTCGGTGAGGTCAGAGAAATCGCTCACATTCTCTTCTACGCTCTCGACAGCGCCCGTGACCTTTACAACGACCAAGGGCTCATTTTCTACCTCAGTCGCGCCGCTGATCGCGCCCACGAGCTCGAGACACTCCTCTAGAGAGAACGGCAAATATGCTCGCGATGTTAACTACAAGTCGCGCCGACTATCACTTCACAATCTAATCGCGAGTCGAACCGGCACGCAATCGAAATTCTCGGCGATCAGGCCATCTGAGCCACGGTTCGTGGACTACGCTCCATAGACCTCGGGGTCCGGACCGGTGCGGGTTCCGGTGTTCAGTGTGGCCAGCGCGGTGTGGTCCTCGCTGGTCAACTCGAAGTCGAAGATCTCCATGTTCGTCCGGATGCGGTCCGGTGTCACGGATTTCGATATCACGGCGTTGCCCAGTTCCAAGTTCCATCGCAGCAGGATCTGCGCTGCGGTTTTGCGGCGTCGCTCGGCGATGGTGGCCACGGTCGGATCGGAGATCAGCTGGCCGTGTCCCAGCGGGCTCCACGCCTGGGTTGCGATGCCGTGGCGGGCGTTGAACTCACGCAGTTCGGCTTGCGGCAGGCGGGGGTGCAGTTCGATTTGGTTGACTGCCGGGACGGTGTCGGTTTCGGCGAACAGCCGCTCCAGCTGGGCCGGCGGGAAGTTGGCCACGCCGATGGAGCGGGTGAGGCCGTCTTTTTTGATCTTCTCCAGTGCGCGCCAGGTTTCGACGTACTTGTCGCGGGAGGGGACCGGCCAGTGAATGAGATACAAGTCGAGGTAGTCGAGCTTGAGGTTGGCCAGGCTCGCCTCCAGCGCGGCCAGGGTGGTGTCGTATCCGAGGTCGGTGCGCCACACCTTGGTGGTGATGTGGAGCGCTTCGCGCGGCAGGCCGGACCCCGCGATGGCCGCTGCTGTTCCGGGTTCGTTGCGGTAGTAGGCGGCGGTGTCGATGGCCCGGTATCCGGCTTCGAGGGCGGCGGCCACGGCCGGTGTCGCTTCGTGGTCGGGCACCCGGAACACGCCGAACCCGAGTTGCGGGATGGTGGTTCCGTCGTTGAGGGCGATGTCGGGGATAACGATCGCGGGCATCGGGCCTTTCCCTCGCGTGAATCGTGGTTAGTCGGGTATCGGGAAGCGATAGCTGATCTCGACCGTGTCGGCGGCGATGACGGCGAGCATGACCTCGACGGCGCGGCCCTTGGTGTCGTAGACGATGCGGGTGAGGTCGATGACGGGTGTTCCGCCGGGCAGTTGCAGGGACACGCTTTCCGGGCTGCTCGGCATCCGGGCACTCCACTCCTCGCGGATCTCCGCGAGCGGATCGCCGGCCTCGTCGAGTCGCGCGAAACCGCCACCGGGACCGGAGTTTTCCTCGGTGAGACGCGTGCCCACGGCGAGGTCGAGGGGGTAGTAAGAGTCGGCGAGCTGGTGCGGTCGACCGTCGACGATCGTGGTGCGCTTGCGGACCCACACGGGGGCGCCTTCCTCGATACCGAAGGCGGCGGCGACCGCGGGCGGCGCCGGCACTTCTCCGAGCTCGCGGTAGAGCTGTTTGACTGATAAGCCCTGATTGCCGGCTTCGGCGTCGTGGATGGCGGTGCCGCCCTGCTTCCATCGGCTGCGGGCGTAGCGGTCGATCCCGTGGCGTTTGGGTCGGGCGCGTTCGCGGACGAACACGCCTTTGCCCTGCTTGGAGACGACGAGCCCTTGCTGGCGTAACAGATCGATGGCTTTGCGGGCGACGCCGCTGCTGCACAGGTACCGCTGCGTCAGCTGCTCGTAGGTGGGCAGCTGATCCCCGGCGGCGTATTCGCCGATCTCGATGCGTGCACGCAGGTCGTCAGCGATCCGCGTCTGGATGGATCGCTCGTCGGTGATCTCGCTCGCCACGACCCGACAGTACCACCTGAGCAGCACACCACATCTCCAGCAGACAGCTTTGTTAGCAAAGCGCTTGACCGCTTATGTGATGAAGATTACTCTCGCTTCATGACAAGCGGCCGCCGTCCGAAGCCGCAGAACCAGGCCCTGGCGGCGCTCCTCGACGGGCAGGGGATGAGCCGTAAAGGGCTCGCCTACCGGGTCAACCTGCTCGCCGCGGAAGCAGGTCTGCGGACGGCGTACAAGCACACCAGTGTCGCCCGGTGGCTCGCGGGAGAGACACCGAGGGACCCTGTACCCACCTACATCGCTGCCGCGTTGAGTGAACGGATCGGTCGGTCCGTCACGGTGGAAGAGATCGGCATGGGTGCGAGCCCTGATGGTGCTCCGTCGGGATGGGGCTTCCCTCGGGACCGCTGTGAGGCCATCCAGGGCGTGCGGGCCCACTGGAGTGGGCAGGATAGAGCCCGCCTCGCTGACCGTTTCGCGGTCGCCGGCTACGCTCTTCCCGTCACCCGCTGGCTCGCGGTCCCCGCCGATGCCGCCACGGCGGGTGAGGGTGGCCGCCGTTGCGGCCGTGAGGACCTGAAGGAATTGCGGGAGTCCGCTGAGCAGGCCCGTTTGTGGGATGCCAGGTTCGGAGGCGGCGACTGGCGGTTGAGCTCGGTGAGGCAGTGTCTCCGTGAGCGAGTGATCCCCTTGCTTACCGGTACCCACACCGAACAGGTCGGCCGGGAACTGTTCACGATCACCGCGGAGCTGTCCCGTGTCGTGGCCTGGGCCACGTTTGACAGCGGTCATACCGGCATCGCCCAGCAGCACTTCATCCAGGCGCTGCGGCTGGCCCGTGCGGGCGGCGATGTGGAGAGGGGGACCTACATTCTGACGACCATGGCCCTGCACACCATCCTCGAAGGTGCGCCGGATCAAGCGCTCGACATGGCCCAAGGCGCCTTCCACCGAGGCCGGCGTCACGCGGCCCCGCGGGTCCTGGCCTTCGCCAAGCTTGCCGAGGCACGCGCGCTGGGCCGCCTCGGAGACGCGACATCGGCATCCTCCGCGCTCAGCCGGGCAGAGGCACTGCTGGAGGAGATCCAACCCGGAACGCATGACCCGATGTGGATCTCCTATGTCACATACGACCGCCTGGCGGCCGACGCCACCGAGATCTTCCGAGACCTGCACAACCCGAAGGCCGCGCTGCGGTGGAGCGAGCAGGCAAGCGGCATGTCTGACGAGGTCCACACCCGTGCCGTCGGGCTCCGCCTGGCCGTCGTCGCCACCGCCGCCGCCCAGGCGCGAGACCTCGACCAGGCGCTCGACTGCGGCCACCGCGCGCTGGACGTCCTGGCGCCGGTGAGCTCGGCACGCGCGCAGGACTACCTGCGCGCCGTCACCGCCGCCTTGGCGCCCTGGGCCGCCGACGCCCGGGTCCGCGAGTTCGCCGAGCGTCTGGACCAGCGACTCACCCACGCTGTGGTGAAGGAAGTGACCTAATGGTGACGGGGTCAGCATGCCGCCATCGGCCGGCGGAGCTCCCCGCACCTTTGCCCGCTGACCTGCGGCACTGGGTGACCCACCAGCTGCCCGGCCTCGCCACCGTCGTGGACGTCTCCTGGCCCCGCGGCTGCTCCAGGGTCTGGCGCGCGGCCTCGGGCACGGACGAGGTCTACGTGAAGCGCAGCCCCACCCCAGAGAACTATGCGCGCGAGGTGCACGCCTACGAGCACGCTGCCCGCTTCGCACCCCATGAGATCCCCCGCCTGCTGGCCACGGATCCCGGCCTGCGGGCCATCATGACCTCACCGCTGCCGGGCCTCATCGTCCGCGGGCTCTGCCTCACGGCCGAGGGTGAATCCCGGGTACACGAACTCGCTGGCCGGCTGCTCCGACGGTGGCACGATCTCCCCGAGCCGCCCTCAGCTCGGGCACGCAAGGTCATCAGAGCGTCGGTGACCGAGCAGGCGGACGAGGCCGCAGCGTGTCTGGAACGCACCGCCGAGCACCTCACCGACGCCCAGCGCGCCCTCGTGGCGCAGGTGTCCCGAGAGTTACCTCGTCTGGTCGAGGATCTCCCGGTCGTCTTCCGGCACGGCGACTACTCACCCCGCAACTGGCTCTGGGATACCGAGCGCGGCACCCACGGCCTGATCGACTTCGAGCAGTCCGACCACGGCATCGCCGTCGAGGATTTCGTGTGGCTGTGCGGCGCGGTCTGGCCCACGCGCCCGGACCTCAAGACGGCCTTCCTCGCCGGCTACGGACGCAGGCTCTCCGACGCCGAGCAGCGGGCTCTGCCCCTTCTCACCGTGCGGCTGGCCGTGTCCTACCTCAACTCGGGCATCACCAAGCAGGAGCCCATGCTCGTCGAACGCGGCCGAACCGCCCTCACGCACCTAGTAGGCGCCTGCGGGTAACCGCCCGCTCCGGTGACGGGCAGGTATCCGGAGGGAGTGAGATGACGACCGTACTCGTCGTGGTGGCCCATCCTGACGACGCCGAGATCGCCATGGGAATGCGGATGCACTGGTACGCATTGAACGGTGCCCGGGTCCGGGTGCACTGCCTGACCACCGGAGCACCCGGCCCTGACGGCACGGCTGTGCGCCGGGAAGAGTGCCTGAACGCCGGCGCGCTGCTGGGCGTGGACCACTACACCTTCTCGTCTATCCCCGACACCCGCTTCGTGGAGCACCGCGGGCGCATCAACGCCGACCTGTTCTCCGTTTTCCATGAGACCCGACCCGACATCGTCTACACCCACTACCCTGGCGACCAGCACCTCGACCACAGCACCACCGCGCAGGAAGTAACGGCAGTAGCACAGCGGGAGTCCAGGAACCTGTGCTACTTCCGCTCGCCCTACAGCGTCGGGTTCGAGCCCACGATGTTCTTCATGGGCACCCAGGAGTTCCTGGACGTCAAGATTCGTGCCCTCAAGTGCTTCGGCTCACAGCAGCAGCTCGACATGAACGTCTTCCGGCAACTGGCCGAGGTGGCACACCGCCAGTACGTGCATCACCGGGTAGTGGAGGGTTTCCCTCGGGAGTCGAGCTGTGCCGAACTGTTCAGCATTGCGCGACGAGTGGAGTTCGCCGATCAGATAGTCGTTGGCTGAGCGGCTGACGTGCCGGCCAGGAGTCATCGCCAAGGCCGTCACTGAGCTGCTTAAGCCCCTTACACCAGAGAGCGGGACAAACCGTGGTTGCGACGTGCGGTC
>JAFAPC010000168.1 GCA_019247305.1 Pseudonocardiales bacterium
GGCTTTGCGCACCAGGAACAGTGTTTTGACTCGTGGGGAGAGCCGGTCGCGGCTGTCCAGCACTGAGCACGCGAGGTGGAGCGCTTCGTGGGGTCGTCCGAGAAAACCGGCGTGCATGCTGGCGTTCTGGAGCGTGAGCAGCTCCATGCTCCGGTCGCCCGCTAGGCGACAGAAGTAGAGCGCCTCGTGGTTCATCCGCCGCACCTCGTCTTGCCGGTCGGCATCATAGAGCAACCATCCGGCAACTTCGGCCAGCTCGCCTGCGGTGGCTTGCAGGTCACGTTCAATGGCGGGTTCATAGGCCCCGGTACCCAGCTGCTGGTGCACCGAGCGGAAGAACCGTACGGCTAGAGGCACTAAATCGGTGCCGCCGAATCGCCCTTCCAGTACGAGAATGTGCCCGATGTACTGCTGCGCCGCTTCGAGGTACGCCGCATCAGCGTATGGCGTCACAGGAAAGGCCAACGGTGCAACGGGGACCGTTAAGCCATTGCTCACGGTGGATGGTTGGACCGGGGGTGGCTCAAGGAGCTCGCTGCGTCGTGCTCGTACCGGGTGGAAGAGTTGCCGCACTGTGATGCCTGGGAACATGGCCTCCAGGATTCGGCACGCGTCCGGATGAGGCAGGCTGAGAATGTTGCCGCTCAGCCATCGATAGAACTGCGCATGCGCGGGACAAGTCCCGGTGAGCGAAGAATCAACTGTTTTCGCTACCCTGTCCCACTGACGGGCAAAAGTTTCCCGCTTTTGCCAGTGCCGCACCTTGAGCAGCGCCTTCAACAAGGTGGGCTCGTCAACAACCTGGTCCTCATCCACGTCCACAGTCACCACCATACCCCCAAACGATAAAGATACGATATTCCCCTGGTGAGCCAGGTCGTATTCTGATGAAACACAGCAGAAGTGGTAATGGTAGCTGGTCTTCCTGGAGTCTTCACACCTGCCAGGTGAACTCCTCGAGGAGGCGAGCATCACCATGAGAGGTCCCCAGCCCAGGGCAGACGCCCAGCGCACCGCCACCATGATTGCCTCTGGTGGACACCAGAACCCTGTGGATCCAGACTGCGGCAGACCTCCTCGATCGGGGCGACGACGAATCCTCCTAGCCTGCCCGAGCCCATCATCCGTCGACGCAACGGACTCCGTGCAGAGCACCCAACGCGGGGACCCTACGGACTCGGGGCTGCGGGCATCACTGATGGTGGTGGCCCGGTCTCCGGCTGGCCGCCGGTGGAGCTGTCCCCGACTTCCGGCGGCCAGCCGGTCTCTTCGTCTGGTCAGGAGATCCCGGTGAGCGGGCGGGACACGATTCCGCCCCGTGCTGAGAAAGTGAGGTCAATCATGACGGAGAACGCGACCCTGACGGTGTCGTGTGAGAACAACGGGACGATCCCAGTCAATTGTGTGTCGCACGGGGGCTCGCGGGGATGGAGATCGGATGAGCGCCACGGAGATGCCTGAGGTGGCAACGCCCGCTCGCCCCTACCGGTTCACGGATGTGGACGGCACTGCCGTTTATGTGTTGTGTCGGGTGGAGCAGATCGCGGTGGATCCCGAGAGTGGGGCGATGTCCTTTCGGCTACACCAGCAGGGCCAGGTCGTGGGGTGGGACACCACGTGGCTGCACGTGTGCTTCGCTCACCATCAGGTACCGGTTCTGTTGCAGGCGCACCTCGTCCGCGTGCTCGACCCGGAGGGCTCGCCATGAGCACTACCGCGAGGAGAGCGGGGTGGCGGGAGTTGCGGGAGGCCGCACTGAGCGCCACCCGGTGGGGCTGGCCGGTGGTGCCGGGCACGTTCCTGTGCCCTGATCAGCGCTGGTACGGCCGGGACGACGCCAGCAGGCTCGGCCCCATCGCGGACAGCTGGCGGGAGAACCCGATCACCGACCCCGCCGAGGCCTACGAGGTGTGGAGCGAGCACCCCTACAGCGTGCTGCTCGTCTGCGGGCGCGGAATGGATGCGCTGGAGCTGCCGCAGCGGCTACGCGGGCTGCTGGCTTTCCCCAAGATGCCGAAGGTGTCCCTCGCCATGACGGCGCCACCGGTGCGGTGGCTGCTGTTCACCGCCACCGGCTCCGGCGCCCTCTCCGGTGAGCTGGCCTCGGCCGGGATGCGCCTGCACACCGCAGGGGCCTGGATAGCCCTGCCCCCCACCACCGTGGAATTCCTGTCCCCGCAGCGCTGGCTCGAGCCCCCCAACACCCCAGCACTGGGCGACTGCACACCGCCGACGAGGTGCAGCAGGGGCTGCTCACCGCGCTGCTGGCCTCCCGGCTCGGCACCGGGCCGGGTGACGACGATAAGCAGTAGCGCTCATGCTCCGCGCCGCGGGCTCTGGCGGCTGGGATCAACCCAGCTCCCCGCCGCGCGGTCACCAGGCCGAACCCCACCTTACCCTCACCGGGGTTCGGTTTGGGTAAGAGAAAACCAGGAGGCCCCACCCGCCCCATCCCCCTGCTGCGGTGGGGCCTCCTGGACCCACTGACGATCACACGCCGGTCGGGTTAGACGCACATCAGCTCGGGTGGCACGCGCTGGGCGTGTTGCTCCTCGGGTGGGCCGAGCACCTCCGGGTGCACGATGCGCGCGAGGATCTCAGCCCCGTCGATCACCCGTGGGCCCGGCCGGCTGAAGTATGAGCTCGCGTCGAGCGCCCACACGTTGCCGTCCCGGACCGCGGGCAGCTCCGGCCAGCCCGCGGGCAGCCGGGCCCGTGGCAGCTGCCGTAGCGTGTCGGCGGTGGAGAAGCCGCAGGGCGCCAGCACGATCACTTCCGGGGCGTAGGCGCTGATCTCTTCGGCCGTGGTCGTCCGGGACACTCCGCCCGCCGCGCCGAACCCCGGGTCACCACCCGCGAGGCCGACCTGCTCAGGCACCCAGTGACCCGGCGCGAATGCTGGCTCCAGCCACTCCAGGACCAGGGTGCGCGGGCGGTGGGTGACTCCGGACAAGGCCGTCGCCAGCGCGTCGAGGCGGGCTTGCAAGCTGCCCACCAGAGCGTTCGCCTGGGCGCAGGCGCCGGTGATCTCACCGACGGTGACGATGTTGGCCAGGATGTCGGCGATCGTGGTCGGCTCCAGCGAGACGACGGTGACGCCAGCGTCCAGCCGGCGCGCCGCCTGCTGCACCGTGCGGTAGCTGACCGCGCAGACCTCGCAGAGCTCCTGGGTCAAGATCACCTCGGGCGCGAGTGACCGCAGCCGGTCCTCGTCGAGGTCGTAGATACAGCCATGCCCGTCGAGCTGCGAGCGCACCGCGTGGTCGATCTCCGCGCTGGTCATGCTCTGGTGCGCGATGCGGCTGGCGGTCAGCTGGGGCTTGCGCTCGATGCCGCTCGGATAGTCGCACTCGTGCGTCACCCCAACCAGCGAGTCGATCAGCCCCAGCGCGCAGACGATCTCAGTCGCGGACGGCAGCAGCGAGACAATCCGGGGCGCCATCCCATCGACCCTACGCGCGCCGTCCCCACCGTCTCATGGATGCATGTGTACCTTCCCACGTGCCCCCGCACGGTCTCATGGATGCTTATGCACTTGCGGACCGCCCGGGTAGGGACTTATGGATGCTCGTGCACCTTCCGCACGAAAGGTGAGCTCGCAGGGCCGGCTGGAGAATCGGCCACACTGGGTGAGGTGGGAAGTTCAGGCCCGGCGAGGCGTTACCACGTGTGCTTCGTGTGCACGGGGAACATTTGCCGTTCCCCGATGGCTGAGGCCGTCTTCGCGGACGCCCTACGCCGGGAAGGCCTGGCGCACCGGGTGCGGGTGAGTAGCGCGGGAATCGAATCCTGGCACGTCGGCGACTGCGCCGACGTGCGCGCCGCCGAGACGCTGCGCCGGGCCGGGTACAGCTGCGCGCATGTCGCCACCCAGCTCAGCCCGCACCACCTGTCCGCTGACCTGCTGGTGGCGCTGGACTACGGCCATCTGGTGACTCTGCGCCGGCTGGTCGCCGAACCGGACCGGGTGGTGCTGCTGCGATCGTTTGACCAGTCCGCTGGCCGAGACCTCAACGTGCCTGATCCCTACTACGGGGGCAAGCACGGCTTCGACATCGTGCTGGGGATGGTGCGCGCGGCGGTACCCGGGTTGCTGGCGTGGGTGCGCGAGCGGCTATGAGTCCCGCGGAGTCCGTCGCCGCGATCACTGGCCAGCCGGTGCGGGCTGCGACATCCCGCGGCGCCATCTGGTTGGTCGAGCTGGGTGATGGACGCACCGTGGTGGCCAAGCGGGGACAACCCGGGCAGGCGATGGCCGAAGCGGCTGGACTGCGCTGGTTGCGGGTACCCGATGGCCCGCCAGTGCCGCAGGTCCACGGGCACAACGAGTACTGGCTGGTCACCGAACACATACCGGCCGGCCGAACGGACGGCACTGGGGCCGAGTGGCTTGGGCGCCGTCTCGCCGCGCTGCACGCCGCGGGCGCTCCGGCCTTCGGCGCGCCACCCCCCGGGGGACTGCGGCAGGCGTGGATCGGTGATGCCCCGATGGCCAACGTCACCGCCTCCGAGTGGCCGCAGTGGTACGCCGAGCACCGGGTGCTGCGGTACTTGCGCATGGCAGTAGACCACGGCGCGGTGGACGCCGCAGGGGCCCGTGCCGTGCACCGGACCTGCGAGCGGGTCGACGACCTCGCCGGACCCGCTGAGCCGCCGGCCCGGCTGCATGGCGACCTGTGGTCCGGCAACGTGCACGCCGGGACCGACGGGCAGCTGTGGCTGCTTGATCCGGCCGCGCACGGCGGACACCGGGAGACCGACCTGGCGATGCTCGCACTGTTCGGCTACCCGCACCTGGACCGGGTGCTCGGCGGCTACACCGACGTCGCCCCCCTCGCGCCCGGCTGGCGACACCGTGTCCCGCTGCACCAGCTGTTCCCGCTGCTGGTGCACGCGGTGCTCTTCGGCGGCGGCTATGGTGCGCGGGTGGCCGCCGCCGCGCGCGCGGCGTTGGGGTGAGCACCGGTTACCGTGGGGGCATGCGGTGGCGGTTCCTGCTCCGCCCCGGCTGGGTGGCGCTGACGGTGATGGTGATCTGCTTCACCGTCGCGGCGTTCACCGTGCTCGCGCCATGGCAGTTCCGCCGCGCGGCGGAGCGCGCGGACCGCAACGCCGGCATTGAGCGGTCATTCACCACCGCGCCGCAGCCGTTGCGCAGCGTGCTCGCCGCCCACACCGCGCCGACCCGGGCCACCGAGTGGCGACAAGTTCAGGTCAGCGGCCACTACCTGCCCGCCGCGGAGCTGGTCGTGCGGCTGCGCACCGTGCAGGGGGAGCCAGCGTACGAGGTGGTCGTTCCGCTCCGGCTGGCCGACGGATCGAGCATTCTGGTGGACCGCGGTTATCTGCGCCCGGCTGAGGGAGTGCGGATACCGGACTACCCCCCGGCACCGGGGGGTGAGGTGAGCATGACCGGCCGGCTGCGCGCCGACGAACAAGACCCGCAGAACGGCGAGGTCGTACAGCAAGATGGGCACCGGCAGGTGTACGCGGTGAGTACCCGCACCGTGAGCGCCACCACCGGAGTCCGGCTCGATCCGGGTTACCTGCAGCTGGTGGACGGCGCTCCCGGGGTGCTGTCCGCGCTGCCGCTGCCGCAGCTGGACCCGGGGCCCTCTTTTGCCTATGCGCTGCAGTGGATCGCCTTCGGCGTGATGGCCCCCTTGGGGTTGGCCTACTTCGCCTGGCGGGAAGCGACCGACTGGCGCCGCGAGGATGATCCGCCAGCGGATCCGGACGACACAGCTGACCCGCATGATCCGCCGCTGGCCACGCTTGCCGACCGGTACGGCCGCTGAGTCACCGTGGCCAGCGCCGCGCACAGCGCCGCCGCCGCGAGCCCGATCAACCGGGACAGCTCGACTCCGCGGATGAGATCACCGGCGTCGGGGGTGCGGCCGTGGCCCAATACCGGGCGCTGCTCCGTGCCGTGCGGATAGACCGTGCGCCCACCTAACCGTACTTCCAAGGCACCCGCGAACGCCGCCTCCACCTGCCCGGCGTTGGGGCTGGGATGGGCGGCGCCGTCGCGCCGCCAGACCTGCCAGGCCCCGCGGGCCGAGCCGCCCACCAGCGGCGCGCACAGGGTGGTCAGGAGGGCGGCGGCCCGGGAGGGCAGCAGGTTGGCGAGGTCGTCCAGGCGTGCTGCGGCCCACCCGAACTGCTGGTACCGCGGCGAGCGGTACCCGACCATCGCATCCAGGGTGTTGACCGCGCGGTAGGCCAGCAGCCCGGGCACGCCAGCCAGCGCGCCCCAGATCAGCGGAGCGACCACCGCGTCGGAGGTGTTCTCGGCGACCGACTCCACGCTGGCCCGCGCCATGCCGGCCAGATCGAGATGGTCGGGGTCGCGTCCGCACAGGCGCGGGAGTCGGGCCCGGGCGCCCTGGAGGTCACCAGCGTCCAGCGCCCGGGCCATCGCCGCACCTTCCTCAGCCAGCGAGGTCCCACCCAGCGCAATCCAGGTCGCGAGCGCGGTGGCGGCCACCTGCCCGAGCGCCCGCCCGCGCCCAGCCCGTTCCAGCAGGTCACCGGCCGTCGCCGCAGCACCAACCAAGGCGCCGGTGTAAACCAGCCCGGCCAGCCGGTGCTCGGCGTAGCAGAGGCGTTCGGCCGTCGCGGCTGCCCGCCCGAAAACAGCCACCGGGTGATGGCGGCGGGGATCGCTGAACACCGCGTCGGCAGCGACCCCGAGCAGCAAGCCGACCGACCGCGCTGCACCCATTCCTCGACCCCCAGATATCCGGACCGAAGCGATCACCCTACGGGGACTCCGACTGAGCTGGTGATGAGACCCCGGCCGCCAGCTCGCTCTTGCGGACCTTGCCCATCTCAGTGCGGGGTAGCGCGGGGAGGTAGCGCACTACCCGGGGTCGCTTGTGCGGCGCGAGCAACCTCGCGACGTGCGCTGCGAGCTCCTCGGCGGTGGGCGGCGGGTCACGGGTGGCGACCACCCAGGCCACCACCCGCTCCCCGAGGTCAGGATCCGGCTCACCGGTCACCGCCACCTCACTGACCCCCGGGTGCTCCAGCAACGCATCCTCGATCTCCCCCGCGCCGATCCGGTATCCGCCGCTGGAGATCAGGTCCGTGGTGCGGCGCCCGACCAGCCGCAGGTCACCGTCCGGGCCGCGGGTGGCGAGGTCCCCGGTGCGCAACCAGCCCTCGCGCATCGCCTCGGCGGTGGCGTCGGGCCGGTTGAGGTAGCCGAGGAACAGCGTCGGGCCGGCGACCTCGATCTCACCGACGGTGTCGTCATCGTGTGCCTGGAGGACCTCCCCGTGGTCGTCCACCAGCCGCAGCGCCACTGGGTCCAACGGCGGCCCGACGGTGCCCGGCCGGCGCGGCCCGTCGACCCGCACCGCGCAGGTGATCAACGACTCGGTCGTCCCGTACCGCTGCACCACGTGCTGGCCGGTCCTCGCTGCGAGTCGCTGGTGGTCGTAGACCGACAGCGCGGCCGAGCCCGAGACGAGCAGCCGGGCTCGGCCCAGCGCCGCGGCGATCTGGGGATCCTGCTCGGCGGCTGCGGCCAGCCGGTGGTACATCGTCGGCACCCCGAACAGCATCGTCGCGGAGCCACTCAGTGCCCGGGCCACCCCCTCGACGGAGAACGAGCCCAGGTGGTGCAGCGCGCCGCCGAGCCGCAGCGGCCCGAGCACCCCAAGCACCAGGCCGTGCACGTGGAACAGCGGCAGCGCGTGCACCAGGACGTCCTGGGCGGTCCATCGCCAGGCCGCGGCCAGCGCGTCGATGTCCGTGGCCAGCGCGCGGCGTGGGAGCACCACGCCCTTGGGCGGGCCGGTGGTGCCCGAGGTGTAGATGATCAGTGCTGGTGACTCGGGATCCGGTTCCGGCGGCAGCTGCCCACCCCGCGCCTGCAGGTCGACGTCGAGCCGCGGTAGGGCGCGCAGCGCCGCCGGCAACGTGGCGTGCGGGGCGGTGAGCATCAGCTCAGGGGTCACGTCGGAGACGAGATGCGCTAGCTCACGGGTACCCAGCCGGGGGTTGACCGGCACCGCAGGTACCCCGGCCGCCAGCGCTGCCACCGTCGCCACGCAGGTCTCCAGCTCCGGTGGCGCCCAGATCGCGACCCGCCGGGCATCGGACACTTGACGCGCCAGGGCGGCGCTCATCCCGTGCAGCTGTCGATAGGTCACCGAACGCTGCCCGAACCGCACCGCCTCGGCATCGGTAGGTTGATGCAGGATCGACAACAATGGCGCGGTGCCCACTCAGCGCTCCTTTCAGGGTGCAGACAGCACCCGGCCCACCGATTGGTGCAAGTGCTGGCGTGGATCAACCGGTCCTGGCCGCGCCGGTGAGCTGGGAGACACTTTAGTTCCGCATGCTGAAGGAGCGCTTGTCGATGTCGAACGCCCTCCGGATTGCTCACCGACCGTGAGTACCCGCGCCGAGGGGACGCGGATCGCGCACCTGCTCGGGCTGGAGCCGCTACCGGGGGAAGGCGGGCTGTTCCGCCAGACCTACGCCGACGCGCACAGCTCGGTGATCTACTTCATGCTGCTCGCCCCGGACTTTTCCGCCCTGCACGCGCTCCAGGGCGTGGAGATCTACCACTGGTACGCCGGATCGCCGCTGCAGCTGCTGCTGCTCCACCCGGAAGGGCGCATCGAGCAGCCGGTCCTGGGACCAGAGGTGGCCACCGGGGCCAGGCCGCAGATCGTGGTGCCCGCGGGAGTGTGGCAGGGTGCCAGTCCGTTGGGCGAGTGGACCCTGGCGGGTACCACCATGGCGCCGCCGTTCGAGTGGTCGGCCTTTCGGCTCGGCCAGCGCGCCGAGCTGCTCGCGGGCTGGCCGCTCGCGGCAACCCGGATTCGGGCCTTGACTAGGACGTGACCGCTGCTACCACGTCGGGTGCGCGGAGACGCCACCATCCACCACGAGATCCTGTCCAGTGATCCACTCAGCCATCGCGGAGGCCAGGAACACACAGGCGTTGCCGACGTCGGCTGGCCGCCCGAGCCGCCCCAGCGGCGCCGCGCGCCGAAATCGGGCAACACCGTCGGGCCAGTCGCGCTCCAAGCCATCGCGCCAGATTAACCCGGGCGAGACGCTGTTGACTCGAATGCCCAGACGGCCGTACTCCAACGCCGCGGCGCGAGCAAAGTGGATCGTGGCCGCCTTTGACGCACAGTAGTGCGCGTGCGACCACGCGGGTTGGGTGCCCTCGATAGATCCGATCAGGATGATCGCCCCGCCGCCCTGCTCGCCCATCGTCGATGCGGCGGCCTGGACCGTCGCGAAGCTCCCGGTCAGATTCGTGTCGAGGACCGCTCGCCACTGGGGCACCGACATCGTCGCCAGCTGTGCTACCGGCTGCACGCCAGCGTTCGCCACCACGGCATCCAGCCGGCCAAACGCCTCAACGGCCGTGGCCATCAGAGCTGCGCACTCGCTGGGGTCGGTGACGTCACCCTGGGCGAGCAGCGCCTGCCCGCCGCCAGCGATGATGTCCCCCACCACGCTGGCGGCCCGCTCAGCGCTGCGTCGGTAGTGCACGACGACCGCCGCCCCGGCCGCCGCGAACGCGCGGGCGATGCCCCCGCCGAGGATGCCACCCGCGCCGGTCACCACGGCCACCGTCCCGCTGAGGTCCATGCCACCCATCGTGGCACCCGAGATCGTCCCGAAGATGGTGACGCAGACGCCCAGATCTAGTGCGAGCCTGCGGCTCTCGCTTGTAGATTTTGGGTGACACCGTTTACGGAGGTCACGGAAGACTGGGAGCGGTGATGGCTGAAGGTAAGCACGAGGACAATCGCGACAGGGACGGGCACAAAGAGGGCTACGACCACTCGAAAACCAAGGATGTGAACGAGTCCGGCGGCGGTAAACATAGTAAGGACGACAAGGGCGATAGGGACGACAAGTGACCGTCGTCGAAGCCCAGTCTTTCCCGGGCTATCCTGATTTCTGGGCCACCCTGTTCGCTGAAGTACCGCGCGCGCCGTTCATTCCTGACACCATCTGGGTCGATGACAGCTGCGGTGAGGCGCTCGTGGCGTTGTCCAAACACACTGATCCGGATGGCTGGTACGCGGCGGTGTCCGCGAATGCGCCCGTCATCACGCAGGTCAACCTCGGTGACGTGCAGCCCGGCCAGCGGGGCAGCTTCCCCTCCAGCTCGGCTAGCCAGCCGAGCATCGTCGCGGACATGCTGCACGCCCTGGACGCGCAACCCGGGCAGTCCGTGCTGGAGATCGGCACCGGAACCGGATGGAACGCCGCGCTGCTGGCACGCTGCGTCGGCGCGCACGGCCAGGTGGTCACCATCGAAGTGGATCCACACCTGGCACACGACGCCCGACGCGCTCTCACCACCGCCGGGCACAACCCGCTTGTGATCACCGGAGACGGCACAGCCGGGTACCCGGCCGGCGCCCCCTACGACCGGGTGATCTCCACCGCAGCCATCCGCGAAGTCGTCCCCCACGCCTGGCTCGACCAACTCCGACCCGGGGGCCGACTGGTGACCCCCTGGGGCACAGACTGGTCCAACGGGGTCCTGCTGACCCTCACCCTGACCGAGGACGGTATCGCCACCGGCAGGTTCTCCGGCGACCTCGCCTTCATGCGCCTGCGCCACCAACGCCGCTCCCTCTATGGCTGGCAGCCCAGCGACAGCGACCTCGAACACGCCCAGATCAGCACCACCGAATGCCGCGGCAACGACCTGGACCGCATGCTCAACCCAGACAAGGGCACATTCGCCATCGGCGCGCGGCTCGCGTCCTGCCGCCTGGTGGTCGAATGGGATGCCCAGGGCCCGTTGCACCACACTCTGGAGCTGGACGACGGAGCAACCACCTCGTGGGCGCACCTGGACGCCAACCTCAACGACCCCGCCCCCTTCACCGTGCGCCAACTCGGGCTACGCAAGCTGTGGGACGAAGCCGAAGCCGCCTACGACTGGTGGCACGACCAGGGCGAACCACTCCTCGATCGGTTCGGCTTCCACAGCCGCGCCGGACAGCAGTGGATCTGGCTCGACGAACCTGACAACACGGTCCGCACTCTCGGAGGGTCCTGCTGACGGTAGCTTGCTTCTCAACCTAGCCCATGGTAGAAATGGCACCATGACTGGTGGTTCGGGGCCGCGGATGACGTTGCCGACGCTGTTGGTGCTCCGGGCGATGCTTGCCGAGCCCGCTCGGGAGATGTACGGGCTGGAGATCTGCAAGGCCGCTGATCTGCTCAGTGGCACCATTCACCCGGTTCTGGCCCGGTTGGAGCGCTTCGGGTGGCTGGAGAGCCGCTGGGAGGACATCGAGCCGGCCGAGGAGGGCCGGCCTCGGCGCCGTTACTACCGGCTCAGCCCCGAGGGGGCTGAGCGTGCCCGTGCCGCTCTTAACCGAGTTCGCATTCCCGTTCCTGCGGCGGAACATGCACCGCAGTCGCCGCTCATCCCCAGGTTGACCGGGGGTGCCTAATGACCTGGCATGCCACCTGGGCCCGGATCCGCATCCTCGCCAGCGCGCTGGATCGTGACGGGGCCATCGCCCGAGCTGTGGTCCTGGCCAGCGACCGCGACCTGAATCTCGACCTCACCAGCGCTGTGCAGGTCGCCGGTACTCTTGCCAGCGCTCTTGACCTTGATCGGGCCCACGTGCTGGATCAGGCCCGCGCCCTTGCTGGCGATCTCGTTCGCGACCTCACCAGCGCCCTCGACAGTGACCATCACCGGCATCGTGATCGTGCCGTGAACCGTGCAGCCGTGACCGCCCGTGATCTTGCCCGGGCTTTGGATCTCGCCCTGGGTGGTGTCCTGGACCGTCATGACGTTCCTGACCGTGCTGCCGGCGGCGACCTCGACCTGACCCGGGATCTCGCCAGCGCCCTGGCCAGTTATCACGCTCTGCTGTGCGCCCTCGCCAACTATCCCACCCTCGATCGCGACCGTAACCTCGCCGCTGACTTCACCCAATATCGCAACCTCGCTCACGGCCTCGCCTGCTGTCTGGATCGCCACTCTGCTGGATCGGTGACAGCGGATGCTAAGGGCGGCCGGTCGATGCCGCGGATGGTGCGAGTGGCGGTGCGTCTGCTGCCCCGGTCATGGCAAACGCGCTACCGCGAGGAATACCGCGCCGAGCTCGCCCAGCTCTGCCCCAGTGAGCGCTACGAATACGCGCGACGGGTACTGGCGGGTGCGTGGCAGCTGCGCAGGGCCCTGGCCGGCACCGAGTGCCCGCCAGACCGCGTCCGAGTGGAAAGGTGAGTCCGGTGCGGGGGTGGCTGGCCTCCAGTGTCGGGATCGCGGGCGGGATGCTGGTTGCCACGGGCCAGCCTGCGGCGCTCGGACCGGTCCTCGTGATCGTGGGGGTGCTGGGCAGCCTGCCGCTGCTGTTAGTCATCACGCTCGCTCTGGTGGCTGTGTTCTCCCCGCATCGGGCTCGCCGAACAGCGGCGGAAAAGATCCTCACTCAGCTGCTGAACGCGCTGACCCGAGCGCGCCAGCGGTAGCGGACCAGCAGGCAATAATTATTCGCGGAATTGGTTGTGATCATGGTGCAATACCCCATGCCCACGGTGGGACACGGCAGGCGGCCAAGCTTCAAGCGTGAACTCAGTTTGCTGGCCCTGACGTTCGTCTCGCTGGGTTCGATTATCGGGTCAGGCTGGCTGCTGGGAGCGTTGACCGCGGCCACCGCAGCGGGTGGGGCCTCGATCGTCTCCTGGTCCCTGGCCGGTGGGATGATCGTGCTGCTGGCGCTGGTACACGCGGAACTCGGCGCGGCCTACCCACTGGCCGGGGGCACCGGGCGCTGGCCGCGGTTAGCGTTCGGGTCACTGGGCGGGTTCACGGCCGGCTGGGCGGCCTGGCTGCAAGCCGTGACCATCGCCCCGATCGAAGTCGAGGCCGCGCTGAGCTACCTGGACCATCAGTGGCATGGACTGATCAACAGCGCCGGTGGGCTCACGTCCGTGGGCTTGGGCGGGGCCACCGCGTTGATGTTGCTGTTCACCGTCATCAACATTCTCGGGGTCCGGTGGCTTGCGGACAGTAATACGATCACCGTGCTTTGGAAAATCGCGATACCGGTCCTGACCGCGGTCGTCTTAGTCGTGGTGTCGTTCCGGTCCTCGAACTTCACCGCCGGTGGCGGTTTTGCCCCCTACGGCGCCCACGGGGTGTTCGCGGCCCTACCGCTGGGTGTGCTGTTCGCGCTGAACGGCTTTGAACAAGCGGCGCAAATGGCCGGGGAGGCACGCGACCCGCAGCACAATGTGCCCCGCGCGGTGATCGGCTCCGTGATCGTGGGCACCCTGCTGTATCTGGCGCTGGAGGGCGCCTTCATCGGCGCGCTGAACCCCAGGGACCTCCTGCACGGCTGGGCCAACCCAGTCGGCACGGGGGACTTCGGGCCCTATGCCACGCTGGCTACCGGGCTGGGTCTGGGCTGGCTGGCCGTCATCCTGTACATCGATGCGTTCATCTCCCCGGCGGGCACTGGGCTGGTCTATCTGGGCGTCTCCGCGCGGCTGTCCTATGCACTGGGCCACGCCGGCTACATTCCCCGGGGCATCAGCCGAATCAGCAGCCGCGGTGTTCCCTACACCTCGATCATCCTGTCGTTCATTGTGGGTCTGATCTGCTTTCTGCCCTTCCCGAGCTGGCAAGGCCTGGTCCAGTTAACCACCTCGGCAACACTCATCATGTACGGGTTCGCCCCGATCACCTTACTGATCCTGCGCAAGACTGATCCGCACCGCACCCGCCCCTACCGGCTGCCGGCCCCCTCGGTCTTGGCGCCGCTGGCGTTCATCGCCGCGAACGAGATCATCTACTGGACATCCTGGACCATAGTGGGGAAACTGATGCTGGCTATCATCGCTGGCTACGCGCTATTCGGGATCTCCTACGCGCTGGGCCGCCCGATCGAGCGACCACCCTTGGACTCGCGGTCGTTGATCTGGATCCTTCCGTGGCTCACCGGCCTGACACTGATCTCCTACCTTGGGCAGTATGACGGCAGGAAACTCATCCCGGAATGGGTCGACCTGGGCGTGGTAGCGGCGTTCAGCATCCTCATCTGTGCCCTGGCGGTCCGCCTCCATCTGCCCGCGGAACGAATCCTCGCCACCATCGCGGCCGAGCAACTCGACGCACCCGCCCGCCTCGACCCCCAAGTCTCCAAAACCGGTATCACCCCGCCCGAACCCCTGGGCGTATAACGCGCAGTGGATGACGAGCCCGTAGGGCTGTGTGGGCGGTTCGGTCGCCCTCTTGTGAAGCCGTTAGGTCCGGTTGGTGACGATTCGTCGGGCGGTCCGGGCGAGCTCCTGGGCGTCAGTGCCGGGTCGGGCTTCCAGCGCGGCGACCAGCGGCAACAGCCGTTCCCGGCGGGCGGCGACGGAGCGCAGGCCGCGCACCTCCTCGATAGCATGACGGGCCAGCGTCAACCCCTGGGGCTGTCCCGCTCGGATGTGCACTTCGGCGAGGAGAAGCTCAGCTAGGGTGCGGCCCCGGCGGTGGGCCTCACCGTAGCTGCCCAGCGCTCTGGTAGCGAACTGCTCGGCGGCCTCCAGCCGACCCAGATCCAGCGCAATCCCCGCGGCCCCAAAATCAGCACCCGCGCGCTCGAACGCGCCCGGGGGTTCCCATCCGTCGTTCGCCTCAGCGAGGCAGCGATCAGCCTGCCTGGGGCCACCCATGACAGCGTAGGCAATCGCGGACCCTCTGATCAGCCGCGCGGTGAGAATCGGCAGCCGGGTGTCCTCAGAGTATGAGGTCGCCGAGGTGGACCCGCTGGGCGGAAACAAGCGCAGCCGGAACTGCCCGAGCTGAAACAGCTTCAGCGCATCGTTGGGATGCCCACTACGCACCAGCGTCAGCCCAGCATGCCAGGCGGCGTTGGCGACTCCGTAAGTGTCCCCGGCCTTGCCGGCGAACCCGAGAGCGCGAATAAAGTGACCCCTACCGTCCAGCCCCGCGTCATAGCAGGCCCAGCCGGCCTCGGTGTGCAGCTCCGCCAGCGCGAGAGCCAGCGCTGTCTTGACTGCCTCGCTGGCGGGCACGGCCAGCCACTGGGTGTAGCGGCGCACCGCATCAGCGAACGCGCCGGCGTACCCGCCGTAGTACCGCGCCCTGGTCACCAGCCCGCGGGTAAACGAGCGCAGCTCCTGGATGTCGGCCATGCCCAGCCGCCACGGCAGCGGATCGTCGGTAGGCAGGGCCAGCTGCACGCTCGGCTGGTCAGGGTACGGTGTGCCCTGCTGATCCAGGGACCACACCATAGCGGTCGTGATCAGGGCACGGCGTTTCACGACCTCTTTCACCTCCTCCTCGGCCGGCGAAGCGTCCAGCGCCCCTTCACCGTAACCCACGCCCAGCCACCCTCGGGGCACTCCGAGTCCGTCAGCGATCCGTTCCAGGACCTCGACGTCGCGGACCCGGCGGCCCTTGCGGAGGATCTCGTTCACTTCCGACTGCGACTGATCAGTCAACCCCGCGATCCGCCGCTGCGTTACCCCGATGCGCTGCAACAGCCGGTACACCCTCCCGACGTCCCGGGCAGCCAGCGCGGCGCGCACCTCGTCGCTGTGGAAAAACGCAGGATCAATGCGGTCCACCGGCCCTCACCACTCTATCCCACCAGACAGCTGTATCCGGGCGGTCCGTCACCGCTAGCCAGCAGCTGACCAATCGGCAACGACACCTCAACATGCGTGACCAACAAGATGGTACTCAAGAGGTACTCGATGCAGTACAGCCGGCTAGCGGGCGCAGGCGACATTGTCCGTGAACTCGACGTCACCGACGTTAGTAGGTCGCGCTACGTCGGTCTTGATGAGTTCACGACACTGGGCCTCCCCTGCCCGTCCGCCGGTCGCGCGTTGTCGGCGGCTTTCGCGGCACACAAGGAGCGGGAAGAGTATACGTTGTGGCCGCGGGGAGCAAGCGAACAGAAACGAAGCGTGGCCTTCCCGAACAGTCAGTTCGGCCTACTCGTATTATGTGGACAGATGAATGAGGGGAACGCATTGCGCTGCGTTCCCCTCATTCATCACGTCGATGAGAAAGTGACTGAAGGAGATATCCACTTGATCAGCCAGCCGGAGTGCCTCGGATATCTCACCCTGCTCATGCTCGACGGTGACCTTGTGGATACCCACATTGGTCGGCCCGAACACCATCCGGTGATAATTATACCCCTCACCAACCCGTAGAGCAGCCTTGTGTGCTCGTCCTCCCAACAGCTCCCGGGCACGCCATGGATCACCGGTACGCGCTGACGCAAGAGCCGCCACCAGCAGCAAACCGCCATACAGCGAAAACTGCTCCGGCGTCCCATCTGGCAGTAACGGCTCCAGTGCTTCGCTGCCTTTCATGGCAAGGTCCAAGGCACCAGCAGGCATGTCATCCGACAGCATGGTATGCCCGAGACTCCAGGTAGCGGCCGCGATCAAGAGCGGGTCCTCGGTCTCCTCGGCATAACGCATGGCCCGGTCCGACACGAGCCCGCAGAGCTCGACACGTCCGACCCTCTTCAACACTGGCCGAGTCAGCCGGTACACCTCCGAGATCTGGCGGCAGGCTTGCAACGAGACCGTACTCATCCGACGCTGGATCCGATACAACCGGACCAGCGCACCAGTCGGCATCTCAGGCTCAGCTGACACCATCCTATAGGGAACTGGGACGGGTGGGCGCAGCAGGGGTCGAACCTGCGGCCTCTCGCTTGTAAGGTCCATGTGGCAGCGTTCGCAGTGAGTCGCTGGGCACTAGGTCGCTTGTCACCGCGTTGTCAGCACGTGCATGAACCGTAGCGCACGCTCGTGAATGAGACCAAAACTGAGACCACCGCCGCCCAAGCCGGAGACCCCGCGGACGCGGCGGCCTTTCTTCGAGCACCTGCTCTCCTACCCCCTGATCTGATCACACTGTGATCCTTTTAAGGGGCCAAGTGAGGGACGATAAAAACACGCTCTGATTAGCAGCGACACACCCGTTGGCCCAGACCCCTCCCCCGGCGCCCAGGTCGGTACAGATATCGACGATGACGAGCTGGCTCGGAGCGTAGCTGACACGGGGGGTTGTGGTGCGCGGGGGCTCGGGTGATCAGACCACCTCATCGAGGGTCCCTCGGTGGGTCAGAGATATCCGCGACTGCCGCGACCACCGCGACTTCGCTGGTCAGGTAGGTCGCGGCAGTTTCCCCGGTCGCGGCTGTATCCGCGACCCGCTGCCCCCGTGTGTCCGGGTAGGTCGCGGATACAGCCGCGACCGCCTCGGTATCCGCGACCGGGTTGACCTGCGCGGTCGCGGTGGTCGCGGCAGTCGCGGCAAATGGCAGGTACCGGCTCCTAGCGTCGGGGAGACCCTTACCGGCGGCGGGTGCGGGTAATGAGGCTGCCGGGGACCCCACATTGCTGGGGCCACACGGTTGGAGGCATACCCCGCCCGAGCCTTCTAGTGCGCGGGCTTGCTCCCGGGGTGTCCCCAGGGCTCGGGCAATGCCAAGGGCGTGACCGTGATAGGCACCGACCTCGCCAGCAGCCCCGACGCGCACAGCACCCGCCCCAGAGCGTTCAGAGACCGATCGGTGCAGGCACGTGGGGGTCCTCGGATGGGTCTCATACCGTCACGCATTGTAAGATTCAGGGCCTCAAATCCTCGATACTGGGATAAACGAGTGATATATCATGTCCTGACGAGTGTCGTTGAGTGACTATAAGCATTGCCTCTTCTTGATGAGACAATGCAGCTTGGGGATGTCGTGGCCCACCTCTTCATCAGTTATGCCACCCCAGACCGGGCGATCGCCGAGGAAGTGGCGACGTGGCTGCGCGACGGCGGCCACGAACCGTTCCTCGCCCACGACCTGCGTGAGGGGATCGGTGTCGGAGAGGCGTGGAAGCAGCGCCTGTACGCCGAGCTACGCCGGGTGGACGCGGTGATCGGGGTGGTGACGAGGTCCTTCCTGGCCTCGGAATGGTGCTTTGCTGAGGTAGGGATCGCGGATTCCCGAGGTTGCCGGCTGATGCCGTTACGCGCGGAGGCCAATGTGGTGCACCCGCTGATGCAGGAGTTGCAGGACACCGACTACCACGCCGATCCCCAGCACGCCCGGGACCGGGTGCTCCAGGCGTTGCGGCTGCTGGAGGGTGGTGAGGATCCGTGGCGGGAGGGAGATAATCCCTTCCCCGGGTTGGAGCCGTTCACCGCAGCGCGCAGCCGGGTGTTTTTCGGTCGCTTGGCGGAGGCCCGCGAGGTCAGTCATCGGCTCCGCGCCCTGGGCAGTACCAGGGGCGTGCTGGCCCTCGTGGGGCCCTCCGGGTGTGGGAAGTCCTCCCTGCTGCACGCCGGAGTGATCCCGGTACTGGCGGGAGATCCGGCCTGGCTGGTGGTGGCCTCACTGGTTCCCGGACGTGATCCGGTGCCCGAGTTGGCCCGGGTGCTGGCGATCACGGCCCACCGTCTGGGACTGGACTGGTCAGCCAGCGACGTCCGCAGCAGGCTCAACGCCGGCCCTGAGGGTCTGCGGTGTGTGGCGGATGACCTGCTGGCGAGGAATCCGGGTACGCAGGCGCGGTGGCTGCTGGTCGTGGTGGATCAGGCTGAGGAGCTGGTCACCCGAACAACCCCGACCGCCCAGCAGCAGTTCACCCAACTCCTGCGCGAGGCAGTTGCGGGTGCGGTGCGGGTGGTGGTGGCGATGCGCTCGGAATTCCTCGATGACCTACGGAATCTCCCCACCCTCGCCGGCGTGCCGATCGAGGCCTCCGTGCTGGCCCCACTGGAGCGGGAGGCGCTGCGCGAGGTCGTCGAGCAACCCGCCCAGGTGGCTCGGCTGCGCCTCGATCCCGGACTGGCCACTCGACTGGTCGCCGACACCGGGGGCGGGGAGGCCCTGCCGCTGCTTGCGTTCATCCTGCACCAGTTGGCCGAGGGCCTGCCTGCTGGAGGCACGGTGAGCCTGTCCCATTATCACGACCTCGGTGGCGTCCACGGGGCGCTAACCCAGCACGCTGATGCCGCGCTCGCTGAGGCCGTCCGGGTCAGTGGCCTGACTGAGCGTGAGGTGCTGGCTGGGCTTACTCATCTAGTCACCGTTGATGAGAACGGCCGACGCGCCCGGCGGCGGATCACGCTCACCAGCCTGCCCACGCCGCTGCGGGACGCACTGGGAGTCTTCGTCGAGCACCGCCTGCTCCTGCGTGACACCACCGAGGGCCGGGTATGGCTTGCGATGGCGCATGAGGCCCTGCTCACCTGGTGGCCACCCTTGAACACCGCTACCGCCGAGATCATCGCCGCCCTGCGCGCCGCCCGGGCGGTGGAGCAAGCAGCCACGGAGTGGATCAACTCGGGCCGGGCTGAGTATTTCCTCTGGGGTGACCAGCGGCTCACCGCCACCCTCGCCACGCTAGGGATGACCAGCGACGACAGCCGTGACCCCGCTGCCTCATCCACCATTGAGCTCGATGACCAGGCACGGGAGTTTCTTAAGGCCACCACCCAACGCGTCACCGCCACCAAGGAACGCGAGCGCCACCACCGTACCCGCATCATCGCCGTGCTCTCGACCCTGCTGCTGCTCACCACCGCCGCGTCGATCCTCGCTTTCCAACAACGCAGCACCGCCCAAACACAGCGCGACACCGCCATCTTCAACCAAATCACCGCCCAAGCCGACCGGCTACGCAGCACGGACGTCTCCCTCGCAGCCCAACTCGACCTCACCGCCTACCGCATGCACCCCACCCCCGACCTCCGCACCACCCTGATCACCCTTGACAACGCCACCCTGTCCACCCCACTGACCGGCCACATCAACTGGGTCGTCGCGGCGGTGTTCAGTCCGGATGGGCACACCCTGGCCACCGGCAGCGGCGACCACACGGTGCGGTTGTGGAACGTGACGGACCCGACCCACCCCACCGCGTTGGGTTCACCCCTCACCGGCCACACCAACTACGTCAACGCAGTGGCGTTCAGTCCGGATGGGCACACCCTGGCCACCGCCAGCGACGACCACACCGCGCGGCTGTGGAAGATCCCCTATACCCTCGTGACCGGCCACACCAACTGGGTCTTCGCGGTGGCGTTCAGTCCGGATGGGCACACCCTGGCCACCGGCAGCGGCGACCACACGGTGCGGCTGTGGAACGTGAGGGACCCGACCCACCCCACCGCGTTGGGTTCACCCCTCACCGGCCACACCAACTCCGTCTTCGCGGTGGCGTTCAGTCCGGATGGACACACCCTGGCCACCGGCAGCGCCGACCAGACGGTGCGGCTGTGGAACGTGACGGACCCGACCCACCCCACCGCGTTGGGTTCACCCCTCACCGGCCACACCAACTGGGTCACCTCGGTGGCGTTCAGTCCGGATGGGCACACCCTGGCCACCGCCAGCTACGACCAGACCGTGCGGCTGTGGAACGTGACCGACCCGACCCACCCCAGCGCCCTGGGTTCACCCCTCACCGGCCACACCACCTACGTCGCCTCGGTGGCGTTCAGTCCGGATGGACACACCCTGGCCACCGCCAGCTACGACCACACGGTGCGGCTGTGGAACGTGACTGACCCAACCCACCCCACCGCCCTGGGCCCACCCCTAACCGGCCACACCGACTCCGTCTTCGCGGTGGCGTTCAGTCCGGATGGACACACCCTGGCCACCGCCAGCTACGACCAGACCGTGCGGCTGTGGAACGTGACTGACCCGACCCACCCCACCGCGTTGGGTTCACCCCTCACCGGCCACACCGACCGGGTCACCTCGGTGGCGTTCAGTCCGGATGGGCACACCCTGGCCACCGCCAGCCTCGACCACACCGTGCGGCTCTGGGAGATGAACGTGGACCACGCGATCCAGCGGATCTGCGCCACCACCACGAACACCCTCACCCCCACGACGTGGAACCAATACGTTTCACCCGACCTGCCCTACCACCCACCCTGCCCATAACGCACACGACCAGCCACCACAGCACCGGAACGGAAGCAGGATATGAAACCACCCCGGGTTCGGTAGAGACTCGTTGTTGGGATTAGGCGACCAGGCTGATCAGGTCGCCCAGCTCGTACAGGGTCTCGAACTCGACCGGTGGCCTGCCTCCGCAGGCTCCGTGCAATCGACGGTTGTTGTACCAATCCACCCATGCCATGGTTCGAGTGGCCCCGACGTTCTGGGCCTCTCCCTCGGCCAGAAAGACAACGGTGCTGCTCGAATGGTTGGCGGGGTCGGAACCGAACGCTCGACCAGCACGGCGGGCCGGGGCGCTTCAAGCTGGGAGATTCGCCCGGGGCTGAGACCGAGCACTCGGCCGACCTCCGCCTGAGTCATGCCGTGGGCACGGAGCTCGGCGATCGCCTCACGACGGAGTCGCGGGCGGACCGCGGTGCACTGGGCAGTCAGATCACGAGCGGCCCGCTCGCGTTCGCGCGGGTCGCTGATCCGAGCACCCTCATCGAGGACTGCGGAGAAGGGTCCTGACTTAGCCACAAGCGGGGGCGCACAGCGACACGGCCCTCTCGTTCGAGGATTTGCAGTGCAGCTCACGCCGTCTGGCGGCTGGCTACTCCCACCGTGGTGATCCGGCGGACCCGCACCACACTTGCTGACCACCTACGCCTTTAAGCGGCGGAGGCCCCTCTCAAGCTTGAGTGTCACACCAAACTGTCCCGATACCGCCAAGCCAACGCCAAACAAGCAGCGCTCGTCCCCCCAAGCGGTTCAGTGTCCAAGAAGTGCCGCACGGTTGTCTCGTTAAACGGCAGTCCATACATCGATTGCTCATTGTCAAGCGAAGTGACAACGTGACCCTCGGCGTTCACGGTAACCCGCTCACGGAAGAGATCATCAAACACCGCATCATCAATAACGACAGTGGTCATGATGGCTGGATTTAGCCCGAGCGCATGAAGTACAACACCCAGAACAGAGGCCCGCAAGTGTCCAGATTCGCGGGCGCGTTGCATGGCGCGGTAAAACGGCCAGCACTCGTAGTCCACTGGTTGCCCGCTGCTGCCGTCATGTTCGGGTTCGCCAAGCAGTTCCTCGCTGTATTCGCGCACAATATTGCGCCACACATCCAGATCATCCAGCATGCAGGCTGGAGCGATGCATGATGGCTGGAACTCACCTGCCGGGATCACACCGTACTGACCGCCACCCACAGCCACTTTGGTCGGATCACGACCAAGCAAAAAGAAGGTATGCGAACCATCGGTGGTACTCCGACGTATGGTCAGGGTAGCGATCGACGTACTACCCATTCGCGACGACAGATCGAATGGTTGTGGCAGTCGTGCTCGAAACGGCAGCTGTGGCCAGGTAGGCGACGCGCTCTCCATCATCGCGGCAGCGAACTCATGACTGAGCGCCTCGGACACATCAAGTTTATCGAAGAAGGTAGCCAACCCGAACCACATTGTTCCCTGCCCGGACGGTTCCCAGGACACATCCAACAACCGGTAACTCGGACGATTCTCAAACAGACTCGGCGGACTGAGGTAACGGATCGCGCTGGTGTACTGCTGGAAGGCATGCCCAGGCGAGCGAAGCGGCAATACCGGCCGTAACTCGGCTTCACGGCCGGTAATCATCGGACGCGGTGGCTGCGGCACCCATTCCAACGTCACCGCCTCGATGGGCACCGGAGATGAGGGTAACCAACTCGGCAGTGCCAACGCTGGCGTCTGCGGAAGCTGCCACGCGGGGTTGTACAGCCGTATCGCCTGTTTAGCGAGCTGTGTGCGGTGCCGAATGAGATGACTGCGGACCGCGCGCCATGCCTGTTGACTGGCAGCAACCACGGTGTCAGACGAAGGCAGCGACGATGACCAGGGCACGTGCAGCGGCTCAGGCTCGTCATGGCCAACCTCGCCTGTCACCGCAACCGCCCCGACCAGCTCCGTGTCCTGGCTGCGCCGTTCCTGCGTGGCCGCCTGCGCCCGCGCATACCCAGGCAGCCGTGCACCGTTAGCCCCGACTAGCGCGTCAGTCGTCGTCCCCGGATCCCGGGTAATGTCGTTGACGTACCCTTGGAAACGTGTCCCTGTTTGAAAGGCCTCGTCGGCGGCCTTCGCTGCCGTGGCAGTGGGCGCACTCTTGTCATTCTCTAACTTCGACAGATAGCCGGGAGACAGGTACATGAGCCTAGCGCAGCGGCGCAGACTCCACCCCCGCTCGGCTCGGTGCTGACGTAGCTCGTCTCCGAACGTCACCGCATTGTCCCCTCGACTGGGCAGGTGTTGCCTCGTGTTGCCAGGGACCCGGAAACGCCCGGCAACATGGAAACGGTGTACGAGGGTCCCCTGACGGTCGACACTGCGTGCATGACCATCGCCGCCTCACCCCCTGGTGTCAGCCGCCACTGCACGAGCATCAGCCCGGCAGTCGCTTTTCGATCTCCGAGAGACGCTCTTCGACCGCTCGGACCCGAGTCGCCAGATCAGGCAGCTCACTCGGGTTCACTGGAGCGGCCGTCACCGTACCCCGGAGCACTTTGCCGAGGTGGTCCTCAGGCCAGCCGAGTGCGGTCGAGACGGCGGCCAGCGTGCGTGGCTGGCGCCGTCGCGTGTTCAGCACGTGCACGAGTTCGCGGATGGTGGTCAGGGAGACCCCCGCTCGCGCGGCGAGCTCGGTCATGGTCATGCCCTGCTCATCGAGCCGGGCGCCGATTGCCGTCCCGACTGCCTGCCAGTCCTGCTGCACGTGGCCCCCTCGCCCTAGTCAGCACTCAGCCTAGCCCGACGTGCCGACGTCGAGCGTGACCCACGAGTGACCCGCTTGACAGACTCACAATTTACTATCAAGATGAGCTCAACATCGACAGTCGATCGGATCGAACGACTCCGGTGGGACTGAGAGGAGGCAGACGCCCGGGGGCAGACCAAACGGCGCACCGTTGACCGCGTTAGCCAGCGCTCAGCGGCCCCGAGCCGGTGTAGGCAGCACCGACCCGAGGCCTTGATCCATCCACCTGACAGGACAGGAGATGAACCCATGTCCCATCGTTCTACCCACCACGACCCTCCACTTGCTCACCCGGGGTGGTGTGATCCCCGTCGATGCGTCGAGAGTGACGGTGAGCTCCAGCATTGGTCGGAGCGTGTGCCGTTGCGGACCCAGGATGCCCAGCTCAGCCTGGCGTGGGTCCGCAGTGATGACGTGGACGCCGATCAACCGCCCGGGGACTCCGAGCTGCGGATGGACATCACCTACACCAGCCCGGGCGGGGACGCGCAGCTGTTCCTGACGCCCACGGAGGCGTATCAGCTCGCTGAGCAGCTGCTGGGCCTGTACTGGCGGGAGCACTACCAGGCACGCCTCGGTGGTGCACGGTGCTCAGGCGGTGGCGTCATGAGCGCCCGCGCCTGCGCGGTTGTCCCTCGTGCTGGGGGTGCGTTGGTCAGTGTCGCCGAGGTGCCTGCGGGTCGTAGTCGGGCAGCGCGGGTGGTGGGGTGGACAGAGTTGTCGGCGGTGGTGCGGCGCACGGGGGAACCTCACGGGGGGTGTGGCGGAGGCGGGCCTGTGGTGAGGGACGGGCCGCGAGTGGGCGCCCAGGCGTTCTGGGGGGCGAACTAGCGGGATCTCACCGCAGGATCGCGGTGTCCTCGGGCGTAGCCGGAGGGTCCTGGGGTGATTCATGGGCTCTCGCGGCGTGTGGCTCGTTGTCCCGTGTCGCTCTCCGGTGCTCGCGTGGGTGGGGATTGGCCGCTGTCGTAGATCCCTGGTGTGGGTGGTGTGGTCGGCCACGTGGCGGAGTGGTCTCGGTGGAGCACGGTGAGGAGTTCGACGCGGTCGCCGGGGATGACGCAGACCGTGGCCTCGATCGCGGCACCGGTGCGTGCGGAGACGCCGATGCGGGTCAGTTCCAGGACTGGGACGGCAGTGGAGATGTTCAGCAGTTTGGCTTCGTCTCGGGAGGGCATCCGTACGCGGGCGATCTCGGTCCACGTGAGGGGGCCGTGTCCGGCTTCTTCCAGGCGGTCGAGGTAGCCGCCGGGTCCTGTGTTGGGTTCGGCGACTTGGGGTGCCTCGGCGACGGCGTCGGGGTGGATCCAGGTATCGACGAGCTGGAACGGGGGTTCGCCGGTGGGCGAGGTGACGCGCCTGCGGCGCAGGACGGCCATCCCGGGGGCGAGTCCGAGGTGGGTGGCGATGCCGGCAGGAATGGCGAGGACGTCGCGGCGGGGTCGGCCGTGGGCGATCCAGGGTTCACCGGGGTGGCTGGCGGCGGGGAAGATGTAGCCCCGGGCAGGGTCCCTCGTCACGAGGTTACTGCGTGGGATCTGCCGCCGCGGTGCCGTGTCGCGGACGACGGCGCCGCGCCCTTTGATGCTGCGCACCAGACCGCGCTCTTCGAGCAACGCCACGGCGGCGCGGATGGTCTCTCGGCTGACGGCGTACTCGCTCATGAGGTCCACCTGCCGGGGCAGTGTCGCCCCGGCACCCCACTCACCGGCCCTGATCCGGGCCTCCACCTGCTCAGCGATCGCCTGATACTGGACACCCGCGTTCATAACTCCCCATCATGACCGTACATGACTTGACTTCGACAACATGACCGGTCATACTCTCCATCAGGTTGCGTCGCATGACCGGCCATACTCGGGCGCCGATCATATGCCCAGCTTTATAAATCAGCAACTAGAACGATCAACGTGAGACAACGAAGCCCCGGCGGTGTTGCAGCACCAGCCGGGGCAGACATCGACGCTTAGGAGATCAACGATGCACGATGAGGATACCGCGATTCAGCCAGTGAGCACACCTGTGGCGCATCCGGGATGGTGTGATCCGGGGCGGTGTTGTGCGGGTGATGAGGAGGTGGAGCATCGGTCCGCGCCTGTAGTGCTGCGGACTCAGGATGCTCGGCTCGTTCTGGGATGGGTCCGAGTTGATCAGGTGGGTGTCGATCAGCAGTGTGGGGATGCGGAGCTGCGGATCGACATCAGGTATGCGCCCTCCGGTCCTGTCGAGCAGGTGTTCCTGACGCCGTGGGAGGCGTCTGGGCTGGCTGAGCTGCTGGGGGACCTGTGCTCGCGGGAGACTTCGCAGCGCGCCCCGCTCGGGCGGATAGCCCAGGTGGTGGGGTCATGAGCGGGGCTGAGGCTGCTGGTGTGCCAGTGCAGGAGCGGGGTGTGCGGGCCCTGGATGCGGGGGCGACACCGGAGCAGCGGGCGCGGGCTGAGGCGGGGTGGCGGGCTAGTGATGATCTGGAGGCGTCCTGTCGCTGCTCGGGGTCCTGCTGGCACGGTCGGCCACTGGAGCATAGTGGGCCGGATGGGGTGCCGTGTGGGGGTCGGTTGCTGCATGTGGATC
>JAFAPC010000169.1 GCA_019247305.1 Pseudonocardiales bacterium
TGGACCCCACCGGCACGGGACAGCAACGCTGGTCCAACCGGTGGAAAGCGGCCTTGAACGCCTTCGAGATCACCTTCGACGGACGACTGTCCGCCGGACGCAAGTAAAACAACACGATCGAGTTACACCGTTCGCTGGACAGACCCCAACCAAGCTCACCTGCTACCCACCGCGTCCTTACTACCGTTCCTACTACGGCTGGGTAGGGACCCCGCTAGCCCCAGCGTGGACGTCTGTCGCGCCGGTGAGTTTGTCGTGGGAGGTCAGGGTCGGTGCCACGCTCCAGCCAGTGCAGGCTGCGGCACCTGGTAGCTCTGCGCCGGGAACGCTCCCGTGGGGGCAACTGGGGTAGGCCGGGCAGCCGGGGTAGGCATCAGGTGGTGTTAGGTTGCCGGGTGATCGGAGTGCGACCTAATCCAACCGGGGGGCTGAACGTCATGCGAAGGGAAGCTGTACCGATTGTCATCGCCGTTGTGGGGGTTGCGCTGGCTGGGTGCGGCTCCTCCAGCAGCACACCCACGGCCACGACGGCGACTGCGGTGGGGCAGGCGCCGGACGATGCCAACGTTGTTGGCGCGGTGGCCGCGATTCCCGTTGGTAGGTGCCACGCCCGGCAGGTCAATATCACCGATGTGCAGGCGTGGGAACCGGACCCCGCCTGTACCCCAGGGGCCACGGATGGTGGTCTACCCCTGGCACAGTTGTGTCCGGTCGCGCACACCAAACAAATCCGCCCACCTGCCTCCTATACCGACGCGCTCAAGCGGACGCAGATGCGAGCCTACGGCGACACTGGCTCACCCGCTCACTTCGAGGAAGACCACCTCATCCCGCTTGAGCTCGGGGGAGCACCACGCGACCCGCAGAACCTCTGGCCAGAACCGCATCCCTCGCCGAACGAGAAAGACACCGTGGAAAGCGCCGCGCATGATGCCGTCTGCTCTGGGACGATCGCGTTGCCGGATGCGCAGCATCGGATCGCCAGCGACTGGTATCAGCTCGGCAAGGACCTCCACGTCATCCCCTAACTAACCCACTCAGGCCTCCTGGAGAGCCTCACCGAACGTGCATAGAGGCTTATTCAAAACTCCTTACATAATCAGCTCTTAGATGCCCTGACCTGCACTGATACCCCTCGCAACCTTGATCAAAAATGGGTGCGGGTCAAGGATTCGAACCTTGGTAGGCGTACGCCGACGAACTTACTTCCGCTTCTACTACGGTCCGGTAGGGAGCACTGGCCCCAGCACCGCAGTCATCATCGACCCTAACCAACACGGTTAGAACCGAGCGTAGACAGCGGTCGCGTCGTCGCTCGTTTTATACCGCGGCCAATGGTCACCTCGCAGATCTGTTGCCTCAACCCGGCGGATCTCGTTGATCAGACTCTGCGGCCCGGCCTCAGCAAGCGTTGAGAGAACCTGGTCCCATCCGGCAAGCCCAAATTCAACCAGGCGCGCGGCGCCGTCAGACAAAACCGCTACACTCCGCACCTTCGAAAGATGCGCTGAGCCGGTGAGTGCTTCATGTGCGACGGCCGGGTCGGCCGCTGCAACCCAGTAACCACCGGGTTGATTCCGTACGCTCCGCTGTTGCTGTATCAAACGACGAACGCTTTGGTCGTGCTCAGCGGTCCCGACGGGTGACCGCAACGCGTCGTCACGCTGTACCTGCGCTGCTCTCTCGACTCGATCGTCGCTGATCACGCGAAGCTCACCATGCAGGTCAACGACGATTACTGAGTCGGCGAGTACCAGCCATTCAAGTTCGTCACCCCGAACCCGCACGAGAGCGACAGTGGATTGCGGTGCACCTGGGCTTGTCAGATCACAAAAGCAGTGACGTGCTGCCACATCCGCGATCGCAGATGACAAGCAGTCTTGAAGGCTAGCTGTGCTGTCACTCAGTCGGGCTAGGAGCGCTGGCCCGAGCTGACCCACGTACCATGGCACACCATGCTGGCAGCCGGGTTCGTCGAGGTCCCGTGGTGCGGTGAGACCGTCGAGCACAGCTATGGCCGTAGGTGTCACACCAACCCAATCTTCATTTGCTTGGCTAACGTTTCCAGCAACGGTCGCCATCTCAGCGTGCATCCGCTGGCCCCTCCGTCTTATATAGCGGTGCAACCCGCTTGGAACTTTCGATCCGTCGTGTCACTTCGTCGAACCCGCAGCGGATAATAGTTGAGAAGCGGCGAGTTCGAACTTGCCTGTACAACTCAGTAAGGTGATTGTCGAGGTAGTGGACAACACCAGCAGCCCCGACAGCGTGAATACCTGCAATGTAGAGGAAGGTCCCCCTGCCGTCTAAACGGGGCAGTCGTCCAAGGTACGCATAGTCACTTGGCTCGCCGTGGTCCATCGGGGAGCGGTAGGTCTGTTCCTCTACCCGGTCTACCAGATACCATCCATCGTCGTCCTGCTCGAACCCTAACTGATGATCTGACGCAAGGACCTGGGCGATTAGGGGTGACAGGCGCGGCCCACAGACGACCACGAGGTTATCGCGGTTAAGGTTAATCATCCCGGGTGGCGGGATTACTTCGTAACACGTGTCAAGGCCGAGCATTCGAGCTAATTCCTGCATTGCTTCGTACGCCTGAAAATCCTCCTGGGCAACTACCGGACCGGGTTTGGTGGATTTTGCTTCGAGCTTCCCACCGACCGCAATCGTAAGTGTCCCGGACCCAAGGAACGCCCGTTCCGGCTTGGGTCCAGCCGACAGCAGTTGCCCCACACGCGCCCTGGTCATCCTCAGCTTCTCCGCAATTTGCGCCTGGGACATGCCCTCAGCGACGAGTTCCTCCAACGCTTCGCGCCGGATACGCGACAGCTCGGCGATCGCGTTCTGGTACACGGCTACCAGCTCACCGGCCTCACGCGCCCGCCTGAGCGGGTCCGTCACGTCGAGCAGCATCCTGACGGGTCGCTCCACTCGGCTCCCTCCTGCAAGGCCTCTTGTCCCATCTTCTCAACGGGGCTTGACACCCGGCAAGGAGGGGGCTACCGTCCTCAAGCAACCCACCCTTGACATACGCAAGGGGGACTTGACACCGAAGGAGCTGACCAGTGAAGGGCGATGAGGACGGAGCCCGCGAAGACCCCCACGTCTCAGCAACAGGTTCCAGGCCTGTGGTGCATCCGGGGTGGTGTGATCCGGGGCGGTGTTGTGAGGGTGATGGGGAGGTGGAGCATCGGTCGGCGCCGGTGGTGCTGCGGGCTGAGGATGCTCGGCTCGTTCTGGGGTGGGTTCGGGTTGATCAGGTGGGTGCTGGTCAGCAGTGTGGGGATGCGGAGCTGCTGATCGACATCAGGTATGTGCCCTCGGGTCCTGTCGAGCAGGTGTTCCTGACGCCCTGGGGGACGTGTGGGCTGGCTGAGCTGTTGGGGGACCTCTTCGCACGGGAGACTTCGCAGCGCGCCCCGCTCGGGCGGATAGCCCAGGTGGTGGGGTCATGAGCGAGGCTGAGGCTGCTGGTGTGCCAGTGGAGGAGCAGGGTGTGCGCGCCCTGGGGGTTGGGGCGACACCAGAGGAGCGGGCGCGGGCTGAGGCGGGGTGGCGGGCTAGTGATGATCTGGAGGCGTCCTGTCGCTGCTCGGGGTCCTGCTGGCACGGTCGGCCACTGGAGCATAGTGGGCCGGATGGGGTGCCGTGTGGGGGTCGGTTGCTGCATGTGGATC
>JAFAPC010000027.1 GCA_019247305.1 Pseudonocardiales bacterium
GGGGAACGACGTCGATGGTGGCTTCGACGAACTGGCGCAGCAGGTCGCGGTCCACCTCCAGCACGGCGTGCCCGTCGGGGGAGCGGATCTCGATCAGCGCCACGTCCCACTTGCCCATGGTGGCCGGGCGCACCCGCACGTCACCGACGCGTGCGCATAGTCCACCTCGGGTTGAACGGCGTCGTGTCCCCACCGACATAGCCGTGCGCTAGTCAATCCTGGCTCGGCCAGCCCCGCGCGCCGGAAGACCTCCAACACGGCGGTTCTTGACGGTGGCGGTCGTGGCGGTGCTGGTGAACGCGATCATCCTGCGCCCACCGACTACCGCAGCATCTCTGGAAATCACCCGTGGGTCGCATTCCCTCAGGGCGTCACCACGTGCCATGGACGGCATCCGCGCGGCTCAACACGGTCATCCACCCGGTGTGCCGCATCCACCGCCTTCGGTGCCCTCGCCGTAACGCACTCATCTCCCCGCAGGAGGTGTTAGTCGTGCCTGAGATGCCCATCGGCGTGCTTGTCCGGCTGTACCGCATCGAGCGCCGCAGGAGCGTGGTCTCCTTGGCCACGCATGCCGGGATCACGGCGCGCTACCTGGAGATGATCAAAACCGACAGCAAGGACACCCTCGGTGCCGGTGCTGCGCGAGCTGGCGAAGGTGCTGGGGGGCGGACCTCGACGTTGCTGGGTGAAGCACCGAGCATGGACATCCGCTGTTGCCGTTGGTGGAGGCACGCTATCGGGCCGCTGGGGTGATGGGCAGTTGGTCGTAGACCAGCGTGGTGCGGTCAGCGGTAGCCACCACGCGGACGAACTCGACAGGACGCCCGTGCTGGTCCTGGGTGACGCGGTCGATCACCAGGACCGCTTGGCCGGGCACGAGACCGAGCGTCTGGGCTTCGTCGGGTGTGGGTGTCCGGGCGGTGACCTCTTCGGTCATGACGATGGGGACGATCCCGAGTTCGACGAACGAGGCATAAACGCGGGTGGCGGTCTCGGCGGCCAGCGGAGATCCCTCAACCAGGGCCAAGGGGATCGTGCTCGTGGACACCTGCACCGTTTCGGGCTCCTTCTCACCGAGTCGCATCTGGCGCACCCGGACGATCACCTCGTCGCCTTCGGTGATACCGAGCTGCATCGCGGTTGCCGCGTCCGCGTACGAGTGCTCCACCCGGACGACATGGACACTGCCCACGAGCCCCACATCGCGTGCCGCGGCGGTGAACGGACCCGGTGGGCCCGGGTGCAGGGTGCGCCCGTATTGGCTCAACCTCAGCCGCACGGCGCGGCGGTCACGAACGTAGGTGGCGCCGCCCCGGATTGTGGTGATGAGACCCTCCGAGCGCAGCACCGCCAAGGCGGCGCGCACGGTGGGGCGGCTGACCCCGTGGTGGGTCGCGAGCCGTTCCTCGCTTGGCAGCGGCGCTTCAGCGGGGAGTTGGCCAGACAGGATCAGCTCCCTCAACTCGGCCGCGACCCGCGCGTACTGGCTGATCTTTCTGTGGGTGGTCAACCGATGTCTCCCGCTTCGCTGGTACGCGCAGGTTACAACGGTCAGGTTTACTCTGTGTAGGGAACTTGTCACTACTTATTTGTCCTAACAACTATTGACTTGTTAGAACAAATATGTAATGATCAGGCTGTGCGTCAGGAGCAGCGGCGAGCGGGTATCGAGCTGGTGGACGCGCGGACTCCGGTGGTGCATCAGGTGAGTCCTGACGAGCTGGTGATTGGTCGCCAGCCGCCCCGGTGGGCGCGGTGCTCGAGGGATCAGTACCTGCATCTCCTGGGCTCGCCTGGTGTCGCGGCCACGGTGGGGATGCTGCCCTGCGGACCGGCGGCTGCACTTCCTGGATCTGCCCGCTGTCCGGGAGGCCGCGCAGGTGGGGTGGGCGTCGGCGTCCTGTGGTCGCCTGATCTTCGTTCGGGGTCTGGCGTTGTGGGGTGAGACAGCGAGATGCACGGGGAGCGCGCCAGGAATAACGCCGCTCCTGTTCCTGTGGAGAAATGAGGTCAACCATGACGGAGAACGCGACCGCGAGGGCATCGGGTGAGACCAGCTGGACGATTCCGGTCACCTGTGCGCTGCGCGGGGGCCCGCGCGGTTTCGCCGCCGTGATGGTGGAGCAATCCGGCGAGGAGATCGTGCTCGACGCGCAGGTCACCGGCGGGTGCATGATCGTCCTTGACGAGGCGGGCGCGACGGCGTTGTTCGACATTCTCGGGACGTGGCTGGGAGGCCGCGATGACCTGGGGGTGGAGGTCGGGTGAGCGCGACCGAGAGGGAGGGGACACAGCCTGCCCGCTCCTACCGGTGGCGTGATGGGGACGGGACTCCCCTTCATTTGTTGTGTCGGGTGGAGCAGATCGCCATTGACCCCCCGAAGGGGGCGATGGCCTTCCGGCTGCACCAGCAGGGCCAGGTCGTGGGGTGGGACGCCAGCTGGCTGCACGCGTGCTTCGATGACCGTCGGGCACTGGTCCTGCTGCATGCGCACCTGGTCGGGGCGCTCGACCCACCATGGGGGTCGCGATGAGTGGTACCGCGATGACGGTGGGCTGGAAGGCGTTGCGGGACGCTGCGGTCAAGGCGACGCGCTGGGGTTGGCCGGTGATGCCAGGCACGTTCCCGAGCGCTGATCGGCGCTGGTACGGCCGGGAGGGAGCCCGCAGGCTCTGCCCGATCGAGGACAGCTGGGCGCAGGCCCTAGTCACCGACCGCGTCGAGGCCTATGAAGTCTGGAGCGAGCATCCCTACGGGGTGCTGCTGGTGTGCGGGCGCGGGGTGGATGTGCTGGAGCTGCCGGAGGAGTGGGGCGCCCGGCTGTCCGACGCCAAGGTGCCGCAGATCCCGCTGGCCGTGAGTTCATCCCCGCGGCAGTGGCTGCTGTTCACCACTACCGGCTCCGGCCATCTCTCACCCGAGCTGACCCAGGTCGGAGTCCGCCTGCATACGGCCGGGTCCTGGGTAGCGCTGCCCCCCACCACCGTGGAACCCATGTCCCCGCAGCGGTGGCTCGATCCACCCCCGTCCAGCAGCCCCGGATCGCTGCGCGAGGCCGACGAGGTGCAGCACGCCCTGCTCACCGCACTGGTGAGGTCGGGGCTCGGCATAGGAATCAGACGATGAGCAGTAACGCTGGCCCCCGCCACCGCGCCCCCTCCCGATGGTGCCGGGCCTTCTTGCGGTGGCGCCGGCATGCCGACCGCAGTGAGCTGGTCAGTCTCGCGCAGCTGTTGGGGTTGGCTCCTGACCAGCTCGTCCCGCTGGCGAAGCCCAGCTACCCCCGCCACCTCGGCGTATCACCGTGATACCCCGGCAACGCACCCCCACGGACGCGCGGATGCTGCCCGTGCTCCGCGCCGCAGGCTCTGGCGGCTGGGACCGGCCCAGCTCCCTGCGGCGCGCTCACCCGACCGGGCTCACGGCTTCCCCTTCCGGGGTTCGGTCCGGGTTGGAGAAAACCAGAAGGCCCCATCCGCCCTGCCCCCCGCGGCGGCGGGGCCTCCTGGGCCCACATCGTTCCCGGTGGTCATCAGGTGGTGCCCACACGACCGGTTTGTCAACCACGCAGTCTAAAGAGGTCTCATCCGCCAGTTGTGGCCGCAGGAGGAGAGCAACCCCAGTGCCTGTACCCGTACCGTCGGTGCGCACTGAAACCCTCGGGCAGCTCATCGACCGGATGAGCCGCCGTGCACACCCGCCGCCAGCTCGTGGAACGCCATGGCGGGCCGGCCACGGGCGTGCGGGCGCTGTTGGCGCACCACCAGCTCGCCGAGTTGGCCACCACCTACGACGACCTGATCGCCGACCTGCAGGGCGGTCGACGCCGGTTACCGCGCTACCAAACCCGGACCGGGCCGGGGCCGATATGAACGAGCAGGACGTGCGGGCCGTGGCCGCCCTTGTCGTCGCCGAATGCCTGGCCACGGTTGGCCTGCCACTGCCGCTGCTGGTCCCCGAGGAGCGGGATCCACGCCTGTGGTCTTTGGGCCAGCCCGTATCCCAGCAGCATCAGCGCCTGCAGCCGGAAACCTGGTGCGAGCAGGGTGGTCCACGATGACGGCCACCGACGTGGCGGCACGCGGCCTTGGTCGGTGGGCGGTGTTGACGTGGTTGTCTACCGCGACCGGTGGCGCGGAGCGGTCCGTGGTTGAGCTGGCCCAGGCGCTGGCCGGCCAGGGGTGGAAGGTGGCGGTGGTGTGGTGGGACACCACCAACGGCACCCAGCTGCCCATCGTCGGTGGGGGGGTGGACCTCCACCGGGTGACCCGTTGGCCGGCCTACCGGGCGGTGCTGGCCGAGGTGCTGGCCAGGACGCCGACGGTGGTGATCACTACGCACCGCACCGCTGGCCTGGACATTCCCCTCGCCCGCGCCTGCGGGGCCTGTGTGATCGCGGTATTGCGGGCGGTTCTGGTGCCGGACGGGCGGCTGCGCATGGTCGACCCGACGAGCGGCGCCCTGGTGGGCCGGCGACCGGCCGACGTGGAGGGCAGCGTGTGGGCTGGGGCGGATTGCTGGGTCGGGGTCAGCGCCACCGCTACCAGATCCCTCGAGCAGGTCGTGCCCTGGTCGGTGTGCCGGGTCACGATCTACAACGGCGTGCCACTTGAGGCTCCGCCCCTGCGTCCCCGGGGGACGACGGTGCGGGCTGGGGTGGTGGCGCGGTTGGAGCTGTGGAAACGCCTGGACCGCATCCTCGCCGCTCTCGCCCAGCTGCCAGCTACTCTGCGCGAGCGGGTGCGGCTGGACATCTACGGTGAGGGCCCGCAGCGTGCTGCGCTTCTCAGCGCTGCCGAGCGGTTCGGCATCGCCCGCTGCGTGAGCTTGCACGGGCACCGGGGGGACTGGCGAGCCCGGGGGCTGGATGTGCTGGTGTGCGCCAGCCCGGACGAGGCGTTTGGTCGCGCCATCGTCGAGGCTGGGTTGGCTGGCATCCCCGCGATCGTGCCGGCCCAGGGCGGTTCGGCCGAGCTGGTGCTGCCCGGGATCACCGGCCTGCACTTCGAACCGGACGACCCGAGCAGGCTGGCCAGCGCCCTGGCCACCGTCGCGGGCTGGGACAGCGCCACCGCGACCCGTTTCGCGCTCGCAGCTCGAGCGCACGCGCGCCGCTTCGACATCCGGAGCTGTGCTGCTACCTACGCCGCGCTGGCCACCGACCTGCTCACCCAGCGATCCCGCCGCCACCCGGCGGCCTGACCCGAAGGGAAGATCCGGATGCGTTACCCAGCGGAGCGGGACCTCATCGCCAACACTGTCGGTCGCCTGTATCGGTGGGGCATGCTCGACTCCACCGGCGGCGCCGTGAGTTGCCGCGCGCCCGACGGCACCATCCTGATCACCTCCTCGGGCACGTCGTTCCGCTCGTGGGAGATGACGGCCTCCGACGTGATCGCGCTCACCCCAGACGGCGCGGTCGTGGACCGCACCAGCCGCCCGGCCGCCTCCGGCACCCAGCTGCACTTGGCGATCTATGAGCATTTCCCGGCCGCGGGCGGTGTCGTGCACGCCCACGCCCCGCAGAGCCTGGCCTTTGCCTCGCTCGGAGTGGGTGTGCCGGCGGTGACCAACCAGCTCGATACCCTCGGCGAGGTGCCGTGCCTGGCCGTGGACGACACAGCGATCAAGGCCCGCGTCCGCACCGGCGAGCGTGAAGTGCAGGTGCCGGAGGGTATCGTGGCCCGGCCCGACGTGCACGCCGTCACCGTCGAACTCATCCCGCAGCTGCTGGCGACGCTGGGCCCGCGGGCTGCGGACGTGCAACGCCACGGCCTGGGTTTCCTGATCTACCGGCACGGCGCGGTCACGTTGGCCCGCAGCCTGTACGAGGCGACCGAGAACTTGGCCCGCATCGAGGTGGCCGCCCGCACCGCCCGTTACCAGGCCCAGCTGTGCGGTGGGCTGGCCGGCATCCGTACCCAGCCGCTGTTCAGCGACCGCGCCGAGGTGGTCGCGCCCCGGTGACACCGGAACCCACGACGAGGGGATCACCTGCTGTAATCGACAGGGTGAGCGCTGCCCACCCCGCCGACCGTGGCCAGGCCTTCTACACCGCCGGGCTGCCCGGCATCCGGGGTGCGGCCGCCGGCCTGATCGTCGAACGTGGGCGGGTGCTGCTGGTGGAACGCACCTACGGGCACCCGTGGCCGTGGGTGCTGCCCGGCGGCATCCTGGAGGCCGGCGAGTCCCCGCTGGCCGCCTGTCGCCGTGAACTCCGCGAAGAACTTGGCCTCGCCGCCCGCATCCACGGGCTGGCGGTGCTGGACTGGGTTCCGGGCCACGCGAGGCAGACGCCTGCGCTGCACTGGGTGTTCACCGCCTCCCTACCCGAGGGCGAGCGGATTCGACTTCACACCCAAGAACTGGCCAGCCATCGCTGGATCGATCCGGCCGACATCGGTGACTACCTGCCACTGCACGCCGCTCGACGCATCCGCACCGCGCTGACCGCCGCCGAGCGCGACACGATCTACTACCTCGAACACAGCCGCCCGCTTCTCCCGGAGACGGTCGATGTCCGGTGACCTCGACCTCGGCCCCGTCGCGGCAGCGTTCGACGCGATCGCCACCCGCCGCGCCGCCGGTGGCTACGCCCCCATCTACGCCCGCCTCGCGGCCGGCTGCGCCACCGACCCCGAGCTGCTGCGCATCGCCGCGCAGGCCCAACCCGGGCAGAACCCGCCGTCCCTGCTGCTGGGCACCGCCCACTACCTGCTCGCCCAGCAGCCCGAGCACCCCCTGGCCGCGTTCTACTCAGCCATCACCGGACAACCCGCACCCGATCCCCGCGAGCAGGACCCGTTCCCGCTGCTGCGGGACTTCCTCACCACCCACCAGGACCAGATCGCGGAGCTGGTGGCCACCCGGTTCGTGCAAACCCAAGAACCCGGCCGGGCGGCCTACCTCTACCCGGCCTTGCTCCTCGCTCAACACCTGGCCGCGCCGGATCCGTTGGCGGTGATCGAGATCGGTCCCTCGGCCGGGCTGACCCTGGTGCCCGACCGCTACGCCTACCGCTACGACACCCACCCCGCCGGCGACCCGGACTCGCCGCTAGTCCTGCACTGCGCCCTGCGGGGCGGAACACCGCCGCTGGATCAGCCGCTGCGGATCACCTGGCGCGCCGGGATCGACCTCAACCCGCTCAACCTGGCCGACTCAAACGATCGCGCCTGGTTGCGGGCCTTCATCTGGCCCGACCACCCCGATCGCGCCGATCGACTCGACCGCGCCATCGCCGCGGCCCGCCGGGGACCGCTCCCCATGCTGCACCGCGGAGCGGCCAACCAGCTCCTGCCGCGCGTGCTGGCGCTTGCTCCCGGCGAGGCGACGGTGTGCGTCTACCACACCGCCACCACCGCGCATTTCACCCCCGACGCCCGCCGCGCCCACGCCCGCCAGCTCGCCACGCTCGCCCGCACCCGCCGACTCCTCTGGTTACAAGCCGAACCCCGCCCCGCCAACGAACCCCGCCTACGCATCACCGACCTCCGTGACGGCCAGCCCCTCACCGAGCACCTCCTCGGCCACTACCACCCCCACGGCGCCTGGCTGCACTGGCTGTCCACGCCATAGCCAGAACACGCAGCCTCGGCCGGCCGCCAAAACCACCAGCCGGGGACACGTAGATTCGGGGTGTCGTTAAGGAAGCTGCTATGAGCCGCCAAGGACGCTGTTTCTGCTGGCCAGCGAGGCAGAGCAAGCGAGTCTGCGGATGATTCCCTACCTCACGCGAGGATCAATCTTCTACCATGAGGTAACGGACGGAGCGAATACCTACACGGCAAATACCGGCAACAGTGCGAGATTTGCCTGCTGACTCCCTGTTTCCCGGGCCAGCACCAGCGACACGAGAAACAGGCGTGTCGTCACCCAGTGATCCTGTGTCTCCAAACATCCTTGGCGGTTCGTACTTCAATTGTGTACGGAGCCCTGCACGATATCTCGGCCGCCCAGTGATTCGCACCGACCAAACAGATCGTCACATGCAGTGAAGTACGGTGGGAAGTGTCAGG
>JAFAPC010000174.1 GCA_019247305.1 Pseudonocardiales bacterium
ACCGGGTCCAGAAATACAGGAACCCGGCGATCACCAGGCCCACGCCCACCCCGGCGCCCACCGTCGCCGAGCGCAGGCTGGCCTCATATAGCGGGGTCAGGTACAGCACGTACAGCGGTGCGATCAACACGGCGGTGATCACCAGCGGGAAGGTCAGGACCCGGGCCGTTGCACTGTGCAGGATCTGGCTGGCCCGCTGCCTGGCCGGCGCGGGAAGCACGTCGCGCAGCAGGGTCAGCGGCGCACCCAACGCCAGAAACATCGGAGTGATCATCAACAGCACGATGTTCTGCACCGCACGAGCCCAAAAGAAAACGTCCGCATAGACCCCCACCACGCTGACCATCACCAGCAGGATCGACACCAGGCCGGCCCCAAACCACCACGGCCGACCCCTGGGCCAGACCCCACCCTTGCGGCGCAGCCGCCCTACCCCCAGCCCGTAAGCCAGCCCCAGCCCGATCACTAGCACCAGCGCCCCGAGGTTAGGTGTCCAAGCCGTCACGGACCGCCCCCACATCAGCACCGGCGCAGGCCCCAAAACCACCACATCCACATCCACCCGACCAGACTGCACCCCACCCCCGACCGCGTCGATCTCACCCAAGCCTCCCGAAACATCGGTGCAGCGTCTGCCGGCTGGTTGAGCACCCTGCGCAGAGGGTCTGGTTCGTAAGGGTGATTTTTGGGACATCACTGGAGGCCGTCTTGGTCATGGCGGGTGCACCCGCCACCGCGATATAACAAGCTCGCACCTCGACAGTAGATGCCCCTTCGGGTTTGGCCTGATGGATCCTAGATAAACCACATCATCCCAGCCCAGAGGGCATCTACGTCTATCCGACACCCCTCACACCGCAATTTGACCGGTGGATCCAGGTTAATACACCACTTCGCTTACGATCTTCTTCTTCATCAACGGTAATCAGTACAACACGCTCACCGGCGCAGCGAGCACCACCACCGGCGCTACCAGCAGCGGTGGGACGGCTCCCGGTGGTGCTAGCTGAGTCGAGCGCTTCCTCATCCCGGTTCTGTTCGCCTCAGCGGAGCGAAGCCTGTACCTATCTGCACCGGTTCGGTGCCCTCGTAGTGGCCAGCGCGTGGTCGCCGGAATAACTCGATACTGTCGTACCACCAACACCGAATGGCGCAGCCTTGTTCCCACGCTCAGCGTGTAGATCCACCATGGGCGGTGGCCTTCCCCGATAGCAACGGAAGTCACCGCCCAAGGTTCACTAAACTACCTGCGCGTTACATCAATAGCCCTCGCGTCACGCCCAATAGCGGGTGACGGCCCCGGTCGGCACAGTTGTGTTGCCGGGAACTTGGCCCATTCCGTACCAAAGCAAACGGCATAGTGCAGCAGATCCCATGTCAATCGTTGCGACGAAGCGCGCAGCCACTGTGAATGACTCATCGATGGGAGACCGAAGTCGGGACTGGACGCTGCGCGGCAGGCTGACCAGCAGCGCGGCGGCGCTCACCCAGGCAAGTCCCAGTGCCACGCCGGCGGCAACATCGCTGGGATAGTGCACACCCAGCAGCACGCGAGATACCGCCACGGCGCCGACCAGCAACGTTGCGTCAGTCACCAGGATCAGCCGCGCCCACCACGCAACCCCAGCCAAGGCCAGCAGTGCCAGCGCTCCGTACACCGCAGCCGAGCCACCGGCATGCCCGGACGGAAAACCATAGCCCGACGCGGAGGCGACTGGGTCGACCAGCGCGGGCCGAGGACGGACCACGAGCGCCTTGACGACTGACTCGCAGACCAACTCACCCACTCGAGCCGCCGCTACCACCACGGCGGCACGCCACCACCGCAGGACCAGCAGCACGACCACCACGACAGCAGCGACCAAGTCGACGACCACCGGGCTGCCAATCGCCGTGGCAGTCTTTGCGGCACTCAGCAACCAGCGCTGAGCGAGCACATCATGGTGCGCCGCGGTCTCGGCGGCCTGGTCGCCAGCCAACAACAAGGGCCAGTGGCTGACCACCAGGCCGGCCAACACCGCGAACGCGACGACACAGCTCGCGGTGATCCCACCCAGGAGGCGCGCGGAAAATCTCCGGGAAGGCACTGGCTGGAACGATCCCATGATCGAATCATCGCGCAGCGAGACCCACATCACCAATCGTGCGTGACCAACTCGGCGTCTGCGACCGCAGAAGACCTTCGTCGCCATCCCCTGTCGGTGCCGCACTCGGACCACCACCCTGCGAACGCCGCATGCCCACATCGAGGGTCCGAGCAGGGACCTGCTCGCATCTGTCAATCGCAGGGTCTGCCTCCGTCGCCCCCACCACCGCGGTCACGCCAGCTTCCCAAGGACAGAACCAAGATCAGCAATGTCCGGGCCCCTCAAACGTCAAATCTTGGCGGGACGCAACAGGACACAACGAGACCAAACCAGCAAGTCGGGCGGAATCAGCGATCTCAACCCATCACAGGGCCGTCCACCAGGCTACGAAAAGTCCGGCTTCTTCTGTGCCACGACTCTGATGCGATGTAGGAGCGGGGCCTCCGCTCCTCGTGACTCCCGAGGCACTCTCGGGGTGCTCACGTCAACGACTTG
>JAFAPC010000135.1 GCA_019247305.1 Pseudonocardiales bacterium
CATCATGCTGGTCTCCGTCACCGAACGAACCCGCGAAATCGGGATCCGCAAAGCCATCGGCGCCACCAGCCGCGCCATCCTGGAACAGTTCCTCATTGAGTCCACCGTCCTGGCCGGCCTCGGCGGACTCATCGGCATCGGCATCGGTATCGGCCTGTCCCTGCTGGTCGGCGCCATCGCACCGACCCTCGACCCCTCTTCCGGCGTCTTCGCCGGATTCGCCCCCGTCATTACCCTGCTGCCCATCGCGGCATCCTTCGCGATCAGCCTCGCCATTGGACTCGTCGCCGGCGGCTACCCCGCCTACCGCGCCGCCCGGCTCCGCCCCATCCAAGCCCTCAGATACCAATAACACGCTGCCCTGTCCGCCGCAGCAAGAGGATCACCACGATGAACACCTTCATTCTGACCCTGGGAATAACAAACATCCTCCTGATCATAGGAATCACCGGAACGGTCGTCGGGATCACCCGTCTGATCTACCCGTCACGGGGTCGCTATCATCGCTAGCTACGCCGCGCTGAACCACCCCGGTGGGCGGCATCGGGCCTGAAAGCTTCGCAGCGCTCAATGCCGCTTGCTGGTCATGTGTGCGTTCACGGTGTCGAGGAACTCGCTAGCCGCCTGAGTACTGGAACACCCCCGGAGATCTTCACAGAACTTTTGGAGCTCATTGACGACACGAGGGGACGACAGACTGAAAATCATAGGAAGTATCCTACTCCCGACCGTGCACGCCTGGTCAACCTCGCGCTTGAGCAGCAGAAGGCGCATGTAGCGAATCGTGGCTTCTGAACGATTCCTAGCGAAGCACTCGAGGTTTCCGACGCCCTTTTCGAGCAACTCACCTGCTGCCGCAATCCGACCCAGGTCCATCAAACATGTGCCCGCCCCAGTTGCAAACCCCTCCTCATTCAAGAATCCAATCCAGGTCGGATCGTCATCCTGCGGGCCAGCGTCGAAGTAGCTCGTTGACGCGGCGAGCGCCGCCTCACACGCGGAGTCCGCCCCCAGATTCGCCAGGCTCCGCGCCTGACGCAGCACGAAAACGGCACGCACGCGAGGAGTCGCCCAGGAACCCGCGTGACGTTGCGCGGCCTCGGCGAACCTCACCGCGTCTTTAGGGTACCCCAAATCATTAGCCTGATGGCTCATAGTCGACAGAGAGTGGGCCGCTATCTCGTCGTGTCCTGACACCTTGCCGAGCACAAAAGCCTCGGTGTAGAGGCGTCGAGCCAACGGCTGACGACCGCAATCAAAGGCGACCCAGCCCGCTTCGATCAGCAGCTCACCAGCCGCCCTCTCAAGCCGTTCGCCCACCTCTTCGCTGTACTCGGACTGCCGCAACAAGACCCGCGCCGCCCGTACCCCATTGAGGGCCTGCGGCAGCACCGCACCACCGCCTTGACTGTGGTCAAGGGAGTTAATCTTTTCGACTAGACGTTCGGTTTGCTCGACGTGACGCATCCCAATCCGTCTCGGCCGCTCACCGTTCGCCGAATATTCCACTTCCGACCGGAACCACTTCTCCTCCGGCCCGTCCAACAGGACCCCGAGACCAAAAGAGAGCTCCAGAACATCTTTCCTACTCGGCGCTGGGTCACCCACGTCATTGCCACCCTCGGCGTGCGACTCGACTGCCACCGAGGCTACCAGCGTCCACCCCAACGGAGTCCTGGTCCACCGGCGCACAAACCCCAGCTCCGAGACGGGCTTGCCAAACACCCGCTCCAGCAAGACGCGGTACCTTTCTTGCGGCCAGACCACGTCGCCGCTCTCCCACCTCCGGACCATCCGCACGTCACAGACCGTGTGATGGTCACCCAGCTTGGCTGCCTCGTCGGTGAGGCGATCCGCCAGGTCCTGCTGACTATGGTCCAGCAGCTCACGGGAAAGCGTGAGCACCAGATTAGGAACCCGTACCCGCCGAAGCGTCACAGTACCCCCTCACCAGTCAAGGATCCCGAGCAACAGCGCGTCTCAGCGGTACCCCACACCAGCCGGATACCCAGCGACCACCGAGAAGATCCGCACACAGCCCCCAGTATGTCTCCCAAAAAGTATGTCCCCAAAGGCGTCCTCGGCTTCGGATCCCGTCCGCAGGTCACTCCAGGGTGACGCCGGGGCGGGAACGGCGTCTACTGCCGCGGGAGAACGTCACGGCGGCGGGTCGCGGTCCGGGCTGGCGGATCGGGCCCAGAACCGTTGCGGGATCCGGCCGGCCAACCGGGCATGCCGGCCCGCCTGCACGGCCAGCCGCATCGCTTCGGCCATCCGCGGTGGGTCCTCGGCCCGGGTCACGGAGCTGGCCAGCAACACCGCATCACAGCCCAGCTCCATCGCCAGCGCCGCCTCGGAGGCGGTGCCGATCCCGGCGTCGAGGATGACTGGCACCGAGGCCTGCGCCACGATCATCTCGATATTGTGCGGATTGCGGATGCCCAGCCCGGTGCCGATCGGTGAGCCTAGCGGCATCACCACCGCGCAGCCGGCGTCCGCCAGCCGGCGGGCCAGCACCGGGTCGTCGTTGGTGTAGGGCAACACGGTGAAGCCGGCCTCAAGGAGCTGCTCGGCGGCGTCGAGCAACTCGATCGGATCGGGCAGCAGGGTGCGGTCGTCGGCGATGACCTCAAGCTTGACCCAGGACGTCTGCAGCGCTTCGGCGCCCAACCGCGCGGTGAGCACCGCTTCGGCGGCGCTGCGGCAGCCTGCGGTGTTGGGCAGCGGCTCGATCCCGTGCCGGCGCAGCACGTCGAGGACCCCGGTGCGCGCGCTGGTGTCCATCCGGCGGATCGCGACCGTGGTGAGCTCGGTTTGCGCGGCGAGCAACGCCTGCTCCAAAACGGCGAGGTTGTGCGCGCCGCCGGTGCCCAGGATCAACCGCGAGCCGAACTCCCGCCCGGCGATGACCAGGGGATCATCTGCCATCCGCGTCACCCTCCCTGCACCGCAGTCAGCACCTCGACCGATGCGTCGGCGCGCAATACCGTGCCGGGCCACGACGCCCGCGGCACTACGGCGCCATCCAGGGCCACCGCAACCCCCCAGGACGGCACGCCGAACCGGGAGAGCAGCTCAGCCAGCGTGGCGCCGTGGGCAAGCTCCCATCGCTGGCCGTTCACCGTCACCGTCATGGCGGTCATGGCGCGCTCCGCGCGACCCGTGAGTGGCGATGCGAGTCATGACTCGCATCGCCACTCACGGGTGGAAGCCGGGCCGGCGTAGCCGGCCCGGCTTCACCCGGCCCGTCCTCCCCGCGCAGCAACGCGAGCACCACCTCAGCAGTCAGCGGTGCCAACAAGATCCCGTGACGGTAATGGCCGGTCGCGGCGAGCACACCGGGCTCCAGCTCCCCGATCACCGGCAGGTTGTCCGGGCTGGCTGGGCGCAGCCCCGCCACCGCCTCCTCCACCGCATATTCCGCCACCGCGGGCAGCACCCGTTCGGCGTCGGTGAGCAGCTCGCGCACCGCACCGGCGGTGACGTCGGTGTCGAACCCGACCTCGCTGCGGGTGGCTCCGAGGACCAGCCGCCCGCCATCGCGGGGCACCAGGTAGCACTGGCGCCCACCGACGATCGCCCGGATGGTCCGCGACGGCGGCGCTAAGGCGCCCGGCCGGCCCCGCAGTCGCAAGATCTCGCCTTTCACCGGGCGGATCATCCGGTGCAGCCTGGGATGCAGCGCGCCGCTGTGCGCACCGGCGGCCAGAATAACGACGTCCGCGCTTGGCGGCCGCAGGCAGCGGTGAGCGTGAAACTCCACGCCAGCGCCCCGGCAGGCGACCAGCAGCGCGGCCAGCAGCGCCCGGTTGTCTACGGAGGCCTCGTCCGGGACCGACAGCGCCCGGCATACCTGCGGGCCCAGCGAGGGTTCGACCCGGCGCGCCTGCCGGCCGGAGAGGGTGTCCACCGGACGGCCCATTCGGGACAGCTGCTCAGCGATCCGGTCCAGTTCAGCGCGGTCACCGGGGTCCAGCGCCACGACGAGGGTGCCGTCGGTCCGTAACCGGGGGTCGGCGCCCGCGGCGGTGAGCTCGGCGGCAAAGTCCGGCCAGCGGCGCAGGGCGGCCGCCCCCAGCGCGAAGACCGCTGGCTCAGTGGGCAGCGCCTCGGTGACCGGGGCGAGCATCCCCGCGGCGACGTGCGACGCGCCCGATCCGGGCGCCGGGTCGTACACCCGCACCGCGAACCCCGCGGACGCCGCGCGCCAGGCGCAGCTCAGCCCGATGACGCCGGCACCGACCACGGCGACGGTGCCCGACGAGTCCTCTAACGAGTTCCCCGACGAAATCCCCGACGACACCACAGCTCATCACGCTCCTTGCGTACCCTACCTCGGTACGGTCCCTCCATGGACGGCGAGCACATCAGGGCCCGGCTGGCGCAGGCGCGGCTGTACCTGTGCACCGACGCCCGCACCGACCGTGGCGACCTTGCCCAGTTCGCGGACGCGGCGCTGGCCGGCGGCGTGGACATCATCCAGCTGAGAGACAAGACTCTGGAGGCGCGACCCGAGCTCGCCGCCCTGGAGGTGCTCGCGCAGGCGTGCCGACGACACGGCGCGCTGCTGGCGGTGAACGACCGGGCCGATGTCGCGCTGGCCGCCGGTGCGCAGGTCCTGCACCTGGGCCAGGAGGACCTCCCGGTCAGCTGGGCGCGCCGAATACTTGGTGACGAGGTGGCGATCGGCCTGTCCACGCACGACGGCGCCCAAGCCGCCGACGCCGCCGCGCAGCGCGGAGTGGACTACTTCTGCACTGGTCCGTGCTGGCCCACCCCGACCAAGCCAGGTCGCCCGGCGGCTGGGCTGGACCTGATCCGGAGCACCCAAGCGAGTATCGGAGCAGCCTGCCCGTGGTTCGCCATCGGCGGTATCGAGTCCACCCAGCGCCTGGCGGAGGTGCGCGCCGCCGGCGCGGACCGCGTCGTGGTGGTGCGGGCGATCACCGAGGCCGCGGACCCGCAGGCGGCCGCCGCCGCCTTCGCGCAGCGCCTGCGCGCACCGAGCTAGCGATCGTCTCCGCGCTGATCCTCTCTGGGCTGATTTTCTCTGAGCTCCCCGCCGGTGATGAGGGTGAGCCCGGAGCTGGAGAGCACCTCCTGGATCGGCTGGAAATAGGACTCGCCGCTGATCAGGCACCCGCCGGACCCTCCGGAGAGCGTGCCCTGCGCCTGCGTGCCGCTCATGAAGGACCCGCCGGAGTCGCCAGCCTCGGCGCAGACGCTGGTCCGGGTGAGCCCGCGCACGACCTCGCCGTCCCCGTAGTTCACCGTCACGCCGATGGCCTCCACCCGGCCGCAGTGATAGCCGGTGGTGGACCCGGACAGGCACACCTCATCGCCCACCTCAGCGGGCGCGACACCAGTTACGGGAAGGTAGCCGTCGTCGGTGTTGACGTCGTGCGTCTGTTCCCAAGACAGGGAAGCCACCTCGACCAGGCCGAAGTCGTGACCGGGGAACGAGGAGGTGGCCACCGGTCCGATGGCGCTGCCGTCCGGCCCGGACCAGGTGCCCCCCAGCCGGGTGCAATGCCCGGCGGTAATGACGTAGCGGGTGTGACCCTTGACCGCGTTGAAACCGACCGAGCAGCGCTCACCCGAGCTGGTGGTGATCGTGTCACCGCCGCGCAAGCCGGCTAGCGGTACCGGGCGGGCGTTGACGTGTTCGATGCGCACCTTGCCTTGACCTGCCGCGAAGGCCCTGGCGGCCGCGTCGTTGGTGGCGGAGACCACGACGGAGTCGCTGGCCGGGTCGATATACCACCTGGTCACCGAGTTCGGGACGCGGCCCGAGCGGAAGTCCAGCACCGCCAGCGCCCTTTGCAGCGTCAGCAGGTCCTGGGCAGCCAACCGCGGCGCAGCGCGCAGTGGCTCCCGCGATGCCGGCGCAGCCAGCACAGACACAGCCGCCGACGCCGGAAGCGCAACAGCCGCGCTGAGCAGCGCACCCAAGGCAGCGCCCACCAGAGCAGCGGCAGCCAGCGCGTGCGGGTGGCTTCGGACGAGCACGGATCAGGTCCTCTCAAGTCAGGATGCGGCCCCAGGAACTCCCCCGACGATCACTCTACGCTACGGACCAGTTACGTAGAGCTGAAGACACCATTCAGCGGAAAATCATAGCCCACACGGTGAGTGCCTGTTTCACTCTTCGTAGTAGGTGCCGTCCACACCCAGGACGCCAGCGAGCACGCCCGGCGCGGACCCCGGCGGAGGGGCGCGGAACTGTCAGACGGTGGCAACGAGGGAATGCCGCCTCGCTAGTGAGGAGCAAACCCATGGGCTTGGGTACGCAAGTTCTGGTCATCGGTGGCGGCCCAGCCGATTCCACTACTACTCTTTGGCTCGCGCAGGGTTCGACGTAACCCTCATGAAGAAGGCGGTCTTTCCGCGCTATCACATCGGCGAATCACTTTTGCCGTCCTGTATGTCCATTCTAGACCTCCTCGGCGCCAGAGAAAAGGTGGACGCATACGGCTTTCAGCTGAAACGGGGAGCGTACTTAGCCTGGGGAGCGCGAGACCGTGCACGCCAGGATACAATTATTCAAGTCACATCTGCGCTTCGCCCAGTCGCCCGAGGAAGCGGTTCGCGGGCTTTATGTAGCGACAAAGCCGCGGCTGGGTTTGGCGCGCCAGTGAGGGCCTGGTCAACGTAAAGAACCTGGTCGCGGGCTTCGCGTCCCGCCGGGAACGGAACCGGCGAGGCTAGCTGGGCGACAGTTCGTCGCGGTGTCGGCTCGCAGCGTCGCGAAAGATGTGGGTGACGTCGATAGCCATCTCGAGCGGTGCCGGTCGGATGTCCCGGGTGACCTCTAGCTCACCCACGGCGAGCAGGTGTTTCTTGACGTGCTCAGCCTGGGTGACAAAGTCGCGATAATATGCAGGAATTTCTGGTTTAGGGCGATCCACGCTGTGACCTGACATTACTGTCAAGGGTGTCGCGATCGGTTGTCGGCTGGCGGGCGAGGAGCTGACGTGCGAGGACAGGTCAGGCAATTCCTGACCACGGCGCGGACGGTCAAGGTCCGCCACGCGGTGAAAGGGGGGTGACCAGGCGTCGCGTCGCGTGAGTGGTGCAGCATCGGGTGCGAACAGGGCTCGCAGGGTAGCCGGAACGCTGGCATGGTCACGCACGGTGTCATCGACTTTTCCCGCTGCGATGTAGGGGGACACCACCACCGCCGGCACCCGGGGTCCGAGCATGGTGAAGTCGAAGAACGTGCTTTTCCTGTGGAGTACGCACGCACTCAGCCGACTTAGCCAGCTGCGCGGACTGTGGGGGTTCGGCACCTTCGTGCGGGGAGGCACATGGTCGTAGAAGCCGCCGTGCTCGTCGTAGGTGATCACAAGCAAGGACCGCTCGAACACCTCGGGCCGGGCGCGCAGCGCCTCGTAGACCTCGGCGATGAGTGACTCGCCGCGCCGGAAATCAGTGTCGCCCGGCACGAAGTGATCGTAGGACGCATTAGGGACGAGATTGTTCTCCGGATGCTGGCTGTTGCTGATGTCGGGTGTGCCAATGCCAGGAGCATGATCGAGCGTATGCAGCGGCGGCCGATGGTTGGGCTCTAGGAACGAGTAGGCGGGCAGCTGTCCCAGCTCGACATGCCGAGAGAACTCCGCCAGCTGAAACCACCGGGCGTGCCGGTCCGGTCTGTCCCACAGCCGAGGGAAAGCCCACACTTGTGGAGTATCATCGTGGTAGATATACCAGTCTCGGCCGTAGTCCTCTTCGAGGAGCTCGAAGATAGTGCGATTATAATAGGGGCGGACTTCGATATTGGTCTCACCGTCCGAGGTCGCAGCATGGAGGAAGTTCCGGTTGGGCCACGTCTCCCCAGGCACGGAACAAAACCATCGAGTGCATACGGCAAACTCCCGCGCGAGGGTCTGCAACACCGGAATGTTCTCCGGAGGCTGACAACGCATTACCAGCGGACCACGGTCCCGGATTGCCACGCCGGTGACGTGTCGCCGAACCCACCAATTCACCAGCGGACCGAGCAGACCACCGAACTGCGGTGGCGCCAAACCGCGGCACTTCCGCTCGTAGCTGGTCACGAAGCCTTGGTTGGTGGGCCTGCGCTCCACCCCGGTCCCGCGAAGGGAGAGTTGCTCCATCACTCCGTCATGAGAGTGATCCGGTCCCACCGGAACCACGGTCTTTGCTCCCGGCGCGGCGGGGACCGGCGAGCTTCCCGCCCAACCGGGGTTCTCATACTGGCCGCCACCCCGCACGCCATCAAACCGCGGGTCCGGATGCTCAAGGAACCCCAGCATGTGGTCGAACGAGCGGTTTTCCAACGCCAGCACGATGACATGCTCGATCTCAACCACCGCGATCTAGCCCTTCTTCGGCACCTGTTCACGTCAACAGGAACTGTCACATTAACCATGATCGTGATCCACAGAAGATATAGTAATCCTACTCGATGGCTAACCACCATCCGTGGCGGCCCGAAAACAATAGGTGAGCCACGGGTCACGGCTTGCTTGATTGACACCTACTGGCGCCTTGGTGAGCAGGGTGGGTCAGGCGGCACGACTGTTTCAAGATCGTAAGCGCGTGCATGCCTCCGTCGTGTCACGCGGGACAGGTATTTTGGTATGCCAGACCCGGGATGTAGCGGGTCCACTCGTCACGGTCGAGACCGCCTCCGGTTATGGCGCAGGCGTGCTCGGTTGCGTGGTCTCGGAGATTGTTGAGAGCGGTGAGGTCCCACAGGATGATGCCATCGCTGCTGCCGGTGGCCAGCGTGGTCCCGCTCGGGGAGAACGCTACCGGGGACGTCGCGCCGGTCAGTGGTTGCCCGAGTTGACGGGGTCTGGCTGGGTTGGTGAGATCCCACAGAGTCACGCCATCGTGGCTGCTAGTGGCCAGGGTAGCGCCGTTCGGAGAGAACGTTACAGGGTTCTCCGAGCCACCCGGAGTGCCTAATTCCCAGAGGCGGCGGGGCTGGGTCGGGTTGGTGAGATCCCACAGGATCACAGCGCCGTCAAAGGTGCTGGCGGCCAAGGTATGCCCGTCGGGAGAGAACACCACGGATGACACCTGGCTGCGCTGGCCGGTCAGGAGTAACCCGAGGCGGCGAGGCCGGACCGGGTTGGTGAAGTCCCACAAGATCACATCGTCCCCGATGCCGGCCAAGGTACGTCCGTCGGTGGAGAGCGCCATCTCGATCATGTAGTCATCCCGGTTGGTCATCAGGGGTGGTCCGAGGCGGCGAGGTTGAACGGGGTTGGTGAGGTCCCACAGGGTCACTTGCAAACCGTCTGCGGCGATAGTGCGCCCATCGGGGGAAAACGCCACAGATGACACATAATCGTCATGCAAGAAGGCTGAACCGAAATGACGAGGTTGCGCTAGATCAGTCAGATCCCACAGCGTCACGGTGCCATTCACACTTCTGGCGGCCAGAGTAGACCCAGTTGGGGAGAACACCACATCTAACAGCGAGCCATCCTGATTGGTCAGGGCTTGCCCGAGGCGGCGGGGGCTGGCTGGGTTGGTGAGATCCCACAGCACCACGCTGCCATCCCCGTGGCCGGTGGCCAGGGTAGGTCCGTGAGGGGAGAACGCTACCGCGGACACCGGGCTGTTGAGGCCGGTCAGGGTTCCGGCGTAGTGGGTGGTGGTGAGGGTGTTGACCAGGCTGGCCTGAGTCTCGCCGTCGGGGTGGATGCGCTGGGCGGCGATACCGAGGCGCAGTGCGGTGCGCGGGTCGGTGTCTCGTGTTGCGTCGGCTTGGGCGACGAGCTGGCGCGCGGTCGCGATCCGTTGCTGTTCTTCTGCGGCGCGTTGCTGGAAGATCGCGATGCCCGCCGCGCTCAGGGCGAGAACGAGCAGCACCGACAGGATGGTGGTGACGCGCCTGCGGCGGAAGCGGTCGCGGCGGATGCTGGCGTGTAGGAAATCGCGGGCCTCCTCGCGGAGGTCAGCAACTCGCTGGGTGACCAACATCCGGTGTCGCCGCAGCGGCCAGCGTGACGGGCGTTGTCGCTGGTCTGGCCTGGCTGCGCTGGATCGGCGGCGGGTCTGGACGCGGGCTCCGGTGTCGGCGACGACGGCGGCGAGTTGTCCACCGGTCCACAACCGGGCAGGCGGGCGGCCCTGCTCGTCCCAGGCCGCGGCGGCGTGCTCGAGGGCATGGCGAGCTCGCAGCGCGGCTGCGGCGGCGGTGATGGCCTGGGCCAGTGGTGCCCAGGCGGTCAGGAACGCCTCGTGAGCGACCGCGATGACCGCGCTGCCGTTGCCGGTGTCGGTGGTCAACAGCCGACGCGCGATGAAGGCGTCCACCTCATCGGTCACCGGATGCGGTAGCTGCTCGCGGAGAACCCGCCGCCGGGTACGGCGGCCCTCCTCATCGACAGTGACCAGCCCCAGCAGCCCGGAGATCACCTCCTCGCGGCTGCGGCCACTGGCGGTGAGAGCCTCGATCAGGGCCTGCTCGGCCTGGCGGGTCAGGGCACCCTGCACCCCGCCGAGCTGGTCATAGCGTTCGCGGGACAGCTGGCCGCCCCGGCCAACGCCCTCCGCGAGTTGGGCGAGGGTGAACGCCAGCAGTGGCAGCGCCTCCCCGCTGTCGGTGTCCTCGACTAGCCGGTCCACCAGGGCGTCATCCACGCCGATGCCGACCAGCCGGGCTGGCTTTTCGATGACCGCGCGCAACGCCTTCTTGCCCAGCGGCCGCAGCGGGTAGGTGCGCATCGGCAGCGCGGCTGATTCGTCTTCAAGCAGTAGCTGGTCGAGGAACTCCGAGCGCAGCGTGAGCACCAGCTGCAGCGGACCGGCCAGCGCGGGCCGCAGCAGCTCGGCGAACCGGGCCCGATCAGCTGGGGCAGCCTGGGTGAGCAGCTCCTCGAACTGATCCACGACGACCAGCAGGCGACACGAACCGCGTGGGGCAGCCAGCAGCAGCTCGTCAACCATCCCTGCCAGGCCATCCTTATCGAGCTGGTCGCGGACGTCGGCCACCGTCCAGCCCAGGTCGAGGCCCCGCGCCGCAGTGGCCAGCTCCCAGACCAGCGCCGCTACCGGATCAACGCCGGGCACTATCGGCGCCAGCGTCCACCACCCCGGCTCACCGGCCATGACCGGCAGCACTCCGGCCCGAACCAGCGACGACTTGCCGCACCCCGAGGGCCCCACCACCAGCAGTGCCGCGCCCTTCGGGCGCTCGGCCGGGGATCGCAGCAGCTCGGCGAGTTCTCCAGTCTCCTCGGTGCGGCCGAAGAACACCCGATGCTGCTCGACGTCGAACGGGCGCAACCCCGGGAACGGGGAACGACCCTCCGGCCAGCCCCGCCCCCCGGCCGCATCGACCCGGCGCAACGCCTCGTGCAACGCGACCCGGGCCGCACCCGGATCGTGCGTGTAGTCGGTGTGCTGGAGGGAACTCAGCAGCGGGTCAGCCACCCTCGGCTCGGCGCGCAGCGGCAACAGCCGGCTGCCTCGCGACCAGGAGATCGCGGCCTCGGCCGTGCACCACCGGGACGCCAAGTATGCCGAGGTGACCACGCACACCACCGCATCAGCCCACCGCAACCGCTCGTGTAGCCGCTGCCGCCACTTTTCACCGACGGCGATGCCATCCCCGCAGATCCGCGGCCAGGAACACCTCATGGCCCTCAAGACCCAGCCACTCGTGCAGCTCAGCAGCCAAAGCCCGATCCTCGCTGGCGTGGCTGAGGAACACCCTGGCCACCGTACCTCCCCTGAGCAGCCTCGAACCGTCAGGATAAAGAGACTCAGGATAACGAGACAGAGCGTGACCTTGCGTGACCGGCACCTACCAGGCGATCCTGCGCTGCGCCCTCGGCGACACTCCTGAGCTCTTCGAGACCCACGAGGTGATCGGCGCGCACCGCGCAGACGGGACCCCGGTCAGCCGACTGTGGCAGGCGATCTCCACCACCCAGGGCCCACTACGGATGTCGTGACCTCAAGTCCAGATGTGGGCCCGGGCCGACTGCGCAGCGCCAGCACCGTCTCGGGTCAACTTGGGTCCAGAGAGGAAGTGCGCATTGCGTCCGCGTCCGGTACCTCGGACAAGGAAGCCCTCCGCGACAAGGCGATCGAGCTGGTTCAATGCCCCTGGTTGGGTCAACCCTGTGAGTAGGGCGTGATCACCAGAAGTAATGCGATCGTGCACTGCAAGCCATTGGCGTACCACGTCGAGTGGATCGTCTGGCCGACGATAGGAAAGGATGCCACGGCTGCGTAGCTTAGTCCTCGATCCAGAGGTTTCCACAACATTCAATGCAGCAGGGGACAGCATCCAGGTGTCCTTGTGTCGAACTAGCAGGGGTCGGGTGTATACTCGACAATCTGCGGCAGTATCGAGTGCTTCTTCTGCTTCGGTTGGTGTCCGCTGTAGTACCAGCGCCATGCGCTGCGGGGTGGTGAACGGTTCGCGGAGCAGCGTATCAACGATCAGCGCGACCCGCACGTCCTTGCGGCGCACTGCTGGCTCAATACGTGTAGTGAGTGCCATCACTGGGATTACTGGTTCTCCGCCGACCAGGCGGGTGCGGACCTGCGGGCCCTGATCTTCGACGATGACGGGTGGCCGATGCCCGAGGGCGACCATCTCCCGGTACATCCGGTCGACGCCCAGCCCCTGTTTCTCCACTAAACCCAGAGCGCGGAACACATCTGCGAGCGCCGGATGGCGGGCAAAGCGCTGGGTGAGCACGCTCTCCGCCGTGACACCGCCGACAAACCCTCCAGGGCTGATGACCTGCAAGGCCGAGTCCGCCTGCACCCAGGTCACTGTGACCGGGTCCGGCAGATACCAGTCGCGATGCACAAGCCCGTTCAGGGTTGCCTCCCGAAGCGCTGCGGTGGGGAGCCGGCGGACAGACACTTCGGCGAACGAGCCTCGCAGCACTACCTCGGAGTTCAGGGGATCCAGGCGGTCCTCTGTCGCAGACAGTTGTTCAAGCAGGCTCAACCCCCTGAAGTCCGGTGGCGTAGATATGACGTCACCCCCATCCACGTCGAGCACAGTCACCGAGAGATAGGTGCGGTCGGCAGAGCAGAATACAAGCGCGCCGGCCTGCGTGAGGTGATCATCGGGCAGAAGCACGCCAAGACGCCGGAGAAGATCGATTGCGCTGTCCATGCCTACACTGCCCGCCGGGTCCGCTGCTTGCAAGTATTTTCTCGCAATAACGAGCGCGCCAGGCGAAACATCTGCCGCGGTACGGCTGGTCGAGATCGCCATGCTGTCGTAGCCGACTTGGCCCTGCCGGTGCTGCCACCATTCAGCGCGGTCGACTGGCGTACAGTGGTCGCCAACACGCCAGCGGATGCGTCCAGACGTGTCCTCGACAGGGTCCGGCGCGGCGGCAACATACAGCACCAACAGACGAACACCGTTGATGTTGCGCTGCTCGACTAACGGTGCGATATCAACTCGTTCATAAATGCGGTGACGCAACCACTCCGGGTCCAGGGCCGTACCCAGTAGGTCTCCAGTTCTGTCCTCGACCCCGACAATTAACGCCCCACCGCCCGGGGTGTTCGCGAAGCAAGCTACCTCGTCGGCCAACTGGGTCGCCGCTGCGAGGTTCTTGACCTGTCCCGGGAGGAGCACGCCCCCCGCGCCACGGCGTCCCGCCTCCTCCTTGATGTCAACCTGCTGTCGCTCTGCCTCGCTCGGCAGCACGCCGGAGGCAAGCCCGCCCAGTACTGTGTCCACCCTCCGGCGCAGCAGGCCGCGAGCTTCGACAAGATCGGGCTGAGGGTTAAAGGGTGACGCCATGACTCCCCGCGCTTCCAGTTGTCTTTTAGGACGTCCCTAAACTACAACACTCCGGGCCTCGCCGGGGAGTCCGTAAGGTTTGGCGAGAGGCTGGTGGCGCTGCGTTCGGCGGGTGGTGCGCTCCTGGTATGCGCGTGACACCATGAGACCGTGACACCCTGAGACAGGGGCCCTCACTGCACCAGGAGGTGTCATGAGCGACGACTCATTGGAGGAGTTCCGGCACACCCCGACGGGGTGGGCGCTGGAGCAGGAGCTGGAGCTAGCGGCCGAGGTCTACGGTCCCGAACCCAAGGGAACGCGCACGCCCCAATCTGAGTTGAGCGACGAAGAGCTTCTCGAGCGGTACCGGTCCCTTCTGGGGTTCGACGTGATATGGGAGTCGCAACCATGACGTCATTCGAGTTTGGCCATGTCGATGGCTTCTTTGACGCGGCTGAACTCGTCCGGCGGGACGCCTTTCGGTGAGTTCAGCCACCCACCCCGGTCGCGGGGCTTGAAGTTCAGGTTGACATAGCACCCGTAGTCGATGGCGAACCCGTCATAGAGTGTGCCCGGACTTTTCGGGTCCGCGATGCCGCGTCGCAGCACGTGCAGCAGGCGCGCGTCGTACAGGTCGTCGATCGTCTCCTGCCGGGCGTCGAGTTGGTCAAGCAAGAAGGTGCGGGAGCGGCGCCGGCCCACCACCTCGTCGATCAGGAGCCGCAACATCTGGCGGGCCGGCTCGTTCGTGTTGATCACGCTCTGCTTGTCGCGCAGGTACCAGTCCCGGGCCGCCCGGCGCACGTCCGATAAGTCGATCAGCTCGTCGCGGGCGTGCTGCGCCGCCAGCGCGGCGATGTTGATCGCATCCCTGGGCACGCCCTCCGCGGCCCGCACCAGCTCAGGGAACGTGTTGCGCTGGAAGGTGGCCTCGATGAAGCTCTCCGGGTCCGGCGGCGGCTGGTAGATCATAGTGGACAGTCGCGCACTGGCGTGGTTGTAGAACAGCTGCCCGAAGAACTCCTGAGCGCTGCTCCGGGCATTGTCGAAGATCATATGATCGTCGAGGCTAACCGCGGAGGCCGCATCGGCGCCGATCTCGATCCCGATGTAGTCCCCATGGAGTGAGGGCTGACTAAACCGTGACCGACGCTCGATCGCCGCAATCTTGACCGTGATACCCGGGGTCGGCAGGACACTGCGGCGCAGCAGGTCGGCCAGCAAGGGCTGCAGGTCGAGGGGGACGCTGCTCCATTCGTCCAGCAGCAACCACAACCGGGCCGGGCGCAACGCGTTGGCAATGGCCCGCAGAGCCCTGCTGAGCGGCCCGAACACGACGTGATGTCGTTCGATTCCCGAGCGTCGCGACCGGCTCTGCGCACTAGCCGACTTACGCCGTGACGCAGACACTTTAACAGTGGGCGATACGGTTAGCTCCAGACCAGCCGAGGACTCGACCAAGCCATTCACGGTGGTCTCCTGCTCCACCTCACCGACGACCTTGACCGCACTCGCCGCCTCTGCGAGCGCCTCCAGCGCCAGCAGCAGGGCGTCCTGGTCGCCGATCTCGCATCCGAACGCGACCGAGAGCAACTCGTCCTGGATTGCCTCGAGCGTGTCCACCAGCAGGTGGGTTCCGCGCACCGCCGGGCTCAGGTTGCTGTCGGTGTATATGCCCTCGGCTGAACCGATGGTGCGAAGGTCGACGTAGACGGGCACATCGCCGGTGTGCTCGATCAGGTCACTCAAATACTGCAGGGCGTGGGTCTTCCCGGTCCCCCTGCGCCCGTACAGGATCTGGTGGTCTGTCGAGTGCAGCATAGCGGAGAACGACCCGGCCGAGACGAACGTCATGGCAAGGGTGGAACGGTCGGTGCTCTCCGCGCGTCGCGGAATCCGCATGAGGGCCTGGTTGAGGTGTATCTGCCGAGAAAGTCGCATGACGCTCGCAGTTCTATTCGCGGGTCTGGGTCAACTCGGGACTAACCACCACCAGTAAGAGCACGGGCAACGCCCGATAGATACATCATGCTTAATACCCAATCAGGTGAAGCTGGGCTGCATACGGACTGCGCCCGCGCACCCTGGCTCTCCTCGTCGCCGCCGTGGCCGCGGCTGAGCCAGTGTTGGTGCCGGGTGGTGGTGGCCGAGAAAACGTGGGGTATCGGGAGGGTTAGCCCTACCTGCGAAAGGGGGATGGCTCCGCCGGATGGGGGGAGCACACCATCGAGCGAATCCGGCGCCGGTGGCAATCTCATGAGCAGCCAGGACCAGAGAAAACACACTGGCCGGGCGTATCACTTTCCAGTCTGATCGGCTGGGTGCAGCCGCAAAGACACACCGCGCCAGAAAGAGCGTGATCGGCAATGGCAACTGCCACCAGGAATTGCCCACCTGCCGGCGACACCGACACCGTCGCCGACCTGCTAGCTCGGGTGAGCGAGGGCGACCCAGCCGCCTGGGAAGAAATTGTGCGCCGGTACGGCAAACTCGTCTCAGCGACAGTGCGCTCCTTTCGGCTGCAACACGCCGACGCACTCGACGTCATCCAGACGACCTGGCTACGCCTCGCCGAAAACACCCACCGCATCCTGCATCCCGACCGACTGGGCGCCTGGCTGATCACCACCGCTCGCCACGAATGCCTCCGCATCCTGCGCCAGGCCACATCGGCCCCAGACCCCATCGAAACCGTGGCCGACACCCTCGCCGACCCAGCCTCAGGCCCAGAACAGCACGCTCTCGACACCGACACCGCCCGCACACTCTGGACCCTCGTCGACGAACTACCACCCCGCCAACGCACCCTCCTCCACGCCCTGTTCACCGACGGGTCCCAGCCCTACACCGACGTGGCGCGCACCGCCGGAATCCCCACCGGCGCCATCGGACCTACTCGACAGCGCGCGCTGAGCCACTTGCGGGAGAAGCTGGCCTCCTGTGCGGAGATCAAGCTGGCCTCATAATAATGAGGCTGGCCTCGTGATTAGCCAGTGAGCTCCAGGGTGGTCAGCGTGCCGCTGTCCAGGTTGCTCACATAGGCCTGTCGGGCATTGGGCAGGATGGCAATCGTGTTCGGGCTGTCCCCGGTCGGGATGGTCGCCGTCACCTGGTTGGTCCGGGCATCAATGACGGAGACGTTGTTGCTGCCCTCGTTGACCGCGTAGGCGAACCGTCCGTCGGGAGCCCAGGCGATGTCTCGGGGATTGCGCCCGACCGGTATGGTCGCCACAACCTTATTCGTGGTGGTGTCAATCTCCGTGACGGAGTTCCCGTCATAGTTCACATCAGCGACCAGGGGGCGGTCAGGACATACCGCGACGCTATGTGGGCTGGCCCCGACCGATATTATCGCGACCACCGTGAGGGTGGAGGCGTCGATCACCGAAACCACGTTGGACTCGTGATTGGCCGTATAGGCGAAGCGGCCGTCGCGGGAAAACGCCACCCAATGCGGGTTCGGCGGAACCTTGATCTGGGCAATGACCGCGTCAGTGGAAGTGTCGATCACTGAGATGGCCGCGATGTCATGATTGGGCACGAAGAGTCGCTTCCCGTCCGGGGTAACTGCGGGGAGGAACGGGCGTGCCGGCTGCGGGATCGTGGCGATCACGGTGTTCGACGCGGTGTCGAGCACGTCGATCGCGTGGATCGTCTGCTGGTCGTTGAAGACGCTGACGTACAGCCGGCGGCCGTCCGGGGCGAACGCGAGGTACTGGGGCGGACCGACCGTGATGGGAATCGTCGCGGTGACTCGGTTGACCGCGGTGTCCAGCACGGTGAGCATCCCGGCGGTCCCGTTCGCGACATAGGCCTGCCGGCCAGTCGGCGAGATGGCGACGAACGTAGGGGTGTTCCCGACCGCGATGGTGGCACCGAGGGCGGGTATCGCCCGCTCCGGTCCAGCGGTCCCGGCTGCACTCGGTGCGGACTCGGGTGCGGGCCGGGACGGTGCGCCGGCGGGCGAGGGCGTGCTGAGCAGGGTGATGGCGACGACCACGATGAGCGCGATCACACCAGCCAACCCCAGCAGCGCGCCGGTAGGAGTCAGCACCGGCAGCCGGCGCCCCCGCTCCAGTGCCCTCCAGCCGGTCGGTCCCCGGTCGGTAACCCCACCGGGCGCGGGCGCCGGAGGGCTGGTCGCCTCGAGCATAGGCGGGTCAAGCACGGAAGAGTCAAGCACGGAAGAGTCAAGCCCTGGGGGGTCAAGCAGGGGCGGTCGCGGCGGTGCCTTCGGGGCGGAAGTGGCCGCGGGCAACACGTCGTGTGCGGGCATACGCGGAGTTGGGAGCGCGCCAGCGGGGGCCGCCGCCGGGAGCGGACGCTCAGACCGGGGAGCGGCGCCGTACCGGGCGGCCAGCGTGGCGGCCCCCAGCGCGACGGCGTATTTGGGATGGGTGTCCAGGACGGTGGGACGTCCCAGCTCGGCCGAGACCATCCGGGCAACCAACGGGATGCGCGACGAGCCGCCCACCAGCAGCACGGCGCTGAGGTCCGCGGGTCGCACCTGAGCTGACTGCAGCGTCCGGGACAACGCGCCGATGGTGGACTCGATCGGGGCCCGCACCATGTCCTCGAAGTCCGACCGGGTGATGCGCACGTCGAAGTGCCGGCCGGGGAGGAAGACCGGCAGCACTGTCTCGGTGTCCACCGAGAGCGCCTCTTTGGCCAGGATGCAGTCCTGCCGCAGCCGGGCGAGCGCGACGGTGACCTGGGGGTCCCGCGGGTCCAGCTCGCTGAGCGCTCCGTTGGCGGCGTAGTCGACGTAGGACAGGATCGCGTCGTCGAAGTCCACACCACCGAGCCGTTCGATGCCCTCCGGGGTGCCAAGGATCTCCAGACCGCCCGGGTGTTTGCGCAGGACGGTGGCGTCGAAGGTGCCGCCGCCCAGGTCGTAGACCGCGACCGTCTGGCCATCCGCAAGGTGCCGGGACGCCCCGTAGTGTGCTGCGGCGGCTTCGGGCTCGGTCACCAAGTGCGGGCTTGCCAGCCCCACCAGAGGGGGCACCTCCGCAAACAGCGCACGTCGATACGGACCCCAGTTGGCCGGATGGGTCAGCACGACTCGCTCCGGTGGTCCGCCTTCCATCTCGGCCACCGTCCGCAGGACGTCGCGCAGCAGGAAGCCGAGCAGCGTGGTGACGGCGTGCGGCTGGCCACCGAGCAGCAGCGGCGTCGGGTTACCCAGCCGGCGCTTGAACTCCCGCGCCACCCGATCCGGGCTGCTCACCACCCGCAAACTGGCGGCCTCTCCGGTGACCACGGTGCCGTCCTCCCGGAGGTAGACGGCGGCCGGAGCGACCACCGAGCGAGCACCGAGGGTGACCATCTCCGCTTTGGTCTCGGCGCAGAGCGCGGCGGCGACGAAAGTCGTGCCGAGATCAACTCCGAGGCTGTACCGCACCGCGCCTCCCTGCCTGGATCCCAGGGTAACGTACAGTCACAAGAACCCGCGATAGTTGGCAGTCATAGGAGAACTCCTCAACCCCTTGAGATACGTCCGACAACTCTTAGCAACCAATGAGGTGATGAGGTGGGGTTACCCCCACTGCAACGGTGGGGAACACCCCTTTGCTTTCTCCCTGATCTCCATCGAGGATGCAAACATGGTTTCCGGGCCCGATCACCGCGTTGGTGATCGCTCCTATGAGCTGCCGGTCGAGGCAGGGCGGCGCCAGGAAAAAGATCAGTGGGTGTGCCGCCGGCTGCTCGAACGGCAGCTCCATGACGGGGCCGCGTTGCGGATCTCCGCGCTGACCCTGCGGCTGGGTCTGTTCCGGCACACTGGCCCACCCGAGACAGCGGCCTTACAGGCCTGGCTCGGCAAGCTCCAGGACGAGCTGCACGCGGTGCTGGAGGAGTTACGGGACGTCGCCGGCAAGCTCTACCCGCCGTTGCTGGACGAAGCCGGCCTGGGTCCAGCGCTGCGGGAAGTGGCCGACCGGATGGGCCGGCCAGTGTCGATCGTGGAGTCAGGAGAGCGGTTCGGCGTCGCGGCGGAGGGTGCCGCCTACTTTGCCGTGGCGGAGTGCCTGGCATCGCTGCCGGCCGATGCCCCGCCCGTCGAGGTGATCCTGCGCCGGGAACGCGACGAGTTGCTGCTGTCGGTCGTCGGCGTCGATGGCCGCCACGGGCACCTCGTTGCGGAGCGGGCCCGGCCGCTGGGCGGGACGGTGAAGGTGTGCGAGGGGGATGCACCGAACGCCAGCACGATCACCGCGAGGATTCCATGCGAGTAGCCGTAGCCGAAGACGGTGCCCTGTTCCGGGAGGGACTGGTCATGCTGCTCCGCGCGGCAGGGCAGGAGGTCATCGGCTGGGCGGCCGATGGTGACCGGTTGGTCGCGCTGCTGAGCAGCCAACCCGCGGACGTCGCCATTGTGGACATCCGCATGCCGCCGGAACCGGACGGTGGCCTGATCACCGCCCAGCGTCTGCGGGCCGCACATCCCGACCTGGGGCTGCTGTTCCTGTCGCACTACGCGGAGTCGCACTACCTCATGCGGATCCTGCAGATCGGTACGGAACGCATCGGCTACCGGCTCAAGGAGAAGGTCGGCAGCGTCGAGGTCCTCACCGATACCCTGACGAGGATCCACAACGGCGAGATCGTCATCGAGCCGGTGCTGGCGAAACGGCTGGTCGATCGGCCCCGAGGGGACAAAAAGGACAGCCTCGCGGCCCTGTCGGACCGGGAGCTGGACGTGCTGCGGCTGATGGCTGAGGGACGCTCGAACACCGGGATCGCCGGACAGCTCTACGTGACGCCCAAGGCGGTCGAAAAACACATCGCGAATATCTTCGCCAAGCTCGGGCTGCCCCCTGACACGACCACGCACCACCGCCGCGTGCTCGCCGTTCTGACCTACCTGCGGTCGCAGCGGACGCAGAGCTGAGCGGAAAGGATTTGGCTGCGGGTGATCCGGCGCTTAGCGTGGAAGCGCAGGGACCGGGGGTGCGGTGGTGGCCTCCGGGGTGGACCGGTGGTGCGGGATGATCAGGACGAGCGCGGCGCGGCCGTTGCGCCTGTTGCTAGGCGCGGGCCTGGTCGGTGCCGTGTTCGCCGTGGTAGAGCATGGCCTCGGGCGCCTCGTCAGCTCGCAGGGGGCGGTGCTGCTGCCGTTCCTGGCGGGCGCCCTCAGTGCGGCCGGGCTTGCGCTGGCGTTGCCGCAGATCGACCGATGGGCCCACGGCCTCACACACAGCCCGATGACCACCCCCTACTCGGCTCTGGCCAGAACCACCGCCCTGGCCAGAACCACCGCCAGGATCCAGGCGGGGTCGCTGGACGACGCCCTGCCTGGCCTGGCCCAGGTCCTCGCCGAGGGCACCGGAGCCACGCGGGCCGCCATCTGGTTGGCGGTGGAGGGCAGGCTGCTGCGCGCCGCGTCCTATCCCGACGTCGCCGAGGACTCACCGGTTGGCGTGGCCAACCTGGCGGCCCTGCTGGCGGCACCAGAGGTGGACCACGTGGTGCCGGTGCTGGATGGGTCGGTGCTGCGGGCGGCGCTGGCTATCGAGAAGCCCAGGCGGGCCGTGACGCCGGCCGACAAACGTCTGATGCACGACGTCGCGGGCGGGGCTGGACTGCTCTTGCGCGGGGTGCAGCTCAACGCTGAGCTGCACCAGCGGGTCCGGCGAGCCGACGAACTGGCCACGGAGCTGCAGGCATCCCGGCAACGACTGGCTCGCGCGCGGGATGTCGAACGCCGTCGGTTGCTCGCTGAGCTTACCCAGGCGACGACCGGTCGGCTCGCGACGCTACGCAGCGAACTCATCCAGGCCCGGGATCACCTATCCGGGACCACCGCGCCGGCCCAGCAGGCCCAGCAGGCGCTGACGCGTGCCCGGATGGAGTTGGATGAGCTGCTTGAGCGGTTCCGGGTGATCGCCCGGGGAGTGCACCCGGCGGTGTTGCGGGATCAAGGTCCCGGGGGCGCGCTGGAGGAACTGGCGACCGAGCTGCCGCGGCCGGTGCGGCTGTCCGGAACGCTGTCCCAGCGGTTGGCCTGGGAAGTCGAGTCGGGGATCTACTTCCTGGCGGCCTCGGCGCTGGCGCATCTCGCTGGCCACCCGGCGCCGCAGGCCGTGCAGGTGCACCTGGACCATAGCCCGGGACGGCTGACCATCCGCATCGCAGATCCCGCCCTGGCCACCCCGGCGGAGGGTGTGCTCGCCGCGCTGGCCGACGACGTGGAACGGCTGGCGGCGCTGGGCGGTGAGGTGGAGCTGACCGAGGACGGCACCGGCGGCGCAGTGCTACGCGCCTGGCTGCCCGACCAACTTGAGCCCTCCGTCGAGGACGTGACCCGGGCGCAATCCACCCTGGTTGCACCATGATCAGCCAGTCCTCGGTGGGCATCCGCGGCGGCTACTGGACGTTACTGGCGGCCTGCGGTGCTCTGGCGTTCGGATCTCTGGTTCTCGATGTGCTGGCCCCGGGTTCCCGCAGCGAGCCGCTCGGGCAGGTAGTGCTCGACGGCGCCTTCAGTGTGCTCAACCTCCTGCTCGCCCTTGCCTTGCTCTGCTGCGGTGAGCGCAGCTGGGTCCGCCTGCTGCTGGCGCTGGCGTTGACCGCCTCAGCCAGCGTCTTCACCCTCCAGGCGGACACCGCGGAGCTCATGATGCCGGCGGTGGGGCCGACCATCGCGGGGTGGCTCACCGTGGCACTGCGCGGCCTCACCGGCGCTGCCTACCTCCTGGCGCTGGTGCTGTTCCCCACCGGAGGCTGGGATCTTGAGGCCAGCGAGCGGCCGCGCCGGCCCCTCGTGGTGCTCACGGGGAGCGCCCTCCTCGGTGTGATCGGCCTGGGCGCCACCCTGCTCCCGGATGCGATCAGCTCTGTGGTGTTCTTCGGGTTCCTCATCCCGCTCGTCGGGCTGCTCGCGTTGCCCCGGCGTATCCGGCGGGCCGCGAGGGCCGAGCACCGGACTCAGGCGCGGCTGCTCGTCAGCGTGCTGGCCACCGCGTTGAGCGCATCCGCCGTGCTGAGCACCATCGCGCTGCTGCTGTGGGCCCTCAACGAGCCCGGCGGAACCCTCGCCGACCCGAGCGGCCAGCTCACCGGTCCCCTCCAGCAGGCGCCGATCGCGCCGCCGTTCTGGTTCTCCCGGCTGGCCGCCGCCGCGATCGCCGGCGCGGTGCTGATAGCCACGCGACGTCATCGACTGTGGCGGGTCGAACAGCTGTTCAGCCGCAGTCTGGCGGCCACCCTCGTGATCGTGTTCGCCGGGTGCGGGTATGTGGTCACTCAGGCCGTCACCGCTCGGCTTACCGGGAACCAGACGGCGGGCGCGGCCGTGGCGAGCGCGCTGGTCGCGGTGGCGCTGCTCCCGCTGTACGGTCAGCTCCAGCGGCTGGTGGATCAGCTGCTGTACGGTCGGCGGCCCACCCCCTACCGGGTGTTGGCCGATATCACGGCGTTGTCCCGCTCCGCGCCGGCGGACACGCCCGACCTGGCTGGAGTCGCCGAGGCCATCGGGCGTGGGCTGGGCGCGAGCTCGTGCCGGCTGACCGTCAAACATACCGGGCTGCGGGATCGCACCTACGCATGGAGTGCGGGCACCGCAGCGGCCGACGATGACCACGTCGTGCTCCCCATCCAGCTGGGGGGCGAGCACATCGGCGCGATTGCCCTCGACCGAGCCGCCGTCGCCGGCCTGCACGCCCAGCGCCGTCACCTGCTGGCGGACATCGCAGAGCACCTCGGCACCATCCTCCAGGTGCATCAGCTGGGGATCGAACTGGAAAAACAACTCCGGGCTGCCCTCGCGCACGCCGAGGACATCGCGCTGTCCCGGCGAGCGGCTGTGGCGGAGATGGACAGCGAGCGGCGGAGCATCGAGCGGAACCTCCACGACGGCGCGCAGCACCACCTGGTGTCGCTGCGGCTTGCGGTGGGCCTCGTCGAACACGACGTCGAGCGCGGTCACCTCGAGGCGGCGCGGAGTCGGCTGGATCAGCTCACCACCCAGATCGACACCGCGGAGGCCGTGCTCGCGGAGACCGCGACCGGGGTCTGTTCCATCCTGCTGTCCCAGCGCGGGCTCCTCACGGCGTTGCGTACCGATCTATCTGGCGGGCACCCGCCGGTTGTCATCACCACCCACGGCATTCCCGCAGACCGCCGCTTCCCCCCGCAGGTCGAGGCGGCCGTCTACTTTTGTTGCCTTGAGGCGGTCAACAACGCACGCAAGCACGCACCGGGGGCATCCGTGACGGTGCAGGTCTTAGAGGTGGACGGCGCGCTGCGCTTCACGATCCGCGATGACGGACCGGGCTTCATATCGGATGGCGCCGGTACCGGCCACGGTGCGGGTGGGCGCGGACTGCGCAACGTCGCCGCCCGGATCGCCGCGGTCGGCGGCACGATCTCGATCCAGTCGGTTCCCGGTGTGGGGACCACGCTCGACGGCGCGCTTCCGCTGCGGCCGAGGGTCCAGCCCACAGCTGCCGAGGGCGACCACGTGCCCGCGGACGCCCGCGGGATCAGCCCGGTAAACGGCCCGGTGAACGGGCAGCCACCCATCCTCGACCAGGTGCGCGAGGTCCTCCGCGAGGCCCTCACGCTCTACGCCGGGAGCGCACAGAGCGGACGGCTGGGTGAGCTCCAGGCCCAGCTGGACGAGCCGCCGCCGGGCGGGACCGCAGATCGGGCGGTGCGCTCGGGCAACGCCCACCGGGCCGGAGCGCTCAAAGCCCGCTCAGCGCTGCGCGTGCTGGACGCGGTGGTGCGCTCCGCGCCGCTGCACGGGGACCGGGCCCTTCGCTTGCGCTACCAGCTGGAACGCATCCGCTCCGGGGCCCACGAGCTGGCCGAGATCGATCTCATCAACGAGCTGCGCTCCGGCACGCTGCCGCTGACCGGCCCGGAGCGCCACGCGGCCGAAGAGTTGTTAGGAGCAGCCGGTGCCGAGCCCAGCGCCCGGCTCGGGCTACCCGCTGACGCCGATGCCGACGCCCTACGCCAGGCCGCCCAACGACAGCTGGACCACTGGCAGCGCCGCGCGTCCCATCCCGGCGTCACCAGAGCCGTGCGGGACGCGGCCGAGGTGCTAGTCCAGACCTGCGAGGAGCTGCTGACCCACGCCAGCCCACAGTGACGCCGCGCCAGCCAATCATGTTGTTTCGACCGGTTGTGGATCGGTCGGTAGGAGACGTGTCAAATTTTTCCGCTCCACATCGGCAGACTCGGTATCGGATGTCTCACGTCGGAATGGTCCGGCCGAACGTGCCCCGGGCTGTGGTGGATCACGCTGACGTGCGGGAGCTACCTCAGGGCGACGCCACAGTCGACGCTGTAGTCTCGAATCTTCCCTCCGGGCGGCAATTCGTCGTCCAGGACCCGACGCGCTGGCTGGGGCACGCCTTCAGGGAGATCAACGGCGGCAACCCGGCACGGCACCCACCATAGGCACCAAGCGATCACCGAATTTCACAGCAGACGCATCCCCCGCGCACCGACCGACCCACCCCCCGCACGGTCTCATGGATGCTTGTGCACCTTCAGAGCCGCCCCCGCAGGGACTCATGGATGCTTATGCACCTCCGAGATCCCGCAACCTTGAGACGACCGTGGCGCCGCACCCCATCAGCGACAGCCAAACGGTCCGTAAATACGACCCTGATTCTTCGATCGTGGCGTCGACGTCGCTGCAACCCGCTGCAAAGGGAATACCGACCGCTCGATCAACGGAGCCCGCCAGTACCGACCCCGGATCCCCCGCGCACGAGCACGGTTCTGCACACTGTCGCGTATGCCGCGAAAGCGACTAATCGGGAGCATAGAACCGCAGACAGCGGCGCGAGTACGGCAATGCAGAGCCCGCACAAGGAGAGCCCGCACCAAGGACGGAGCCTCCGCCTACCTCAAGCACCTGCTCCGTCAGGACGCTCTACGGGAGGCAGCCGCCTCAGCAGCCAACGGGCACGTAGCCACACCCGACCTACACGGCCGACAGCGAGGCCGAGACCCTGGCCGCACTGGACGCGACAGCGTGAGGCGAGGTGCATCGCCGCAGAATCCAGCCTCTACGGCGGCACAGGCGCCCGGCAGTTCACCGATCTCGATGTCCTGCTCGCCCCCGACGACCTCCCCACCGCCCGCACGGTGCTCACCGAACTCGGCTACCACATCAGCTCACCCGAGGCCACGATGTCCACCCGCCACGTCGACGACATTGTGGTGCCACGCATCAGCTTCCATCTGACCTCCTCGCCGTACCACGCGACAGACGAGCACAGCGTCCCGGAAATCCTGAGCCGACGACGGACTCCAGCGCCGCTGGTGCCCGCGACGGCAGCGGCCGGATGGGCGCGACTGCGACAGCTCTGGCCACAGCTACCCCCGACGCCGTTCTCCGCAGGGACAAAGTGATGATCGTTCAGTTGGCCGGGTTACCCGGCACCGGCAAAAGCACCCTAGCCGCCGAGCTCGTCCACCGGCTGGCAGACCAGGCGTTGCTGCTGGACAAAGACCGCGTCCGGCACGCGCTGTTCGGTACGGAGCACACCCGCTACACCCGCGAGCAAGACGACTTCTGCGTCCGCACCCTGTTCCGCACCGCCGCCTGGCAGCTCCGCCGCAGCCCCGACACCATCGTCATCCTCGACGGACGCACCTGCTCCCGCGCCTACCAGCTCACTCAGGTCCGTCGGTTCGCCTCCCGCACCCAGCAACCGCTGCGGCTCATCGAATGCGTCTGCGCCCAGGCCACCGTCGACCAACGGCTGCGCGCGGATGCCGCTCGCGGCACCCACCCCGCCGCCAACCGCGACCTCGCGCTCTACCAACACCTCCAGGCCAGCGCCGAGCCGATCCCCAAGCCGAAACTCCGCCTGGACACCTCCCTGCCCCTGGGCGAGTGCGCCGAGCGAGCACTGTCCTACCTCCACCACCCCCTCCCCACCGACCCCGACCCGCTCACCACCACCCGACCACCATGCTGATCAGCTTCGAAGGACTCCCCGGCGCGGGCAAATCCACCCAAACCGTGGACACCGAACCCCTGGCCACCACGCTCATCGACCTGTTCGCCTCCTCCGGCGACCCCTACCGGCGACACGGCGACGCCATCACCGAAACACTTCTCGCGGCGGCCATCCGCACCGACATCCTCACCACCCGCATCGACCCCGCACTCGAGGACCACCCAGACACGGTGGTCATCGAAGACCGCGGGATCCACACCATGCAGTCCTACGCACTCGCCAGCCTGCGGCGCGACCACCGCGCCAACCTGGACCTCGCCATCACCTGGGCCCACACCTTGACCACCCTGACCGGCCAACGACCAGGACACGCCCTCTGGCTGCGCCTGCCCGTCGAAGAGGCGCTACGCCGAGTCTCCCACCGCGACCAACGGGCACCCTGAACCGCCTGCCATACCGGCCGGTCCGGTGTGCGCCGGGGGGTCGCGGTGGATGGCAAGACCATGGGAGGCTCACGCGGCACGCAGGGTCCCGCTCGCCATCTGATGGTTGCGATCGGTAACCACGCCGGGGTGGTGGTCAGGCAGGTCGACGTCCAAAGCAAGCCCAACGGGATCCCGATGTTCCCGCAGCTCGGTGATCAGATCGCCGACCTGGAGGGCGTGGTGGTGGCCGCGGATGCACTGCCAGACCACCGACGCCAACCCTTAACTTAATGGCATTGGGCGTACAGCCTGCGGGCGTCGATCAGCTCCACGACCTCCGAGGAGCCCGCTCGCGCCGCCATCTCCGTCACCACGTCGCGGAAGAAGCACAACACAACGCCGTCTGGTACCCGATCATGACCGTTGAGGTATTGGGCTTTCGCCATGATAGCCACGGGATCAAGCAGGACATCGGTGGACGCGTCGAACTCGAACAGCTGCGAGGCGGTGTTCACGGATTTGGTGGAGACACGACTGCTTCCGCTCGACGAGCCTTCGGTCATGCGTTGACCTTTCTGTGGGACCCGAAGAGGTGTCGGATTGATATAGGTTACCCCGTCGCGGCAGCTGACTGAGGGTCCGCGGGCTCCATGCCCGCTCGGGAATCCGCCCCACCGTCCGGCAGTATCTGTTACACCGTCAGGGCGTTGCCTCGGTCCCGCCCACTAACTGGAGCGTGTTCCGGATGAACTCGTGCGCCGGGCCCGGGTCGTGCTCGGTGAAGTCGTGCCGGTGCTCGAGCGTCCAGGCGATGTGACCCTTCCACGGTGAGCCGAGCATGCGGCCCGCCCACTCGGCCGCCACCGGCTTACTGGTCAGTGTCCCAGTGCTCAAGGTGTGCAGCGCACGGCACGTCGTAAGTATCGAGAACGCCTGGTAGGCGGCCAGTCCCAACCAGTCCGGCTCGCCGATGTTCCCCCAGAAGTCGAAGAGCTGGTGTCGCACCGCTGCTCTCAGCTCGTCCGGGCTCACCGGATCGATCAGCGTGTCGGGGGGCGGACCGGCCAGTGCCTTTCCGGACTGCCGGATGATCGCCCGCTCCAGGACCCAGTTCCAGCCGTGCGGGATGACGCCGAAGTCCCAGTCGACGCCGATCAACGGATGGTCGGAATGTTCGGGGTCGTACCGGCGGACCGCGTCCAGCGGGATGTACGACCCTTCCAACCTGTCGGCGAACGGCTGCTTGCCGGCCTTGATCGACGCGTGCATGTCGGCCAGCCGCGCCATCTCCGCGTCGGACAGCTCTGATTTCGTCACGACAAGGAAATCGATGTCGCGGCTCCCGGGATCGAAGTCGCCGGAGCTGAGTGATCCGTACAGGTACATGCCGACGAACTGGTCTGGCAGGTTCTTCCGGACCTGGTCGATGAGCGTGTCCAAGATTCTATCAACGTCGGACTGGCCCGTGGCCGCCGGGATGGCCATGACGATTCCCCTCGCCGTTACGCGGCCACCAGCCGTGCCACGCCGCCCAACTGCTCTATCCTGTCTATCCTTTCGGCCCGCGCCAGCTCACCGTACAGCATGAAGCGCAGTCGGGTGCTCTATCCGATGGCGAGGGCGTTTTGAGCACGCGGACGAGGTGGGATGGCAGGGCGATCAGTTAATCGTAGTCGAAGATCACATATAGGAGACCGATGCCCCGGCCGACGACTTGGCCGTGCCGGTACAGCCGGCAGGGCAGGGCCCCATGGGCCGGGTCCACGGCGATCTGTTCGACTCGGCAGCGCAGGGCAATCGGGGTGCCTTCGGCGCCGCACCAGGGATCGTCGGCGGCTGGCCGTGGTGATCGGGTGGGCATGATGGGTGTCACCTCGGGGTGCTGGGGGGCGGCTGGGTGCGGGAGGTATGTGGATCGGTTGCCGATGTGCCGCAGCAGGCAACCAGGGGGCGAAAGTTGCCGTGGGCGGCACCTGCGCTCGGAGTGACAGCAAGCGTCTCCCGTATTCAGCGGGCTGAGCGGGGCTATCCGGACCCGGATAGCCCCGCTCAGCCCGCTGAATACGCTGCGTTGCACCTGCTGCTCTGCGGTACTCCGGTTATTCCGGTGGTTGGGCTTTCTGCGCGTATTTAGCTAATAGGTGCGTGAGTCGTACTGCTCCTGGGGGGTCGACGACCAGGTAGACTGGCAGCGGTCCGTGAGGAATGCTGATTGTCAGCAGTTTTCCGGTGTCTTTGATGATTTCCGCTGTTGCGTTGTCGGCCACTGTGGCTACCACCAGCATCAGCTCATACCCCATTTCGTGGGTTGCGTGGACAGGGCTCGGGGCGGACGGCGTTAGGGCAGCCCCACCCGCCCCGATGACGGTCTTTGAGGATGTGGCTCGCGGCCTCAGCCACATGGTCAGCAGGTGGCACAGGACCGTGGCCGCGTGCTCGTCCAGGGAGAACGCGCAAGAGGCGGGAACCGCCATGCGGCCGCCTCCGGCGGGAGGTGAGCAGAACGTCTCCGTCGACTGCCAGGTCAGCAGCGCTGATAAACCGCCTGGCAGATCCACCGCAATCAGCCGGTCATCATAAAATTCGACGCGGAGCATCGGATCCTTCCCGGACCTCTCTCGAGACGGCACACTTAACTGGTTGTCCTGGCCTGTCCCTGCTGACCCCGATGTGCTCATGGCCTAGGGTGGATGACCGAGCGCAGGACCGGGAGGGAAGCGCCACGGAGCCCGGTGGGAAGGATGATGGAATGACCGCTCTCGACGGAAGGATGGTCTGCTGTGGCTGAGCCGAACCGTTTGCTTCGCGCG
>JAFAPC010000111.1 GCA_019247305.1 Pseudonocardiales bacterium
GTCCCCGCCCTGGAAACCGATCCCTTCCCGCACCCGGGGCAGCTCTACACCCTGCTCGATGCCCACTATGGCGAGCTGCACTGGACCGAACACGTCCGCGCTCGCATGCCCACCCCGGAGGAAACCACCACCCTGCACACCCCCAACAACGCCCCCCTCCTCATCACCCAGCGCATCACTTACACCCCAGCCAGAGGACCCCTCGCACTCGAAGAAACCCGACTCTCCGCTGAGGACACCCAACTCACCTACACCCTCACCGCCCCCACCCTCGACACCAGCACCACTTAACAGAAAACGGGACGGGTACCGATCATGGCCCCCGAATTCGTCACGGCCCTGCGCTTAACCACTCCTGAATCCCTCCGACTGTCAACGGCACCGAAAACCCACGCCAAGCACGATTAATCCGCTCGCGTCACGCGACGTGCGGATCACCGCGCGGATGGCGCGGCGCGAGCCTTGGCGGTGCCCCACCCTGGTCGTCAGCGATCAGCTCAGCGAGTTCCACGGCCACTGCCGGGAACACGGTGACGTGCACGGTCGCCTCCCCACCGGCACCGACTCCAGGGCTCACCCGCACACCATCAGGTTCCAACCCGGCCGCGATCAACCCTGCCCGCAACCGGTCAGCGCCTCGCACCGCCCGCCGGTAGGTGGCCACCAGCCGGGATACCTCACCCGTCGTGGTGACCCGGTAACGCACCTCGTCATCCATCTCCACGCTCCTGTCAGGTCCCACCGGAGCCCGCCCAGCGCGTCGATACCTCCACCCGCAGCGCAAGAGCCCCGATACCATCCGGCATCGGGGACTCCTCGGGGTTCCCAGCCGGGCTGCCCCCTCCCGTCCTAAGGTGTGGGTGGCCCGGCCCTCGCTCTCACATCGGCGGGCCGCGCAGCGCGGTACGCAGCGCGCCGAAGACGTCGACCTCCCGACACAGCCGCAGCGCGTCCGGTTCGGGCGGGTGCACCCACGTGACCGGCCCACGTGCGGTCTTGGTGGGCGGCAGCGGCAGAGTGCCGCTGGCCCGGTGGATGCCGGGTGGCCAGGGCAGCGCCACGCCGTAGCGCTCCCCGGCCAGCAACACCTGGTGCTCGGGCGTCTCGGGGTGGATCAGCGCTAGCGGTGGACAGCGCCGTTGGTTCAGGATCTTGGTCACCTGCCCGGCCAAAGGCACCGGCATGATCAGCGCGACCGTGTCGGGTTCCAGGTTCAGCCACACCTGCTCACCGCGCAGCGTCACCGGCCAGCCCCACCCTCGGTAGCAGACCGCAGCCGTCAGCGGCCCGAGGTCGCTGCGAGCATCGTCGGCCGATAGCACCATGGTCGGTATCTCCGCTGGTGCTGGCGGAGCACTGGCGTTGAGGTGGTTGACCAGGCACAGGTTGCAGGGAGCGCCGTGACCGGGGGTGACCGTCTCCATCTGATCCAGGCACAGCAACGCCCCGCACAGCGCAACCCCCGCGGCACCCGTCCCTCCACTCTCCAGAGGCAGCACCACATGCACGACGCGCGTAGCCTCCCCGGCCACACCGGGTCGGTAACGCAACAACACCACCGGCTGGGCCCCGGCCACCGCCGTGGCACCTCCGGTGCAGTGGCCGTTCGGGGAACTCATCACCGGGTCCTGCGCGGCACCGGGCCAGCCCAGCGGGCGGGCACACCACAACGCCCTGCTTGCGTTACCCGATCAGGCTCCACGGTGGCCAGCGGAAACCTGGGGTCCGGCGAGAGCACAGATTCTGGCTGCGACCGCTCGCGCCGCTCATCTCCGGCATCGGTCCCCTCTGTCATGTCATGCCTGCGCTGAGCAGCAGCGACGTGCCGGGCTGCCGGGACGTTGATGGATTGTCGGGTGGAACACGGCGGGGTCGAGGGCCGTCGGAGTACACCCCGACCTCGCCGTGAGTGGGGTCCGACCGTCCCGCCCAGGGGCGCCTTTGGGGAGGAGGTGAAGGTGGGACGGTCGGGGTCTGGGACGGCTCAGTGCCCAGATCGCTGGTGCCGGGCTCGACCCTGGGCAACACGTCGGCGTCACCCCGGTTGCGGGCCGCCGTGCGGGTCGGGCTGTCCTGCGCGGGTGGTCGGTCGGTCAGTCCCAACTCGCAGACCAACCGGGAATGCAGGAACTCTGCGGGCTGCTGGAGGAGCCAGAAGCGTGTCTCCCCGTACACCCGGCAGCGGCAACGACGAAACCCAAGCACTGCGCCCGAACGCCGACACGACCGGCAACGGCCCCGCCGATCAACCGGATGACCCATCAACAGCATGTAGAGCGCAGCACTGGCCTGGCATGGAACTGAGCCGATCCCATCTGCACCATGCCCGACCAACACCGCGTTCTCCAGAGCCCCACGCAACCGCTGACACAGCAGCGCGTAGCTGATCTCACACTCGCTCGGCCTCCTGCTCATGGAGCATCACACCGCCATCTCGCTGCCCGGCGCCTCACGCGAATCCACCTTCGGTGCACCGAGCGATCCAAGGCTTGAGGTGGCCTTTCACACCGACGCCACCAGCGCCGCCGCCGGATCAAGCGCCCCGCGTGCTGGTGGCCAGGCGGCCGACACGCGCGGCCCGGTAGCCGTCGAGGGAACATGGGTGGAATCATGCGAGAGGCAACCGACATGACGCGATGCCGAGATGTTCGAACGAGCCGATGACGGATTGGCATTGCCATCGGTTCTACGCGCGTGGTAACGCAGAGGGGAGACTGATGGAAGAACGAAGATGCAGAATTTGCCAGGGGTCGCTAAGTCGGTATAATTCGGAGTCTGTTTGTGCCAGCTGCGCCCGACAGGTTTCAACGACTCCGACCGTTCCGACGTGGTTATGGGACTCCCTGCCACTGCGCCGAGCACTCGCCGAAGCAGAGCTAGGTGCCGCACTAACAATCATTCGGACGGCGGCAGGGCTAAGTCAGCTCGAGCTCGCAACCCTGTTGGGATGGAGTCAATCAGCAGTTGCGCGCGCGGAATCAGGACAACGTGACAGCCTCTATGACCTGCGTCGGCTTTTTGAGGTAGTTGACGCCCTCGATATGCCTCGCGAGGCGCTTATGCCGCTACTGCTGGGCGCCACTGATGAAGGACAGGTCGGACGAGAAGAGGCGAACGAAATGAGCATGAACCGACGACAGTTTGGCGGTGGATTGGCTGGTCTCGCCGTCGCAGCCGGCCTGAGTCAAGCGCAGGTTCCGACTAAAGTGGATTCGGCGCACATACGTTATTTTAACGCGGCGGTAGAGAAACTGTACGCGAAAGATCAGCGTGTGGGCGGTGGCGCGTTAACCCGCGACGGCCTCCGCTTATACCATCGGGCGCGTAAAATGCTAGATGAAGCTGACTACAGCGAGACAGTTGGCCACCAGCTTATGAGCGCAGCCGGAGAACTCGCCGTCTGCGTAGGCTGGCTCGCCTATGATGCGAGCGATCAGACTTTGTCACGAGACCTCTATTTTCAAGCCCGCCTGCTGGCTGATCAGTCCGGAGATCACGGGCTCGCAATACGGGCCATGGAGAAAATGTCGCTCCAGTCAGTAAAACTTAGTCAAAAGAACGGACTCCGCAGCAGTGCCCGCGAAGCCGTCCGACTCAGCAGGCGTGCCGCTGAGTTGGCACGCCACGATCCGTCTCCGCAACTTCACTCCCTGCTTGCAGCCCGTGAGGCTATCGCACACGCAGCCGCCGGCGATAGCCAAGAGTTTAGCGTCGCAATCACGCGAGCATGGCGGGAAGTAGATCGTGGATTCACCGACGGGGCGCCAGCTTGGCTGCGGTTTGTCACTAGCTCCGAAATTACAGTGCATGAAGCCATGGGCCGTTCATACCTAGGAGACCATACCTCAGCCTCGCAGCTTTATCGGTCAAGTTTGGACGCGACACTGGGCAACCGCAACTACGCCCACTATCGCGCCCGACTAGCTGCTGCTTTGGCCGCCAGCGGTGATGTCTATGGTGCAGTGACCGAGGGGATGGTCGTCCTTCCCGCACTAGACACGGGCGGCATTACCTCTCCTAGAACCCTCGCGGAACTTCGACCTGTCCGCCAAGTCGCAGCACAAGACCCAAGGGGCAATGAATTCTGCGCTTATTATGACCGGATCAGAAGCCTTACAGTATGAACCAACAGGCCAACATTCCCAGGAGAGCGAACGAAGTTAACTTCAGTCGCTTCGATGCTGCCCAGGCTCGGCGGCTTCGAAGCACAGTCGAAGCGGTATATACACACTCGTATGTCGCGGCAATCACGAGCGGCGATCCATTCGACAGCATCGAAGCGTTTATGCACCGGTTTGACTCCTACGCCTCTCAGTCTAACTTTGATTTGGTTGTGGCTTATCGAGATGGTGAGGCTATTGGACAGGCATGGGGATGGCCGCTCACTGAACACACGCAATGGTGGACGGGGCTGCTTGCTGAGCCCGAGCCTGACTTCACACACGAAGACGGCAATCGCACATTCGCCCTTTCCGAAATCATGGTCTCTCGGGAGTGGACAGGACGAGGCATCGCCCACGCATTACATAATGAACTCTTGTCAGCCCGCACAGAATCACGCGCCACCCTCCTCGTAGAGCCGGAAAACACCACAGCCTATCGAGCATATCTACATTGGGGCTGGCGCAAAGTAGCACAATTGCGGCCGAGATGGGACCACGCACCGACATTCGATGTGCTTATTTTGACGCTTGACAAAAAGAACAGATGAAAAGCAAGCCGCGGGTACAGTAACTGTGTTACCCCTGCGCACATGCGCGCGTGACGCTTGGCCCCACGATCACGTCGGGTCGGGACAGGGAGCTGACCACGACCTATTCGGCAAGATTTCCTGTTCGTCCCGCCACCATAGGATTCGGTCTTCGGCAGGGACTCGGCGTCGTCCCCGCAAGGGTGTGGGCGTGACTCTTAACTCGCCGATCAACTGGGGGGTAAGCAGGAGGCGGGCGATGTCGCGTCGGCTGCTCATGGGGACGCTGGCCCAGCGTCGAGCGACGTCGGCGCCAGGTTCGATCAGGCCGCGCAGCGCGCTGGGTGTCGCGAGTTCGTTCTCGCGTTTCTCTAAGCGTTCGATCTCGGCCAGCAGGGCGGGTTCAGATCGTGCGGCCAACGCGACGCTGAGGGTACCGGTGGCGACAGCGTCGGCGAGTTCGTCGTGTCGGGCCCGCACGGTGGCAAGCTGATCCCGGATGGCCGATAATTCCCGGTCGTCATGCTGCTCACCGGCCCGCAGAGTGTCGATCACCTCGGGCCGCGCGAGATAGGCCAGCATGACCTGCTCGGCCACCTCATCGACATCACGCTGGATGATCCGGACACAGCCCTTGGTGCGGCAGAGATACTCCGAGCGCTCGCCCCGGTAGGCCACCGCCAAAGTGTCCCCACAGCGCCCGCAGCGGGCGATCATCGACAGCAGGTGCTTGGCCCGACCGGAGCGGGACGTCTTGCGTTCCGGCGAGCGCAACAGCCGCTGCACCGCCAGCCACTCCGCACGACTGACCAACGGGGGCCACTGCCCCTCATACATCTCGCTAACCGCAACCGGGGCTGCCGCCCCTGCCCGCCCGCACTCCCCGGACGGTGAGCGCGCAGCGCCGTGTACGCGGGACAGAGCGCCACGGTCCGCAGATGCGGCGCCGAAAACACCAACCCCGACCGAGTCCGAACACCACGGGCTTCGAAGACCCGAGCGATCGCGCGCA
>JAFAPC010000154.1 GCA_019247305.1 Pseudonocardiales bacterium
CCAAACGCCCTTGCATCGCCTGGAATTTCTCGTCGCCATCGGTGGTCACAGCGTCGATTATTTACGTGCTCATCGCGTCGATTGAGATGACACGCGGTACGGCAAGAAAATTCACCCGATTGGGTAAGTTATTTCATTACGTTGACTTACGAGAGCAAAGGCATTTTTCTTATAAGGGCTGTCCAAGCCCTTCGGCTCTGCTGGAGTTACACAGAACGACATAACCATAAGGAAGGTGCCTTTGAACCCACGATTCTCCGAGGAGCGATGGCTCCCGTAGCTATTCAGCAGGTTCGGTGCGGGAGTGGCTGCTGAGCTGTTGGGATGGCTGCGGCGTGTCGGCTTGATCTGTAATGGCTGATTCTGATCATGTGGTGGTGTGTCCGGCGGTCCGGCTGCGAGCCTTCCCACCTCGGTGGAGGAGCTGCGTGCGTTGGTCGTGGAACTGATGGAGGCCAACGCGGGTCTGCGGGAAGTGATCTCCGCTAAGGAGAACCAGATCGACTCTGCGGAGCAGCGGATCGCGGAGTTGGAGCGCCGGTTGGGTGCGGATTCGTCGAGCTCGAATCGGCCACCGTCGTCGGATTCGCCGTATCGCAAGCCGGCGCGGCGCTCCTCGCGCACCGCGTCGGGGCGCCGACCGGGCAAGCAGCCTGGTGCGAGCGGCTCGGCGATGCCGCTGATCGAGGACCCCGATGAGATCGTGGCGTGTGATCGGGATTGCTGCGGACACTGCGGCAGGGACCTCTCGGGGGCGCCGGTCGTGGGCGTGGCGCGCCGCCAAGTCGTGAACCTGCCGCCACCGCGGGTGACCGAATATCGGATCATCACCAGGGCCTGCCCGGCGTGCGGGAGCCGCTGCAGTGGGGCTGCGCCGGGGTATGCGCCCGCCCCCGTGCAGTACGGGCCCTCCGTGCTGGCCCGCGCCGCGGAACTGGTCTGTGCCCATTACCTGCCGGTGGCCCGCGCCAGGCGGCTGAGGCGATCGATGCTCGGGGTGGGGGTCTCGACCGGCTTTGTGGCCACCGTCCGGCACCGGGCCGCCCAGCTGCTGGAGCCCACGTTCCTGCCGCGGGTGCGCCAGCTGCTGGGCGGCGTAGGAGTGCTGCACGTGGATGAGACCCCGGGACGCGCAGCGGGTGGTTTGGAATATGTGCACGTCGCGGCGACCGAGTTCCTGACCGCGATGCACACCGGCGGGCGCAGCGCCACCGACATCGACGCCGGGGCCATCCTGCCCGGATACACCGGCACCATCGTGCGTGACGGCTACGCCGGCTACGCCCATCTGATCGACGCGCACCATGCCTGGTGCGGCGCGCACCTACTTCGTGATCTCCGCGCGATCCACACCGCCGACCCCGAAACACAGCTGTGGGCGGCCGCGATGGCCACCACGCTGACCGAGGCGAACACCGCCGCGGCGGCCGCTCGCGCCAGCGGGCAGACCACCATGGACTCCCCGCTGCTGGCCACGATCCGCAACCACTACCGCGGCGCAGCAGCCCTGGGCATTCACACCAACAGCGCCCGCGCCGGGCCGCTGGCCACCGACGCTCTGACACTGGCCCGGCGCTTCCAAAACCACGAAGACATGATCCTGCGCTTCGTGATCGATCTTGCCGTGCCCTTCACCAACAACCAAGCAGAACGCGACGTCCGACCCGTCAAAATCCAGCAACGGACCTCCGGCGGCGCCTGGCGCACCCTGCAAGGACTAGCCGACTTCGCCATCGTGCAGTCCTACCTATCCACCGCCACCAAATGGGGACTGGACCACTACGACGCCCTCTACCAACTGTTCACCACAGGAGCCTGGCTACCACCAGCGGCGCAACCCTGCTGAATAGCTACTGGCGCACGACCGTCGTAAAAGCGTGAGAACCCCGCTGACCCAAAGCGATGGTGACTCGCTCGATGTAGGGTCGGTCGGTCCTCGCCAGCGAACGACAGCGCGACGCCGTGTCGCCGCCCTGACCCTTGTGGCGATATGCCCACAGACTCCCCAACCATCCCGTGCGGCATTATGTCTGCCAGTCGTGATGCCCCGACGGGTGACAAACGCTGGAGGACGCGCGTGATCTGAGCCGACAGCCGTCAGAGAGGGTGACCGCGGCGCAGCTCATGCATGGCCCTATACCTGCCTCTATCCCAATGCCGCGTTGACAGCTGAAGGTCTTCATCAAGACCTCACCGGCCTCCAACGTTCTGAGCCTCACGGCCACGGGGGCATCCGCTCATGCCGCTGACCGAGTGTCTACTGGAACTTGCATGATTTATGATCAGCCGCTTGGCAGTGGTAGAGAGGATCAGAGACAGCGCGAAACTGGTCAAGGGTCCACCAACAGATCACGATCAGAGCGAAGAACGGCAGCGCATCGGGGGAAACCTCATCCGCAGACCCGCGGGTGGTGTCGCGGACGCTGGCTTCTGCTGCTCGCCGCCAGAGTCCTCAGCAACACCTGGAGGCATCTCATCGACCCATACGACACCACCGCGTTCGTGGCGTGGGGTCCATGCGCCGTTAGGCTCGGCGTGTGTGTAGCGACGATAACCCGGGCAAACTGCCGCCGGTGCTGTACGACGTTGAGCCGGCCATCGAGATCGACCTGGAGCCCGTCGACTCCGTGCGGATCACCACGCTGATGGACAATGTCACCGACGTCTTCATGCCCGACCAAGGGCCAGCCCACCGCGTGCAGCAAGGGGCCGGGCCGTGGCGGGCAGCGGCGGTGATGGACCACGGCGCGGTTCCCGACGCGCTCATCGCTGAGCATGGCTTCTCCGTGCTCGTGACCGTGTCGAAGGGTGACCAGGACTATCGGTTGCTTTACGACGCGGGCACCAGCCCGGACGGTGTGGTCGAGAACATGCGCCGCCTTGAGGTCGACCCCAGCTCGATTCAGGCGATCGTGTGCAGCCACGGCCATTTTGACCATACCACCGGCCTCGACGGGCTGGTCCGGACACTGGGTCGGACCAGCATGCCCGTGCTGATCCACCCCCACTTCTGGCGCCGTCGGCGCGTCGTGCTGCCCGGTCGCGACCCGCTGGAGCTCCCGACGACGAGTCGCCGAGCGTTGGAGCAGGCCGGCTTTGACGTCATCGAGGAGCAGCAACCCAGCTTTCTGTTCGAGCACTCCGTGCTGGTCACTGGAGAAGTTCCGCGCACCACCGGATACGAACCGGGCTTCCCACCCCAACACGCATGGCTGCACAACCAGTGGCACCCCGACCCCCTCGTCCTGGACGACCAGGCCCTCATTCTGAACGTGCGCGACAAAGGCCTAGTAGTCCTCACCGGATGCGGCCACGCTGGCGTGGTCAACATTGCCCGCTACGCCAGACGGCTCACCGGTGATCAACCCCTGTATGCCCTACTCGGCGGATTCCACCTCAACGGACCCCTCTTCGAGCCCCTCATCCCCCGCGTGCTCGACGACCTCGCCGCCCTGCACCCCCGCGTCCTCGTCCCCGCACACTGCACCGGATGGCGGGCGCACCACGCCATCGCCGCCCGCTTCGGCCCGGCCTTCATCCCCAACAGCGTCGGCACCAGCTTCCACCTCTAACGACTCAACCTTCACTCACGGTGGGGCGGTGTCCACATCGGGTGCCGACGTAGGCGGGATCAGTCGCTGGCGACGCGCTTCACCTCCTCCGCGGCGCGGGAGCCCCGGGAGACCCTCACCAACGCAGACGACAGCCGCACCATCTCATGGGGCGAATCGACGAGCCCGGACAACTCGTGAGCACCCAGCGGCAGGCCAACCTTCTTGGCTCCCTGCATGACACGTCCGTCCACGTAGGGCGCGACCTGCGGCCACACGGCCTGCACCTCACGGAGAAAGATATCCGCACCGACCGGTCCCATACCGGGGAACTCGGTGAGCAGCTCCCGGATGCGTTTCGGATCCGCCTCGGCCTCATCACGGAGTGTGCGCATATCACCGCGCCACCGGTCGATCAGCAGCACCGCGGCCTCACCCAGCATGGTCGATGTCCGCTCGTCATACCGGCGATAGCCCGCCCGACCGAGCGCGTCCACCCGGTCCTGCCAGCTCGCCTGCCGCATCCGCTGCGGTGTCCGGTACCCCGCAGCGAACAGCTCCTTCGCCGCCGCCACCGCAATGTCCGCGGAAATCCGAGCGCTCACCAGCGTAGCCAGCACCAGTAACTGATAAAGCGGCGACGGCTTATCGGCAAGCCGAATACCAGCCTGCTCCGCAGACGTTCGACCAAAACGGTCGAGCAGCACCCGCACAACGGGGTCACGAGAGGAAACCATCAGTGTCTCACTACCCGGTAGCCAACCGCTTTACGCACGATAAGCGCAAGGTGGTGTGTGCCGCGAGCTCGACAGCCGCACTCGCCCATCGGTAGCACTTGTGCTATACATGGTTAGGTGAACGTAGTAGGGTTACGAGAGCTGCGACAACAGGCCTCCGAACTGGTGCGGCGGGTGGAGGCCGGCGAAGAGATCACGATCACCGTCGCTGGTCGGCCCAGTGCCCGACTGGTAGCGGCGGCGCCGCGGAGATGGCGGCGGTGGGAGGACTTGGCGGAGCTGTTTCGTGGTCCGGCCGACCCAGCATGGGACAGCGACCGCGACCGGGTCGAGCAGGCGCTGCGTGACCCCTGGACAGCGATGTGAGGGCAGTTCTCGACACCAGTGTGGTCATTGCTACCGACGTCGGTCCGCTACCTGGAGAGCTGGCCATCAGCGCGGTCACGCTGGCTGAGCTGCATTTCGGTGTCCTTATCGCCGGTGAGCAGACCCTCCGCGCCGAGCGGCTACGGCGGCTGTCGGTTCTGCACCGCCAGTTTGACGCCCTGCCCGTGGATGACGCGGTCGCGGCAAGCTATGGCCAGCTGGCTGCTGCCGTGGTCGTTGCCGGTCGCCAACCGCGGGCGCGCGCGATGGACTTGCTGATTGCCGCTACCGCGCACGCCCATTCCGCGCGGCTCTACACCCGCAACGCCAGTGACCTCATCGGCGTGGACAGCCTGATCGAGGTCGTGTCCGTCTGACTTGGCCGGGCTGCGAGCAGCGCGGCATCAGCACCCGTGCGGTGAGTCAGTCAGGTCGCACCGCCGAGACGATCGGCATCACCCCGGTCGCACTGTAGGACACCGCCTCCACCTCGAGACCGGCCTCAGCGAGCTGCGCCCGCATGTCCTGCTCGCTGGTGAAGTTGCGGTACTTGGCCTGGATGATGTCACCGAATAAGGCCATGTTGCGGCGCAGGTCGGCCTTCGGGATGCCGTACTTGTCCCACTCCGCGGCCCGCTCGGGGGCCAGCCAGGGGGGCGGCGGGGGTGGAGGTGGGAAGCTGACCAGCAACCGCCCGCCGGGTCGCAGCGCGCGGCCGAAGGTGCGGTACAGCTCCACCAGCCGCGCACGGTCGGGTTCGTAGATATTGAGGCCGTTGCTGACCAGCAGGTCGAACTCTGAGGCCAGGCCCAGCTGCCACGCGTCGCGCAGCAGGAACTCGCACTGTCCGTCTAGGCCGTGCTGGACGGCGTTCTCCCTGGCCAGCCGCACCGCTTCGGTATCGATGTCCACCCCGACCAGGCGTACCCCTGTAGTGGCGCGGTAGTTCTGCTGCAGGAGGTCATCCATAACCCCGCACGGCACCGAGGCGAGCACCGCTGCGTCGGTGACGTACTGGGCGATCTCCGCCTTGAACCGGTGGAACCGCTCCCTGATCCCGCGCAGCGTCGAGTTGTTCAGCAACCAGTGCTCCATCGGCGTGGCGGTCGGGTCGCCGGGCCGGTAGCGGAAGATGTAGGAGGTCCAGTAGCCGTTGAGTCCCTGGTTGTGCAACAGGAACCGGCCCAGCTCGAACTCCTGCAACTGGGCGAGTATCGCGAGCTCCTCCTCCAGCGGCAGGGCCAGCTCCGCGGTGGCGCGTAGCCTCCGCTCGATCTCGGCGGCCAGCGCCGAGGTCGCCTCACCAGCGGTGATGCTGCTGCCGGTACAGTGCGAGATCATGGACTCCATGACGTTCTCCTCCGTGTGCGGCGCGGTGCGGCGCGTGCACAGTTCCCAGCCGATGCGGCGGTGTCACGTCGTGCACTCACCCTATGACACCAAGCGCTGGTAATCTGGATGAAGGAGGCGATGGATGTGTGGCATGCCGTGTGGAATGGCGTCGTGCTCGCCGAAGCAGCGCAGACCGTGCGGGTGGAGGGCAATCACTACTTCCCGCCCGAGTCGCTGCGGCGGGAGTACTTCGCCGAGAGCACAACAACGTCGCGCTGCCCATGGAAAGGGCTAGCCAGCTACTACACGGTGAACGTAGATGGCGCGGTGAACCCGGACGCGGCCTGGTACTACCCGCAGCCCAGCCCGCTGGCCCGGAAGATCAAGGACCATGTCGCGTTCTGGAACGGGGTGCGCGTGGAGGAAAGCCCCGAACCGCGGGCCGAAGCCGAGTCAGCTGGTGACGCAATCCCGTAGCCGGTCCCGAAGTCCCGCGGCGGCAAGGATGTCCGTGTGTTGCTAGCCTCGGCGGCCCATCGACGCCACCAACTCCACGGTGATCTCCTCGAGTGAGGTCACGATAACGTCAGCGAGCGCCAGCGCATCCTCGGAGGGCGGAAACGCTGCATGGGGTACGGCGAGCACCCCCAGTCCGGCGGTCGCGGCCGACCGCAGTCCGTTGCTGGAGTCCTCGATCGCTACCGCCTGCCCAGGGTTCACGCCGAGCCGCTGCACCACGGTCTGATACACCACCGGCGAGGGCTTTCCCGACCCCACCTCCTCGGTGGAGACGCTGATCTGAAACCGCTGCGCTAACCCAGCCGCCTCCAGCACGGTGTCGATCAGTCGCCGCGGTGAGGACGACGCGAGCCCCAGCGGCCAACGGCGTCCCAACCGCTCGACGACCTCGACCGCGCCCGGGAGGAGAGGGAGCCGCGCGTCGTACTGAGCGGCCATCCGGTCCAGGACGGTGGCCGCCACCTCCTCCGGCGCAGCGGCTATGCCCACCACGTCAGTCAGGTACGCCGACCACTCCGCGGTACTCATGCCCTGCATCGCTCGGGTCGCCTGCGCGGGCCAGGGCCGGGCGGCTTCGGCGGCGACACCGCGGCGAACGGCGTCCCACAACTGCTCCGAATCCACAAGCACGCCATCAAGGTCGAAGACCACCGCGTGCACCGCGTCCCCGACCATCATGCCTCCGTGAGCCGCCTCCGAGGGGTTCGGCACCTATTCTCACCACACGACCAACGATCCATCGGCCCAGCTGCGGACGGGTGGGCCCGAGCCCGCGCTCGCTGCATGGCCCCGCGGTCCCAGCCGCTGAGGTCGGTCGCGCCGGTGTCGGTGGCGCGACGTGGTGGGTAGTCTCGCGGCATGGCCACGATTTCCGCGGTGCTGTTCGATGTGGACGGCACTCTCGTCGATACCAACTATGTGCACGCCGTCACCTGGTGGGAGGCGTTCCGCCAATATGGTCATCACGTCCCGATGGCGCACATTCACCGCGCCATCGGAATGGGTTCGGACAAACTGATTGATCACCTTTTGCCGGGTGATCGCGATCGTGGGCTCGACGACGAGCTCAGGTCCGCCCACACGGCTCTTTACGCCCCGTACTGGCCGCGGTTGAGAGCCTTCGACGGCGCTGCAGACCTGCTGCGGGCATGCGCCCAACGCAGCCTGCGGGTGGTGCTGGCCAGCTCCGCCAGCGAACGTGAGATGCGAGTACTGCGCGCCGCGATCGATGCTGAGGATGCTGTCACCGCGGCGACCTGCGCTAGCGATGCGCAGGAAAGCAAGCCGGCGCCCGACATCCTGAAGATTGCGTTGGAGCGGGGCGCGGCAGCTCCCGATGCGGCGGTGTTCGTCGGTGACACGGTCTGGGACATCCAGGCGTGTACGAAAGCCGGGCTTTCCTGCATCGCGTTTCTCACCGGCGGCATCAGCGCCGCAGAATTGCGTCAGGCGGGGGCGGTGGAAGTTTACGAGGGCCCGACCGACCTACTCCACTCCCTGCACGACAGCCTCATCGCCCGATAATCTGACACGCTCGGTGGTGGCCAACCCGACTGTGCGGGGGCAGCGCGCTTGATCCGTTCGCGTGAGACGTGCGTGGCACAGCAAGGATGTGCGAAGGTAAATATTTTTGGGAAAGGTTAGCGCTCTGGTTTTTCTCCCAACGGACGGTGGTAGTCGGGGAAGGCGACGGTCCGGGGAAGGAGCATCCATGGCCAAGGCACACCAGGTGACGACGGAGGAGATCGACGTCGTTGACCTGCTGATTGCCCAGCATGCGCTGATTCGTGATCTTTTCGAGGAAGTCAAGTCCACCCGAGGTCAGGTGCAGGAGGAGGCGTTTCATCGGCTGCGTCGGATGCTTGCGGTCCATGAGACGGCCGAGGAGGAAGTGGTGCATCCGGCGGCACGACTGGTGCTAGCTGGTGGCAACGACGGATTGGTGAGTGATCGGCTAGCTGAGGAGAACGAGGCTAAGAAGATGCTCGGTGAGCTGGAGGGTCTGCGGCCTGGCGAACCGGCTTTTCTGGAGCTGCTGGACAAGTTGCGGATCGCCGTGTTGCTGCACGCCCGCTCGGAAGAGCGTTACGAGTTCATGCAGCTGCGCCAGAAGGCTAAGCCAGCGACGCTGCGGTCGATGGCCGCGGCGGTCAAGGCCGCGGAGGCGTTTGCGCCCACCCACCCGCACGCGGGTGTCGAATCGGCCACCGCCAACCTCGTAGCCGGTCCAATCGCCGCGCTCGTCGACCGCGTCAAGGACGCGATGCGTGGTACCAGCGGCCAGGTCAAGGACCCCAGAAGCTGACCAAACCCGATCATTGGAGGACCTTTTCATGACTTTCAATCCGCTGGCCGAGAAGGGTATTCCGCTCGATCGCCAGATTCGTAATTGGCGGGAGTTGGACGTCACCCCGGTCGACCCGGACGACACGGACCCTTACACCAAGTGCCGCATCATCACGATGAACGGCATTGAGGTGGAGGCAGCACTGTTCAGCCATCACTTCAACCGCATCTGCACCGACCGAGAGGTCAAAGAGCAGCTCGCGCGCACTCGTTACATCGAGCAGCAGCAGCAAAAGGCAGTCAACTGGCTGCTTCCGGGCACGGCATCGGTGCTGGAGACGACGATCTCCTACGAGCAGGTCGCAGTCGACCTGACCGGCTGGGTAGCGCGCAACGAGCCCGACCCGTATCTACGGCAGGCCTACGAGTTCGGGGTGCTGGAGGATTTCGACCACCTGTACCGCTACGCCAACCTCTACGAGATGATCGAGCACCGCAAGGCCGAGAAGATCGTCGACCAGCTCACCGAAGTAATGCCCGGCCGGCCCACGACGGTCGAGCATCGCGACCCAGTGGACAACCTGCGTAACCCCTATGACCGCAGCACCACGGCCCCCATCTCCAAGCTGCATGCGCTGACGTTGGTGGCCTCCGAGCAGCAAACGATGAACTTCTACATGACCACCGGCAACATGTACATGGAGCCGATCGCCCGCCAGCTCTACCAGGAAATTGGTCTCATCGAGGAGGAACACGTTACCCACTATGAGTCGTTGATGGACCCAGGGGAAACTTGGTGGGAGCGGCTGGTCATCCACGAGTACAACGAGTGCTACCTGTACTACTCCTTCTTCCAGCAGGAGTCCGACCCAAAGGTCAAGACGGTCTGGGAGCTGCACCTGAACATGGAGCTGGAGCACTTGCGGATCGCCGCTGAGCTCATGCGCCGCCACGACAGGCGCGAGCCAGAGGAAGTCGTCGGCCGTGAGCTTCCGCAGGCGTTGACCTTCGAGCCGAACAAGGCATTCCTGCGCGAGTTGCTGGCCACCCAGATGGATCTGACCACCTTGGGTGCAGGTTACGTGCGTGAGCAACATGAACGGTTCCAGCGCATGCAGGAGCAGATCCACGGCGGCGAGAAGGCGCCGACCGAGCGGGTCATCGATATGCACCGCGAGAAATTCGGCGAGGACTACCGCATCGAGACTGAAGGCAAACACCCCGATCCCCGGCTGCGACAGGAAGCCGGTACACGCTGAGGTGCTCTGCTGGGCCGGTGTCGAGGGACGCGCTGGCGGGGCCGCGCCCTGGAGAGCAGCCTGCACCGACTCACGCAATCGCCGACCCACCGCAGCAGAGAACCGCGACGACCTGGCTGCGGCGCGGTGTGACGATTCGACTCCGGTGCCCGGCGCAAGCTCTCCGGCTAGGGTCCAACCACGGCCGAGTAGCGCTGCCTCAGCCGAGGAAGCGGCGCCTTCCGGCTGGTCGATGAGGCGCGCGATGTCGTCCGAGATCGTCATGGATGACTCCGGTCGTGAGGCCGGTGGAGCGTGCGAGACCACGAGGCTGAGGTCGCAAGCCGCCCTAGCCGGCGCCGGCTAGGGCGGCCGTCAACGACCCGAAGCCATCACCGCTGTCTCGGCCGTAGGAGGGGAGGATGACGTCGGGCCCGGTGCCGTCGACGTATGTCCCGGTCGATACCGGGCCGGTTGTGACGATCTCGCTGCGCCGGTTCATGAATTCTCCTCACCTGCGTGAGGTCACGGGTGTGGTGGCCGGTGTTCAGGACGCGGTGTGCGGGTGCAGGTCGACGCGCAGGAGCGTGGCTGGCGTGCTCGGGTCGACCCGGACGCGCAGGAAGACATGCTGGGCGGTCGAGGTGTACCACAGGCAGCCGGTGCGCGCGCCGTAGCGCACGCCGTTGACGCCCGGTGGTGGTGGCGGTGCGACGTCGCCGTCGGGGTCCATCGCCATTGTGTCGTAGACCAGCCAGACCCGGGCTGTCGCGCTGCGGGCACCCTCGGCCAGATCGATTCGCCAGATGAGCCCGGCGAAGCAGTCGGCGGCGAGCATCACCCCGGGACCGAGCAGGCAGCTGCCGTTGAGAGTCCGCGGACCCGCTCATCGAAGGTGACGATGATGTCGGGTGACACCGGCTCGCCTGGGGCCCAGCCGTTGAGGTCCACCCGCGCCAGATGGGACTCGTGGGTGGTGTAGGCGTCGGACAGACTGACGATGAACACGTCGGGTTCGACCTCGACGATGCCCGTGACGAGGTGCTCGAAGGTGTGCACCAGAACCGGGCTGAGATCTTGATCCGTCCGGTCGGTACTCGTCGTGTGGTGGCGGGGAAGAACTCCCGCAGCCTCGAGCGCCCCCGCAGCACATGCCGGGTCCACTCCCCGGTCAGCTGCTGGTGTGCTCGGGCTACCACCCCGGTTGCCTCCGCCTGGTCGGTGTCGCCAGCGACCGGGCACAGCTGGTGAGCATCGGTCCGTGCTCAACACCGGACATTGCTCAGCCGACTCGGCAACCCTCATTAGGCATCATCCGGTTATCTGACATGCCATCGTGTGAATATCGCCGAAAGTTCCCGGGCGGGGACGTGGTGGGGCTGGTCACCGGCCGGGGAGTGTGGTAGGAATCTCTACATGTCTGGTGCCGCGTTCCTTGTGCGTCGCCGACACGTGGATCATGGTCTGGTCTGGACTTGCGCCTGTCCGAGCTCACACTGATCCTACTCACTCGTCGCATTATTAGCCGAGCGTCGGCTTTGAGTCTCAGCTGATCGGTGAAGATTCTTTTACCATGGTTGTTGGTGGCCACGGGCAGTGCTATTGCAGACTGCCCGCTGAGGCAGCGCTGACAGACTCGACGGGCAGTCGATCGCTCGAATCAAGGCCAGCCTCGTCGTACCGAACGAGAGCTCCGTCCGTGGGTTCGTCTCGACGTAGCGGCCGGCGAACTCCGCGAGGTCCAGAGTCGTCATCGGCGCACCATGGTGAAGACCTCTTTTTGATCGCTTGGTCAGACGCCGAGGAGTGTGAGAACGGGATCGGTGCTGCTACGCCACACGCAGGCAAGCCTGCTGACATTCGACCCAACAACCTCCACAGAAGCAGGACCACAAGCATGACCACGAGGACTTCAAGCGCCACCATGCACAGCGCGTTGTACGCGAATAAGCAGCCAGACTATCAGGTGGAGAAATTCTCCGCGAATAGCAGCCACACCACGACCATGGTGTCGGCGGCGGACATCACCTGGCTCGTGGCCCACCTACAGGCGGTAACGGCTGCTAGTCCCGCAGCCTGGGCAGGCAGGGGAGTCACCCTACTGCAAATCACCGCACTACACATCATTAGCGCGCAGGCACCAGCCACCCTCACCGACGTGGCCCAGGCCCTGGGCACCGGTCAGCCTGCCACCAGTGCGATGGTCGATCGGCTGGTCCGCATGGGGCTGGTGTCCAGGGCATCAGACCCGCAGGACCGTCGACGCGTCCAACTGACCATCACTGACCACGCCACAACAATGATCGGTGAAATAGACATCAGTACCGCCAAACGCCTCCAGGCGGCACTTAACCACATCGGCCCGCAGGGCCGCCGTTACCTTATCGACGTGCTCAGGGACACAGTACGACGCTCCGCCGGACAGCCAACGAAACGCCACCGAAAAGCGGGCAGGGGTAACCACTGAATTCAGGATAGCGCGGGATGCGGCCGCCCCGTCACCTCGGCGTGCCGAGCACCAGAACCAGACTCTTCTGGGTTGAGGGGCCGGAGATCAAGTTCCGTCCGGTGGGGGCTGGCTCCTGGAGCATTCACGATCGTTTTTCTGTTGAGAATCTTCAGGCGGTGATCGATCTGTACATCTCAGGGGCTACCAGCTCACAGGTTGCCCAGCGGTTCGGTATCAGCGTGTCCAGCGTGAAACGAGTGTTACGCGACCACGGTATGCGTAAACGGGTAGCGGGCAGTGCACGTGGCTGTGCTAGGTAGGCGTTTCTTCGTTGAAGAGTTCTGGTAGTGCTGATCTGAGCCAGCCGTAGGGCACGATGACCGCGCGGTTTCGTCACTGTGCTTGGTCACTATCGGTGGCCGCCGTCGCGGGCGTGGTCTAGACGCTTCGGCGAATACCCAACCAGATCAGCTGCAATCGACCTCACGCACCTGACCAGCGGGGCTTGCCACGGTGTGCGGATCGGTAGCGAGTTCGGGCGTCGGCGTTGGCACCGCCTACCCGCTGTCCATGCGGCTCAACACCGATTCCACGCTACCCTTAATCGCAGCTCCCACGGATCGAGATGACCAGACCCGATCCTCATCACGGCCTGCGGTTCGCATACCGACACAGTCGTGCCGAAAAGTCGCAGGTCGCGGACGGTAGTGGACCTAACGTGTCAGCATAAGAACCAGACCCTGCTGGTTGACCGACCCTGCCACAGACCAGCCCCGCGCCCGTCAGAACGTTGTCTTTGAGCTTGGATATTTCTTCGGCAAACTCGGACACGGACGGCCTAGCGTACATCAACTATCCGGTGGGCAACTGGCATGTAGAACTAGCCAAAGAGCTTGACGCAGCGGGCATCCCAGTTGATATGACTCGTTTGCTCGAAAATGTCATATAGGCAAGGCGCGGCAACTCAACTCGATCACCACCGGTTGACGCCATCACAAGCCGCGGAGGCGGTCATCGTCTACCACTGCGGACTATTCATGTATCAGCACCACTCACCTGAAGGTCACGGGTCCACAATCAACCCATTCAACCAGCGCCAGGCGCCGGGCTCGAACTGTACACAACACGGTGCACGTCACAGACGATGCTGGACCGCGCATCTGGCCATCTCTGCATCGAGTGGATTCATCTGCTCGGCCACCGATGACTGCGGATTCCACCACAAGAACGCCAATGCCTCGTCGTTGATCACCAGTTGGGGAGCCACCTGCCGATTAGTCCAGTAAAGCGCCACATACTCCCGGCGACTCGGCCGACGCAGATCACACTCCGCGACACCGACGAAATCTAGATCCACTGCCTCGATACCCGTCTCTTCTGCCAACTCGCGCACGGCAGCCTGCCGAGCAGTCTCACCAGGCTCGCGCCTACCGCCGGGCAGCTCCCACTGCCGACGCCAGCTATCAAATATCATCAATACCGAGAGGCTTATGCAAAACTCTAATTATTCCCAGTCGGGGCTTAGTTAGGGGTCATTGGTTCCGAAAGCTGGCGACACGCCGCATGAAATAACAGGCAACGGCTTCTCCGACCGATAGAAAGGAGGTGACGAAACCACTCTCTCACGAC
>JAFAPC010000158.1 GCA_019247305.1 Pseudonocardiales bacterium
CTTATGCAAAACCCCTTGAGAACATGATCAAAAATTGGCGTCCCCGCAGGTCAGCGACATGATCACAGAGCTCGTCTCCGAGTTTTGCATAAGCCTCAATGCCACCACACCGAACATTCGCGTACGCAGGCTGAATGTTTGCGCACCTGAGCGTGTAAGCTCCCGGGCTTCCTCCGCCAGAGAGCAGATGCAGCCACACGAGGCGTCCTTTTCTGGTGACAATGCACCAGGCGGTCTTGCCGGGAATCATGTCCACCGCAGCGAACTTGTGGCCAGCTGGTGAGGTCCTCGCTGCCGATGAGCAATCGTTCGGAGCGGGCAATGTTGCCGTGCCGGTGCCCATCAGACGCACCGTTTCTTTCTCGAGTTCGCCGTCATAATAATGGAGATCCCCAAGTATACCCTCCTCAACCTGGGGTATTTCGAGGTCAACCGAGTAGCCATTCAAGGTGCTGTCACCTGGAATGGTGATCTGTTTGGTCTCCGGCCACACTGCCGTCCACGCTTGCTCTGATGGTGGCACGGGCGGCGAGACGTTTGTGGTACTCGTCGCCGTGGTGGTGGGCGGCGGGGTGGTGGCTCCGGCCGTGCCGCTGGGTGACTGCGGTGGCGGAGATGCCGTGGTGGTTGGTGGGCGCAGGATTATCACGGTCACCAGCACCGCCACGACCAGCAGCAGGGCCACTGTCAGCGTCGAGAACACGATGAGGAGTTTCGTTCGCGACGGCGGGGGCAGCTCCCGAACGGGGCCCAGTGGTGTTGTGGGTGGGGACACTGGCTGGGCCGGCGGCGGGCTGAGGGCTCCCTCCTTGAGCGCTCGTTCCAGCACAGCGGCGGTCTCCGGCCCAGCCTCGGCGCGCACGTGTTCGATACGCTGCATCACTGCGGGCTGGTCCCCGGCCGCGAGCGCCTGTCGGAGACTGTCCAACTCGGCGGCCAAGTACGCCTCGGTCTCGCCACGGTCACTCATGCTGGTCTCTCCTCGGGTTTGCCGACGACACCAGCCAGCAGCCGCGGCGAGACTCCACAACATGATCCCCGCGCTGTCGGATATGCACAGAACGTATTCTGCCCATCACGCAGAGTTACACAAGGTGGATGGTCAGGATCTTGCCAGCCGGTCGTGGACCGCAGGACGCCAGCGTCGAGCGTTGTGGGGATAACGTCAAGTCGCGCCGCCGTCTCGTGCACCGAGCGCGGGGCGCACCGGGTACGGTGCTGATCGGCTAGCCACTGTGTGGGGAGGGCAGAGGGCTGAATGCGCGCTAGACGTTCCGAGTTCGACAGCAGAGCTGTCTGCGGCCGGCCCCACGACGCTCAGGTCGAACTCGGCGCAGCGAGGGCGGGCGCGCGGTGCGGGTGATCCGCCTGGATGGGTCCGTGGCGGCGGTCTGGGAGCTGGATGCCGCACTGCACGCCATGCTGGCCGGAGGCGAGGCGGTGGCCCCGCTGGGGCCCGGCCAGCCGATCCCGCCCCGGGACCCGGGTCCCGGCCAGATCGTGCTGGGCACCTCCGGCTCCACCGGGCAGCCCAAGTGGGTGCAGCTGAGTGCCGCCGCGCTGAGCGCCGCCGCCGTGGCCACCCACGCGCGGCTCGGGGGGTCCGGCCGGTGGCTGCTGGCGCTGCCCGCGCAGCACGTCGCCGGGGTGCAGGTGCTGGTTCGCGCCGCGCTGGCGGGCACCCGGCCCGAGCTGGTTGACCTGCGCGGCAGGTTCGACCCGGCCGCCTTCGGTGCCGCCGCCCAGCGGCTGACCACGAAGGGTCCAGCTAGCGGGCCCCGGCGGTGCTACACGGCACTGGTGCCCACCCAGCTCGCTCGGCTGCTAGACACCGATCCGCACCCCCTCACCGGATTCGACGCGGTGTTGCTGGGTGGGGCCGCCGCGCCCGAAGAGCTGCTCCGGCGGGCCCGGGAGGCGGGCGTGGCTGTGGTGAGCAGCTACGGCATGACCGAAACCGCAGGCGGCTGCGTCTACGACGGGTGGCCGCTGGAGGGGGTCCAGGTTCGGGTGAACGGCACCAGGGTGAACGGCACCAGTGCCGAGACTGGGAGCGTCGAGCTGGCCGGCCCGATGCTGGCCACCGGCTACCTCGAGGCGCCCCAGGAGACCGCCATGGCGTTTCGCGATGGCTGGTTCCGGACCTGCGATCTGGGACGGCTCGATGGGCACGGCCGGCTGCACGTGCTCGGGCGAGCAGACGACATGATCGTCACTGGTGGGCTCAACGTGGCCCCCGCCGAGGTGGAGGCCGTCTTGCTGGGCCTGCCTGGGGTGGCCGCAGCCTGCGTGGTGGGCCTGCCCGACCCGGACTGGGGGCAGCGGGTCACCGCCGTGGTGATCCCCAGTGATCCCGGACGGCCTCCAGACCCCGGAGCGCTGCGGGCCGCCGCCCACCGCCTGCTCACCGGCGCGCAGGTTCCCAAGGAGATCATCCTGTTCGACGCGCTGCCGCTGCGCGGCATCGGCAAACCCGACCGCCGGGCCATCCAGGCCATGCTCGCCGCGCGGACTCGCTAACCGGCACGCTCGCTACACGTTCACCCACTCTGGGTCTAGACGACGACGTCCATCGCGGGTTCTGTGGATACCTACTACCCCGCCAGTCACATCCAAAACATCTGCCACGACAGTCAGGAGTATCTGTGGCGCCGCCGGCTCGTCGCGACCACCAGATTCGCCGCACCGCCCGGCGTGCCACCCTACTCGTCGGCGCGCTGCTCGCCATGCTCGCCGGCGCAGACCGTCCAGCCTGGGCGCACGACAACGCCCGTACCCAAGACAGGGCTCGCCCCGGGGTCACTACCTGGTTCGCCCGCCTGGTCCCCGGCCGGGATGACACGAACGTGCGGCGAGACGCCGAGGGGCTGCGCTTGGACGCCGGCTCCACCGGGCCGGCGAGCCTCAAGTCGGGTTGGCCGGAAGGCATGCTGCTCACCACGGTGCACCCCCTCGCGGCGCTGGGTAACCAGGTCGCAGCGGAGCTCGCGGCGGATCAACCAGCCGGCTCGGCCGTCACCGTCGACGTCCGTGGCGTTCGGGGCGATGGGTCGTGGACCGAGTGGGTGAGTGTCGGCCCGCGGGCGCCCGCGCTGCTGCGCGCCGCGGTGACCGGCGTGCAGGCCCGGATCGTGCTGCGCGCTGGCCGGGGTGGGGCCAGTCCCCTGGTGCGATCAGTGCGGCTGACCGCCCGTCCCGGTCTCGCACTGCTCACCGCACGTCCGCGCAGGTCGCACAGCTACCGGGTGTTCGCCACCCGCGAAGGCCTCGTGGGAGCCAGAACAGCCAACGGTCACATCATCCAGGAGCAAGACCACTTCGTCGCGCTGCCCTCCCGCCGGGCGCTGGCCCCCCGCGACTCGGGTGACTACACAGTGCAGGTCTGCGCGAGCACTGGCCGATGCGAATGGGCGCCGGTGTGGGACGTCGGCCCGTGGAACACTACCGACGACTACTGGAACCCCTTCGACGTCCGCGAGTCCTGGTCTGACCTTCCGCAGGGCCACCCCCAGGCCCAAGCTGCCTACGACGACGACTACCACGAGGGCGTGGACCAGTTCGACCGGGAAGTGCGCAATCCGGCCGGGATTGACCTGGCGGATGGCACCTTCTGGGACGGCCTGGGGCTACGCGACAACAGCTGGGTCACCGTCACCTACCTGTGGACTGACGGCGCGCCACCGGTTATCGTGCGGATCCCGTTGCTGGCCGTGCACAGCGGCCCTGGCGAGCAGTACCCGGCGGTGGGTGTCGCCGCGCAACGCGCCACGCTGAGCGTGGAGTGCACCGCGATCGGCCAGCTCGTCACCGGCGCCCTGGGCGACACCGACCGGTGGCTGCGGATCGGCCCGAAGCAGTTCATCTCCGCCGCGCAGGTGAGCCTCCCCGAACCCCACCACGAGCTGGGCCCGCGCTGCGTGAGCCCGTAGGGTTGGCCCGTGGCGAGCCTGGCGCAGTGGGTGGCCGGGGCGCGGCCGCGCACCTTGCCCACCGCGATCGCCCCAGTGCTCGCGGGCTGGGGGGCTGCGGCCGCACCCGGCGCCGCGGACGGGGCGCTTCCGTCCTGGGCGCGGGTGGTGCTGGTGTTGGTCGTGACCCTGGCGCTGGTGATCGGCGTCAACTACGCCAACGACTACTCCGATGGCATCCGCGGCACCGACACCATCCGGGTGGGTCCGATGCGGCTGGTCGGCTCCGGCACCGCGGCACCCGGCGCGGTGCGCGCCGCCGCGCTGGCCAGCTTCGCCCTTGCCGCAGCGGCCGGGCTCACGCTGGTCGCGCTGGCCGGACAATGGTGGTTGTTGGCGCTGGGCACGGCGTGCCTCGCCGGGGCGTGGTGCTACACGGGGGGGTCACGCCCGTACGGGTACGCCGGGCTGGGCGAGCTGGCCGTGTTCGTCTTCTTCGGCCTGGCCGCGGTGCTCGGCACCCAGTACATCCTCAGCGGGCGGATCACCCGCACCGGCTGCCTCGCGGCCGTGGCGGTCGGAGCGATGTCCACCGCGGTGCTAGTGGCCAACAACCTGCGCGACATCCCCACCGACGTCGCGGTCGCCAAGCGCACGCTGGCCGTGCGCCTGGGCGAGCAGCGGACCCGCAGGCTCTACACCGCGCTGGTGGCCGTGCCCTTCGCGGTGACCCTCGCCTTGGTGGCCACCCGGTGGGCCACCCTGGCCGGCCTGCTCGCCCTGGTGTACGCCCTGCCCGCGCTGCGCCGGGTCTGGGGCGGGGCACGGGGGCCGGAGCTCCTTCCGGTGCTGCGGGACACCGCGCTGGCGCTGCTGGTGTGGGCGGCCGCCACCGCCGCTGGGCTCACCTGGTAAGCCCAGCACCGACCCAGCACCGACTCAGTCGGGATCGTCACCACGAAGCTGGCGGCGGAGCTGATCCCGCTCCGCCCGGCGGCGCTGCGCCCACACTGCCAGGTCAGCGTTGACCCGCTGCTGCAGCGAGCCCAGCAGGACCATCGACACCGGCAGCGCCACCACCACCGCGAGCAGCACCGCCACCAGCAGCGGGACGCCAGCCAGCAGCAGGAGCACCGCCGGCAGGGCCACCAGCGCCAGCCGGGCCGCGCTGTAGCGCGCCAGGTCGCGGGCCAGCACAGCAGGCCTCGGTGGGTGCCGCGGTGCCACCACAACCCTAGAGCTTAACCCCGCCGGATCAGGCCCCGCCCAGGTGTCGGCTCAGGCCCTGGCGGGTGAGCACCGTGCCCCAGTTTGGCAGGAGATGGGACAAATGGGTAAGGCAGGTGTAGCGCTGTGCATCAACGGGTAGCCCTTAAGCAGCAACTCATTCGTGGAGGCCGTGATGGACACAGTATCGTGGATCATTGTAGGGATCGCCGCAGCGGTGATCATCATATTGGCCATCGCCGCGGCCCGCTGGCGTAGCCGGGCCAACTTGCAAGAACGGTTCGGGCCCGAGTACGAACGCCAGGTCGCTGCGCATGGCAGTGAGCGCGACGCGGCTCGCCACCTGCGCGACGTCGCTAACCGGCGCGATCAGTTGAACATCCGCCAGCTGGAGCCGACGGCCCGCGACCGCTACACGCGACGCTGGGAAGCGGTGCAGACCGAGTTCGTCGACCGGCCCGGACACGCGCTGGATGACGCAGACCGGCTGATCACCGACGTGATGCGAGACCGCGGCTACCCCGTGGCGGACTTCGATGAACGGGCCGAACTCGTGGCCACCGACCACCCGGAGATCGTCGAGCATTACCGCGCCGCGCACGCCGCCCGACGAGACCATCACGGCCGCCCGGGTGCGGTGAACACCGAGGAGCTGCGGCAGGCGTTCGTGCACTACCGCGCCCTGTTCGACGAGCTCGTCCGCAGGTGACCGCGGTCAAGCGACCGCTGCCTGAGAAACATCAAGATATCACCGACGGAGGCTACAAGATGAACACCCGGGAGCAGTACTACGGGGAGTCCGAACGACAAGAAGGCCTAGGCGGGCGGGTACGCCGTTTCGTGGATAGTGAGATCAGCCGCATGCTGGACAAGCAGGACCAAAACGCCCCCGACCGCCCCACTACCCCGGCAACGGCCCAACCCCAGGACGTCACGGCCCAACCCCAGGACGTCACGGCCCAGTCCCACGACGTCATGGCCGAGTCCCCCAGCGCCGGATACGAGCCGGCAACGCCCCCATCCCCGGAGGCTGAGTCTGGGCAGGTGCAGGGCCGCGCACGTGATGAGGCCGCTGCTGATAGCAGCGCGGAGCGCGTGGGGCTCCTCAACGACCCGGCCGGGTTGCGCGCTCAGTGGCAACAGGTGCAGGGCACGTTCGTCGACGACCCGCGGCAGGCGGTTCAGGAGGCCAGCGTGCTCGTCGAGCGGACCCTGCGAGAGATCCAGGAGAACGTCACCCGAGGCCAGATCAGCGAGCCGACATCAACCGAGGATTTGCGGGTGAGCTTCCAGCGTTACCGCGAATTCTTCCACCGGCTGCTGTCGGCGTGATGATCTCAGTAAGGGCGTCTCGCCGCCTGGCGAGACGCTGAACACTACTGAAGGAGAATAACGATGGGTGCTGCCGATAAAGCCCAGAACAAGGCTGACGAGCTCAAGGGCAAGGGCAAGCAGGCCGTGGGCCGGGCCACCGGTGACGAAGAACTCCAGGCTGAGGGCGAGGCCGACGAGATCAAGGGCAACCTCAAGCAAGCCGGTGAGAAGGTCAAAGACGTCTTCCGGTGACGTCCCTACCCACCACAGCGGTGGCCCCCGACCGATCTCCACGGTCGGGGGCCACCGCTGTGGTGGCCACTTCAACCAACCCGGGGTGGGTGCCGTGCTGACGGGGCCCTACAGTCGACCTGAGACACCGGTTGGGGCGATTCATCCCATTACCGGCGCTTTACCTCGACAGAACCGTTCGAGTACCTGCCGCGCAAGGTGTCACGATACTCCGGTAGGTCCCGACTGTGAGGTCGACGAGCTTGGGGAGGCCCGCGATGTCCCAGCTACAGCACACTGAACGCCTGCTCACCCCAGGGGAGGTAGCCGCACTGTTCCGAGTGGATCCCAAAACGGTCACTCGGTGGGCGTCCGCAGGGCGGATCGGATCCATCAGGACTCCGGGGGGGCACCGGCGGTTCCGTGAGACCGAGGTCCGTGCTCTGCTTGCCTCGCTCACCACCCCGGCGCCCTTCGATCGCTCAGCGGAGCGCACCGCCCGCAAGACCGCCGGATAACCTCTCGGTAAGATCCGAGGGACGCTGGCTCGCCGGCTTCGTCGGGCACTCACGACGCTCGGTGGCGACGGGTAGGAGGTGGCGACCGTGCAGTACGTGCTGGCGGTGATCGGGTTAGCTGGAGTCACCGCCCTGCTGTGGAAGGCGTTGCGCCCGCAGTCTCCAACTGCGCGCTCAGTGCTGGCACCGGATGACGATCCGGAGTTCCTGCGCAGCTTGAACCGTAAGCTGCAACAGCCTGGCGACGAGGCGTGAGGCGCATCGCTAGCGGTGCGCCCAGGGCAGCGCGTGCGGAAAGTCGTCGGCGAGGGTCGCGGCCAGTTCCAGGGCGGCCAGCCGCGTGCCCTGACCGAGACGGTCAAGCTCGATCTCACCGCCCTCTTCGAGGTGCGCATCGAAGGGGATCCGACAGACCGATCGGCAGCGAGCGGCAAAGTGCGCGGCGACCCGCTCTAAGTCCACCTTGCCCGCAGTCGGGCGTACCGAGTTAATCACGGCGACCGAGCGGCCGACCAGCTCACGGTAGCCATGGGCGTCGAGCCAGTCCAGGGTGGCCGAGGCTGAGCGCGCGCCGTCGATCGAGCTGGAGGAGACGATGACCAGGGAGTGCGCCAGATCCAGCACGCCCTTCATCGCCGAGTGCATCAGCCCGGTCCCGCAGTCGGTGAGCACGATGTTGTAGAAATGTTCGAGCAGGTTCACCGTGCGCCGGTAGTCCGCCTCGCTGAAGGCCTCGGAGACCGCCGGATCCTGCTCGCTGGCGAGGATCTCCAGCCGGCTGGGGCCTTGTGAGGTGTAGGAGCGGATGTCGGAGTAGCGACGGATCCGGTCGGCGTCACGGAGCAGGTGGCGCACCGTGGCGCTGGTCTCCAGCGGAATCTTCTGGGACAGCGTGCCCCGGTCGGGATTGGCGTCCACCCCGATCACCCGGTCACCGCGTAGCGAGGCCAGCGTCGAGCCCAGCGTGGCCGTGATGGTGGTCTTGCCCACCCCGCCTTTGAGGCTCAGCATCGCAATCTTGTAGCAACCGTTCAGTGGCTGGTTGACCCGAGAGATCAGCTCCCGGCGGTGCAGCTGCGCAGCGCTCTCGCCGAGGTTGAGAGCACCCCCCGAGGCGACGAACAGCGCTCGGCGCCAGCCAGAGGGCGGGGAACTGCGAGCCTGCCGGAGTAACTGCGCGGACGATAGGTCGTGCGAAGAGTCCACCAACGCTCCTGTCAGATCCCGGCGTAGGAGTGCAAACCAGCGATGACGATGTTGACGAAGAACAGGTTGAACAACATCACTCCGAATCCGACCACGTTGATCCACGCCGCCGGACAACCGCGCCATCCGGCCGTCGCCCTAGCGTGTAAGTACCCCGCGTAGACCACCCAGGCGACCAGCGCGCAGGTCTCCTTCGGGTCCCACCCCCAATAGCGGCCCCAGGCAGCCTCGGCCCAGATGGCGCCGGTGATGATCGCAAAAGTCCAGATCGGCAGGGCGAACACCGCGGTGCGGTACGCCAGCCGGTCCAGGGTGGCGCTCGCGGGCAGCCAGGTGGCGATCCGCCAGCGGCCCTGGGCACCGAGGAGATACAGCGCACTGGCCACCCCCGAGACCAGCAGGATGCCCGACGCAGTGGCCGCTGCGCAGACATGGATCATGATCCAGTACGAGTTCAGCGCCGGGATCAGCGGCGCGGCCTGCGCGTAGAGCACCGTGCCGCCCAGGAACATCAGCACCACGACGGGCAGCAGCACGAAGGCGCCCAGCCGCGGTAACGCCGCCGCAGCACCGTTGCGCCGGTACAGCACCACCAGCCAGCCGACGACCGCGACGAAGCAGATCGTCGAGGTGAACTCGTACATGTTGGCCCACGGCACCCGGCCGATCGCGGCTCCCCGCAGCGCCAGGGAGCTGGCGTGTACCAGCGCGGCCAGCCCGGTAAGCGCCACCGCGGAGCGGCCGATCCGCTCGGCGCGGCCTCGGCGGGGCGCGCTGTCGGAGAGGCTGCCGGCGGGCACGAGAGTCGCGAGGCGCCCGTCGCCCTCGGCAGGTATCCGTTCCGCCGCGGCCGGCACCGGAACCCGACTGGCCGCGTACTCCGCGGCATGCAGCACCATCGCGAACAGATAGAGCACCAGCGTGGTGCCATAGGCGAGGTCGCTATAGGACGCCAGGACCGGACTGATCGCCGTCACGTCACCCTCCCCTCCTTCGCCGTCGACACCCCGGTAGACACCGCTGCCCGCGGCAGCGGGAGCAGCTGCGCGGCGAGCCGGTCGAACTCCTCGCCGTAGCCTGCGGCCTCCGTGCGAGCCAGCCCCCCTAGCTCGACCACGGTACCGGCCAGTCCGGCCGGAGTGACGCGCACCCAGAACCGGCGGCGCTTGACCGCCAAGGACACCCCAAGGCCGCCGAACACCAGCACCGCGAAGCCGAGCACCCAGCGCTGCGCCGGGTCGTCGGAGACCTGCAGCGAGACGAACCGACTTACCCCATCGAAGCGCACCACCGTGCGATCGGGGAGGGTGAGCTGCTCACCGGGGCGCAAATTCTGCCGCGCCACCTGCTTGAGCCGTCCCGAGGCCACCATGGACTCATCGATCGAGAAGATGGACTGGCCGCGGCCGGAGTTGTTACCCAGATCACCCTGGAACACCTCGAGGGCGACGGCCGGGTCGAGCAGGTCCGGGAAGGCGGAGGACAGCAGCGAACCCTGCACCGCCGCGGTCGGCGCGAACAGACCGCTGATCGCGAGCTGGCGAGTACGGCGGAGGGCGTCGTCGGTCACCCCGGGTGGGTCGAACTTGGTCGTGCCCTCCGACAACAGGGTGGTTGGGTCCACCGGCGGCCACTGCACCACCCCGGTGCGCTGCTGCCCGTCGGGGAAGGTGACGGTGAACCGCGGCGCGTAACCATGCCCGATCAAATAAACCCGGGTGCTGCCGATCCGCAGCGGAGCGTTGACCTGAAGCTGGTAGGGATGCCAGGCGCTGGTGGTCAGATCACCCGGACCCTGATACAAGATGCTGGCGTGGAACTGGCGCGGCTGTCCGGTGGGCAGATACGTCGGCGTGAAGGCGTTGACTTGCACGCAGAACGGTTGCAACGCGGTGCCGTCGACCCAGCGGCCGGGGGTGAACGAGTCGTAGGCCAACGAGCCGGAGTTGCAGAACTGCGAGCCGTTGGCCAGCACGATCACCTGGCCCTGATAGCCGAGCAACGCACCGAAAGCGAACGACACCAGCAGCCCGAGCAGCGCGAGGTGGAAGACGAGGTTGCCGGCCTCGCGCAGGTAGCCCCGCTCGGCCGACAGCATGCGGGTGCCGCCGGGCTCGTCCCGTTCGGCGATCCGCCAGCCACGCAACTCTCGCCGGGCGGCGGCGAGGACCTCCTCGGGGGCGGCATCGGAGGCGCCCCGAGCGTGGTGCGGCAGCCGGCTCAGGTTCCGGGGGGTGGCCACCGGGGCCCGACGCAGCTGCCGGGCGTACTCGACACTGCGCGGTGCCACGCAGCCCACCAGGGACACAAACAGCAGCAGGTAGATCGCCGCGAACCAGGGGCTGGCGAACACCTCGAAGAAGCCCAGCCGGTCCAGCACCGGGGCCAGGTGGGGATGTTGCGCCTGATAGCTCCGGACCCGCTGGGGGTTCAGCGAGTACTGCGGCAGCAGGGCTCCCGGCAGCGCGGCCAGCGCCAGCAGGAACAACAGCACCAGGGCGGTGCGCATGCTGGTCAACCCGCGCCAGGTGTTCCGCACCACGGCGGTGAGGGGGTACGTCCGAGTCATCTATATCGGTGTCATCTACTACATCGGTGTCTCGAAGCCGGCGACCGGCCTGCGCAGGAGCGCGATGAGCTCCGCCCACAGCCCGGTCACCAGCGCCACGCCGACCACGATGAGCAAGACCCCACCGGCCAGCTGCACCCCGCGGACGTGCTGGCGCAGCCAGCCCACCGCCCACACCGCGCGCCGGGCGCCCACCGCGAGGAGCAGAAAGGGCACGCCCAGCCCGAGGCAGTAGGCGAGGGACAGCAGCACTCCGCGAGCCAGCAGGGCACCGGGAGTGCCGACGGCCAACGCGATCACCCCGGCGAGGGTGGGCCCCAGGCACGGCGTCCAGCCGAGCCCGAACACCGCGCCCAGCAGTGGGGCGCCCAGCAGGTGGCGGGCCTGGAGGCCGGCTTTGTGGTGCAGCCCGGGTCGGGGATGAATTCGCAGGTCGCGCTGCAACGCCGGCACCAGCCCGATGAAGACCAACCCCATCGCGACGATGACCACCCCGCCCACGCGTTGCAGAACGACCTCGTTGAGCACGAGCCGGTCCGCGACGCCGAGCACGGTCACCACGCTGGCGGTGAACACCACCGAGAAACCGAGCACGAACAGCGCCACCGCACCCAGCATCCGGCCCCGGCTCCGGTTCTGGTCGGCGCCCTCAGCGCCGACCAGCCCGGTAAGATAGGCGAGATACCCCGGCACCAGCGGAACCACGCACGGCGAGGCGAAACTCACCGCGCCCGCCACCACCGCCACCCCGGCCGCCAGCAGCAGCGGCCCGGAGACGGCAAGTTCAGTGAGCCCCACGCGCCCAGCCTAAGTCGCGGTAGCCCTCCAAGGACCACCAACCCCGTGCCCGAGCGCTCCCAACGGCTACCAACTCTGGGTGCTCCCAGCGCGCCGAGTTCGACTACAGAGCTGCCTGGCCGTGGCCAGGCAGCTCTGTAGTCGAACTCGGCGTAGATGGAGCGGTCAAGCGGGGTGCCGGCGGAGTATGGCGCGGACCTGGGTAGCGAATCGGTCGGGGTCGCGCAGCACGTCGGCGGCACTGGCGCGCAGCACAGTCCAACCCAGCGCGGCAAGCCGGTTGTGCCTGGCCAGGTCAGCCCGGAACGTTGGCGTGTTCTGGTGGTGTTCCCCGTCGAACTCCACGCCAGCTCGGGCGCTCGGGTAAGCCATGTCCAACCAGGCCACGTGGTCCCCGAGTTCATCGCACACCCGGTACTGCAGCTCCGGGCGCGGCAGCCCGCGCAGGACGAGAGATAACCGGCACCGGGTCTCCATCGCGGACTCCGCGCGCGGATCCATTAGCTCGACGACCAGCGGAATCCGCCTGCACCACCGCGCCCCGGGATAGCGAGCGGCCAACCCGATCAGCGCGGATGGACCAAACCGCCCAATCCGGCCCAGCGCGTCGGCCGCGACGACACCCTCCACCAGGCTTGACCAGCGGGCCAGGTCGTATGCGGTGCGAAGGGCGGAGGTGACCACCAGCCCAGCCGCCGTCTCAACCTCGTCCTCGGCCAGCCGCTCCCGGTGCACCCGCAGCCCCCGGCACTCACGCACGTCACGGTCCGCCACCACCTCGGCGTCCGCGTCGCGAGGCGCGATCCGGGCACCGAGCAGCTCCGCGGCGGAATAACCGGCCACCGCACCACGTCCAGCGACCAGCAGGTACGCGCCTCGCGATCGTACGGCCAGCGTCGGGACAAGATGCGCCGGCAGGTAAATGTCCGAAAACAACCTGCGAAACCCGGGACCGCGCAGCTGCCCCTTGGTCACCAGCCCAGCGGACACGGCCAGCGACCCCCGCAATGGTGCGTCCCACTCCCCCATGCCTGCCAGCCTGGCCCCAGCTCGACTGCACAGCCACTCACTAAGCCCCCAGACCCCCGAGTTATCCACAACTGGCATTACATCCACAGCCAGGCCCTACCCCATGCAACCGAGCCAAACCCCGCTCGCGATAGGTCACCGGTGTCTTACGTCTGAACGGCGCGCTCAGCAGCAAGCGACACCCGCGCCACTCCCCCAGCTTTCCCCTACGCAGCCGACCCAGAACCGGCCCTACACGCGCCGAGTTCGACCACAGAGCTACCTGGCCACGGCCGAGCAGCCCTCTCGTCGAACTCGGCGCACCTGAGGTTGATCGCAAACGACGGCTGGGGTACGGTCAGGGCTTCGTGGCGATGGGCTGCCCCACGGGGTGGAGCTTCTGCCTTGAGATGGGCGCGTTCTAGAGGCGTTCGTCGATGAGCTCGAGCCGCAGCGCGCGGACCCGTTCGTCGGATGAGAGCTGGTAGAGGCTCGCGATCAGGTCGAAGACCGTCGACAGGTATTGTTCCGCCGACCGGAAGTCGGCATAGACCCGGCCTTGCAGCAGTGGGGGGAACGCGGACTCGGAGGTCCCGTCCAGGAGGACCGGCAGGACACTTTCCTTATCAGCCTCGGAGCCGATCATTCGCTGCCCGATGAGGTCACCCTCCGCAGCCACGACGAAGGCGCCCATGGGTTCATGGTTGTCGTACTTGGTGCGGTAGCGCGGTGTGCCTACCACGATGACCCTCTGGGCGCTGGCGATGCGCTCGACGAACCGGGGCACGCTCGCGCCGATGCGCGCGTTTTCCCACCGGTCGAGCACCACGGTAATCCCCGCGTTGCACAGATCAGTGGCGAGTTCGTGCTCCACCCAGCGCTCGTGGCGTTCCTCGCCCCAGGAGTAGCTGATGAAGCAGTCCGGCGCCGCAATCCCTTCCTGCATGACGTAGGTCGTGAGCCGGAACAGCGCCTGCTCAAACCGCGACCGTCGGTTGGCCGCCTGGCACTGGGTGTCGCGGTCGGCGGCCTGCGCGCGGGTGAGTTCGATCGGGGTATCAGCCGCGGGCAACGCGACCTGCTGCCCGCATTCCGGGCAGAACGCGTAGTTGGCGCCTCGGCCGAGTCGCTCCCGCACGACGGCTCGGTGGAGCTGGTGACCATTGGCGCACCACACCGCCTCGTAGCGACGGACGGTCAGCTGGCGGCGGGCCAGAAAGGTTTCGAACAGGCTCTGGAACAGCGTCCGGATCGGCGTCCCCACAGTGGCGCCGAAGTAGAGCACGAAATCCAGCTCACCCTCGCGTTCGGCTTCTTGGCGCAGACCGCACACCAGGCCATCGCCCACGACGTAACGGGCGTGGTCGCGCCACTGGTTGGTTCGGGTGAACGTCCTGGTGTATCCCAGCAGCACCACCAGCGAGGCGTAGACGTTTTCCACCGCACCGCTCACCGTGTACGCGGCACCTTCCTCGAGGGGTTGCTCATCGGCGACCATCGGTTTCTTGAGGTTGATGAGCTCGGGGAACACCAGATAGGAGTGATCGGTGAGCGGATCGGTCTCGCGGAAGCAGATGGAATGCGCCAGGAACATGACGATGGCCGAGTCGAGCAGGATCTCCCGTTCTTCGGTCGAGAGCTGCGCAAGCTCCGGGAAGTGATACCCACCGGTGAGCACCTGCTGCTCCGCCAGCGAGCCCAGGCCTTTGGGATTGCGCCGCGTCTCCAGAACCATCGACGCGGCGAGATTGTTCAGCAGCACCGGCGCGAGCAGGATCCGCAGCTCGCCGCGCGAGGTGCGCAGCTGCGCGAGGTAACCGCGGTTCGACAAATGCCGCACCGCCATCAGCAGCTCATCGTCGGTAAACTCGGTAGTGGGATATTCGTGCTCCAGGCGCGCCCGGAGTTCGGCAAGGCTGAGAATTGCCTTCTCGGGACTGGGCGCTTCCTTGAGTTCCCACAGACAGTTCTTGATGCGCTTGAAGGTCTGCGTGGTGACCGTCGTCGGCCGTTTGTCCCAGCGGATCGCCGCGCGCATCCGCCCGACCAGCTCGTCCAGACCATCGCCGCGCAGCGCGCTGGTGGCCACATACCCCACAATGCCGCGCTCAGCGCAGAACGCCTCGATCTCCTCAGTGCTCAGCCGCGGCGCACCGCGATCGCTGCGGGCCGCGACGAGGATGATCGGGTGCTGCCGCCCGAGCTGGTGCAGCCAGTACTCGACGCCGCGCAGCGGGTCCTCCCCGTGCGTCGGGTCGAACAGCACGAGGGCCAGGTCGGCGTCATCCAGGTACAGCGCGTGGATCAGCCGGTAGTCGGGCTGCCCGGCGAGATCCCACAGGATGGCCTCGCGCTTGGTTCCGTCTGGGCCGGTACCGCCGAGCTCGTTGAGCAGCCAAAACTGCTGGCCGTGCGTGGAGGCGTGCTCCACGAACTCGCCGTGCGCCAGCCGCCACCCCAGCCCGGTCTTGCCCACCCCCGACTCACCGACAAGCACGATCTTCGCTGTCGTGTAGCTGACACTGGGCGTCGCGGGATGCGCGAGCAGGAGATCGACATCGAACTCCCACAGGTGCACGACGCAATCATCTTCGGTCGAGGACTGAGAGGTGCCCCACCCGACCGCCGCCAAGATCGAAGAATGTGGGTGGAACGCGACGTGTGGCACCATATAATCAATGGAAATGAACACAGGCAGAATTGCCATGCAGCGTCCAGTCTCGGTCTCCCAGAGACGCACGGTGCTATCAAGACTATGCGACGCGAGCATCCGACCATCGGCGGAAAACGAAAGGTCCTGCACGCTGTGGATGTGGCCCTCAAGGATCGACACGGTGCCACCCGTGACCACGTCCCATAATCTGATTGTGCGATCGTGGCTCGCGCTGGCCAGAATCCCGCTTTCCGGATGGAAGGCGACAGACGTGACCGCATCCGAGTGCCCGTCGAAGGCGCGGAGGAACTGTCCGCTCGGGATCGCCCACAAAATGATTGTCCCTTCGGTGTCGTCTCCCGTTCCCGTCGCGAGCATGGCGCCATCACTGTCGAAGACCACGCTGAGAAGAAAGTTGTTGTCTCCGGTAACGATCCGGCGCAGCATGGAGCCGGTGGACAGTTCCCACAGCGTGACGACGCCCGAGTCGTTCGCGCTCGCCACTATGCGGCTGTGCGGGCTGACTGCGACGTCTTCGCATGAATCACGGGCGAGCCGGTTTTGCAACTTTCCGCTGTCCACGTCCCACAGTCTTGTGCCACCGCGGCCCCCGGTGACGAGGATACGTCCATCCGAATCAAAAGCTGCGGCGAACATGGGCTCACCCGGGGCACGGACGGTTCGCAGGCATACGCCGGAATTGGCGTTCCAGATGCGGACCGTGCCATCCGTCGATGGTGTCGCGAGCAGGCGTCCGTCCGGCGACCAGCCGATGCGCCCGATTATGCCGTTATGACCGGTCAAGGTGCGTAGCAGCCGCACCCCCTCCGGCAGCTGCGGCGCCATCCGCAAATACTAACCGCGACGCGGGCCGGAGGTTAGGGCTCCGCGGCGATGCGCTGTACCACGGGTTGGAGCTCCTGCGCGCGCAGGGCGCGCAGGAAGACGGCGGCGACTCGGTGACGGTGGTCCAGCACGATCGTCAAGGGCACCATCGGACGGGGAACGCGGGGGGAAGCTCAGTGGGGAGGGTCCCTCGGATGGGCTATACCGGCAGGCCAGCGCGGTAGGCCATCGCTCGCAATTCCCGGCCGACGGCGTCATGGCAGGGCCTGGTTAGCAGCTCACCGAGCACGTCGCGGACAAACGGGTTTCGTTGCACATACACGGGGAAGAGTTTTTCGGCAGTCCACAATGCTCGCACAGCGTCATTCTGGCGTCCCTTGAGCCGCGCCAACGCCCGGCCGTAGTACTCCCAATACACCGCCTGCCTGGTCACGAAGGGGTGACGCTGAGGGTGCAGCTCCTGCGCGATACTCACCGTCCGGTCCGCCTCGCCCGTCTCCAGGGCAACGGCCATTCGATAGATCCCGACGTCTGTCGGGCCGAACGCGAACCCCAGAGGATCGTGCTCGCCGGTTTCGCCGAACCTCGCGGCCAGCTCCGCAGCCGTCTCCAGGGCGGCCACCGCATCAGCGGCCCGGTTGTCCAACGCGGCGACCCTCGCGTGCCGGAGCATGAGTCCGCCGATCACGCCAGCGGTCTCCGGCGTCGCAGCGAGGTGCGGGACGGCGTCGAGCTGGGCTTGAACCAGGTCAAACTGGCCCTGAGAAATCAGCACGCCCGTGGGCAACGCGGCCACTCCGAGCGTGACGTCCGCGCCGTGCTCTCGGGCCAGCCGCCGGGCCAGCGAGTTGACTTCCCGTTGCAGATCGACGGGGGCACCGGCGTCTACGAGCCACACGCCAGTGACTTGCACATGCAGATAGACGGCCAGCGGGAGCAACTCCGCGGCATCACGGCCGAGGGCGAGGGTGGTGTGCAGGTCACGAATCAGGCCGGGCAGTTCGGTGGCGGCGTCGGCGAACCGGCAGCGTCGGCGCAGGTCCTGAACCTGGGTCACCCTGTCGCGCAGGACCTCGACCGGGAGCACCTCTCCGCCCGCCCGCCCGTGGTCGAGCGCGGTCAGCGCCCGACGCACCGCCTCGATGGTGGCGTCATGGTGCCCGTTACCGGGCGCGGGTACCTCCATTCTGGTCAGCTCGCTCGGTGCAACCCGCAGCGCCTCAGCCAGGGCAATGATGTCCGAGCGGCTGTCGAGCGCGACTTCGCCCCGCTCGATCAGCGACAGCTTCGACTTACTCATCCCCGCCAGGCCAGCGACCACCCGCAGCGACTTGCCCCGGCTGTTGCGGATCTGTCGCACCCGCCGGCCGATCATGCGCGCCTCATCGTCAAGCTCCACCACGAACCCCCTCACCGATCCCCTCACCGAGACCCGGGCATCGGTGCGGAGGGGACTCCAGGCTACGCCGCACACTCCAGCGCCGGACCGGCGGACGAAGACGCTTGAGCACTAAGCTTCGGGGTGCTGTAACGGCCGTCGGGGAGGAGACACTGGTGCGATGACACGGCAGGCTCGACTGTGCAGCGTGGGTCTCGCGACCGGACGGGTCGCTCTCGGCGTCGTCGCGCTGCTGCGGCCAGCGCTGGTGGCACGGCCATGGGTCGGAGGTGCGCACGCGTCGACACCGGCCGGGGTGGTGCTAGGCCGGGCAGTCGGTGGCCGTGACCTAGCCCTGGGTGCTGGTGCGCTGCTCGCGGCGTGGTGCGGAGATGAGCGGGCGCTGCGAGGCTGGATCCTCGCCGGGGCGTTCTCCGACGCTGTCGATGCGATCGCGACCATCACGTCGTGGCGCGACTTGCCGGCGTGGGGACGGCTCGCTGTCGTCAGCGCCGCTGGCGGGGGTGCCATTTTGGGCGGATCAACGGCTGTACTTGCCGCCCGCGGGTGAGGGCGTCGAAGGGCGGCGGGCTTCGCTTTGAGGGCTGGATCGCTGGGTTGGGCACCGCCGCTGGCCTGCGGGTGGTGGTCGGGCACTGGACGTCCTCGCCGTGGGGGCCATTCACCGACGTCATGGTGGAACAGCCGGACGGTCACCGGGTCCTGCTTGCCCCCACGCCGACGGTCGCTGCATTCGTCGGGGGGATCTACCAGTTCGACGACGTGCGCACGGTCGGCGTGAGCGTCACGGTCGATGGACCGCGATGGCAGATCGTAGCGCCACCGATCGAGGTCACCTGTGACGTCGGCGGGCGGCCAGCACTGGGATTGCTGCTGCGGGCCGTGCCGCACTGGGTGGCGACCAGCCCGCGTTGGATCACCACGATTGACCGGGTCGCGCGCCGGGTGTTGCCGGGCGTGCGCACCCGGGGCCGCGCGGACGCAGGAGGTGAAGAACTCTACGCGGCGCTCGATCTGCACCGGATCGCCAGCGCGCGGGTGGTCTGGGGCGGTGTTGACCAGGGTGAGCTGGCGCCGGTCACGCCGCCGGTGCGGTTCGGTTTCGGATCGACGCCACCGACGCCCTCACTCGTGCGTGTGATCACCTTGGTTCGGCCGGGCTGAGCGCTGAACCTGCAACGGAGGGCATCTCACAAGTCGCACTCGGCCATCACTGCAGGCACTATAACATTCATGGTTGAACAGTCTCGGCGCAGACGGTCGGCGGAGTATCGACGGAGCGGACCTGAGCCCTCCACGCGCTCAGTGCGCTTGGCGCGTGGTATGCGACGAAAACTCTTATCTCTTGGTCGAGTTGGTGTCGATTGGCTGACCGCGCGGCACCTTTTCGCCGCCTCGGTGCCGGTGAGCGTCGCTGTGGTCAATCTGCGCAAGCGGCTCGACCTGCCGACTCCGGTGACGCTGTCAGCTGCGTCGCTGACTCCCCTGGCGGTCGCCGCAGCAACACCGCTGGGCAAGTGGCGCTACCTTGCCGTGGGAGCAGCGTACATGTGGACGTTCAAGGTGACCTGGGAGTTGCCCTACGAAACCCGAACGAAGGCACGACGGTTGGTGCATGTCCGCTACCCGATCCTGATCGACAGCCTGCTCTGCGGCGGCGTGCCGCCCACCTTGCGCCTGCAGCGCACCCTGCGCGATCCCACGACGGTGACCCCGCTCGACAGAGCTGTCGCTGGAATTTACGTCTCGTGGTTCCTACCACACCTCATCCTGGGATGGATTCTGCTGCGCCACCCGCAGTTTATTCCCCGGGCAGCCGGGCGACTCGCCGCCACCTACCACCTGACGACACCCTTCTACTGGTTACTCCCCACCGTGCCACCGTGGTGTGCCTCCGAGACAAGAGGAGAGATGAACGGGGAAGTTCAACGTGTGCTGCGACATGTGATCCGCGATCTGCGCAACCTGCCAAGGCAGGAGACCGATAATACCCCAGGAAATCCCTGGGGGTCCATGCCGTCAGACCACATCGCGGCGGCAACGATCACCGCCATGGCTTTATCGGAAATAAACGTTGGGTACGGTATGCTGGGGTGGTCATACGTGATACTGGCTAGCTTCGCCGTCGTCTATCTCGGTGAGCATTATCTCATCGACGTTCTCGTCGGACTTGCCGTGGCCGAGGCGGTCCGGCGTGCAGAACCTCTGGTGAGTCCCTTCGTACGTCAGCTGGTTCGCATCCTGCACCAGACCGCCAGCAGCGACACGAGATCATCGTAGGTGACCGTCGACAGACTGGCGGTAGCCGATTAACCGCGAGGTGTTTCGATCGGCCTGACATGGGTACCGGACCGATATGGACCACTCACAGGCACCGGTGCTGGCGGCGCTGGCCGACTATCAGCGTCGAAAGGACATCCCGTTTACGCCACCTGGGCACAAGCAAGCACGCGGCGCTGATAAGCGGGTGGTCGAGGTACTCGGGGCAGCTGTGTTCTGCTCCGACATAGTCGCCACCGCTGGCCTGGACGACCGGCGATCTTCGAACAGGATTCTCGAATACGCTCAGGAACTCATGGCCGACGCGGTCGGGGCGGAGCAGGCGTTCTTCACCACCTGCGGCAGCTCGCTATCGGTCAAGGCCGCCATGCTGTCGGTCGCTGGGCCGCATGAGCAGCTGCTGGTAGGTCGGGATGCTCACAAGGCGGTGGCGTCCGGCCTCATCCTGTCCGGGGTGCAACCGATCTGGGTGGAGCCGCAGTGGGACTCGGACCTCAAGCTGGCTCATCCACCGGCACCGGCGGCATACGCGGCGGCGTTCGAGCAACACCCGGATGCCCGAGGCGCACTCGTCATCTCACCGACCCCCTACGGCACCTGTGCGGATCTCAGCGCGCTCGTCCGGGTGTGCCATAACCACGGACGGCCGTTGATCGTGGACGAGGCGTGGGGCGCGCACCTGCCATTCCACCCCGACCTGCCGGCCTGGGCAATGGACGCCGGAGCCGACGTCTGCGTCACGAGTGTGCACAAGATGGGCGCTGGCCTGGAGCAGGGTTCGGTAGTGCACCAGCAGGGTGGTGTGGTCGACCCAGCCGTGCTCAAGGCGTGCGTCGATTTGCTCGGCACCACCAGTCCCTCGGTTTTGATCTATGCGGGACTGGACGGTTGGCGGCGGCACATGGTGGAACACGGCCACGAGCTGATATCCGCCGCTCTAGACCTGGCTCAGCGCACTCGTGCGCAGATTGAGGACATCGACGGTCTGCACGTGCACGGCGCGGAGTTCACCGGCCCTGGCCGCGCGTTCGACCGGGACCCCCTCCAAATCGTCATCGACATCACCGGCTTAGGCGTACTCGGCTACCGGGCCGCAGACTGGCTCCACAGTAACCACCACATCAACCTGCATCTCTCCGATCACCGCCGGATCTGTGCCCAGCTCAGCTACGCTGACGACACGGACACGACCCGAGCTTTGCTGACCGCACTGCGAGATCTGGCTGCGCACGCGTCCGACCTGCGCGGGGGTCCGACAGTCGACGTGCCCGCACCCGAGAAACTGCGGATGGAGCTTGTGCAGCTGCCCCAGAACGCGTTTTTCGGGCGGACCGAGAACGTGTCCGCGACGGCCGCGCCGGGCCGAGTCAGCGCCGAAATACTCGCGCCCTACCCGCCGGGAATCCCGGTGGTGCTGCCCGGCGAACGAATTACTCAACCGGTGATGGACTACCTCATCAGCGGTGTCCGGGCGGGCATGGTCGTCGACGCAAGCGATCCGCAACTCAACCGGATCCGGGTACTCGTCGAAAACTGACCGCACGTGGCCGATGCTCAGAAGGACTTGGCTGGGTGCCGGCGTGGGAGGGGCCGGACGGCGGGTCCTTCGAGAACTGAACCGTCGACGTCGAAGCGTGAACCGTGGCAGGGACAATCCCAGCTGCGCTCCGCACCATTGAAGCGCAACAGGCAGCCCAGATGGGTGCAGCGCAGCGACACCATGTGTAACGTGCCGTCGGGTTCACGGAACGCACCGAGCTTGCCGAGACCGTCGCGGACCACCCGAGCCTCGCCAGCAGGCACCTCAGCGGGGCTGGATACCTCCGCCGGAGTGATCCGGTCGATGACCAGATCCGCACCAGCCTTCGCGTTCATCTTCACCAACCGGGGTGCGGATCGCAGCGAAATCCGGTACGGGTTGAATCGCTGTGCCCACGGCTCGGGCTGCCGGCCACTGATGAGATCGGCCAGGATCGCCGCAGCCATGGTCCCGCCGGCAAGTCCCCACTTCATCAATCCCGACGCCACGTACACCCCCCACGAGATTGGCGTGTACCGACCAATAACTGGTAACTGGTCATAGGACGTCGGATCCTGCGCGGACCATCGGTGGGTGATCTCGGTGACCTCCCAGTACGTCCGCGCGAAATCCGCCAACCGATGGAAGCACTGTTCATTGACGCCCCGCGCGCCGGTGGGGTGGCTTTCCCCACCGACGATGAGCAGGCCGCCGTAGGTATTCACCGATCTGATGGGACTCCCCGCGGTGATGGACATCCCGGTCGGTAGCGGGCCGCGCACCGGGGCGGCGATGCAGTAGGAGCGGATCGCTTCCAGCTGAGCGAAGTATCCACCACGATCGAAGATGGGGTAATGCGTGGCGATCACCACATGGCCGGCGTGAACCGTTCCTCCCGTCGTGCTCACCCGACACGGCCTGCCTTCATGCAGTCCGGTGGCCCGGGTGCCCTCATATATGTGGCCTCCGGCGCGGCAAATTGCCTCGCTGAGTCCATGCGCGTACCGCACCGGATGCAGCGTGATCTGGTTGTCCAGCCGGATGGCACCCGCGACCGGGAAGGGGAGATCGACGTTCTCGGTCCACATCACCGGCAATCCCGCGCTCGCGGCCGCCTCGCCCTCGCGGTGGACCTCAGGCAGCTCGGTCTTGCTGGCGGCGACCGTGAAGGCCGGCCGGCGCTGCAGGTCGCACTCGATGCCTTCCTGCTCGGCCAGGGTCGCGACCTGGAGCACCGCGGCCGCGCTGCCGGCAGCGTAGTCAGCGGCGGCGTGCTGGCCGTGCGCGCGCTCCAGGGCAGAGTACATCGTGGACTGCAGCGCAGTGACCTTCGCGGTGTTGTTGCCGGTGGCACCACTAGCCACCCGGTTCGCGTCGATGACTGCGACCCGCGCTCCCCGACGGGTCAGCAGCAGTGCCGTAGTCAGCCCAGTGATGCCAGCCCCAAGCACAGCGACATCCACCGTTATGTCGCCGTCGAGCTGTGGGTAACCCTGGGTTGGCATCGCCTCAAGCCACAATGACTGCACAGCGCTCGTAGGTTGCACGCACTCCTCCAGCGTTCAGACCGACCACGTTCTGGAATCAGAACGGTTTATCAGCGCAGGACTGCCCCACGGCTAGCGGGACTAAACGCGGCTTTGCGCACCCGGTCCGGAGGGAGCGCTGAGCTAGCTGAGCGCGACGATACCCAGCGCACCTCCGCCTACCCAACCCTCGCAGCTGGAGGGTTCAGCCCGCGCCGAGGTGGGTATTCGGTGTCCATGGTAAGCGTCGGCTACTCCCTGTCTTGCGAGGAATTTGGGCCGCAGGAACTGGTGCGCCAGGCCCGGTTGGCCGAGCAGGCGGGCTTCGAGCGGCTCTGGATTTCTGACCACTACCATCCCTGGCGGAGAGAACAGGGGCAGAGCCCATTCGTCTGGTCAGTCATCGGTGCGCTGTCCCACGTGACCTCGTTGCCGATCAGCACCGGGGTCACGTGCCCGATCATTCGGATTCATCCAGCGATCATTGCCCAGGCCTCGGCCACCGCCGCAGTGCAGTGCCGGGGCCAGTTCGTGCTCGGAGTCGGAACTGGTGAGGCGCTCAACGAGCACATCCTCGGCGACCGGTGGCCGCCGTTTGGCGTGCGCCGGGACATGCTGCGCGAGGCGGTCGAGGTGATCCGCGCGCTGCACGCCGGAGGAGAGGTGACCCATTACGGGAAGTACTACACCGTCGAAAATGCGGAAATCTATACCCGACCCGAGCAGCCCGTGCCGATCTACGTCTCCGGGCTGGGGCCGGTGGCCGCGCAATTCGCTGGGCAGATTGGTGATGGGTTTTGCGCTACGGTGCCCAGCAGTGAGCTGGTGCGGATGTTCCGGGACGCGGGTGGCGGTAGCAAACCCGCGCAGGCCGGCATGAAGGTATGCTGGGCCGAGACCGAGGAGAAGGGTTTAGCCACAGCCCACCGGCTGTGGCCCAATGAAGCACTCCCCGGCGTGGCCCAGACCCTTCCCACGCCCAGGGACTTCGAATCGATCACTGATATAGTCACCAAAGAGATGGTGGGTAACGCCGTCGTCTGCGGTCCTGACCCGCACCGCCATCTCGACATGGTGGGCAAGTACATCGACGCCGGGTTCGATGAAATCTATGTGCAGCAGATCGGCCCGGACCAGGAGCTCTTCTTCGACGGTTGGGCCCGGGAGGTACTCCCCCAACTTCACTGACCGGTGGCCACGAACAGCTGCCGGTGCCGCCGCGATCGATCCTCGTTCTATCCCCGAGTCACCTCCTGGAGCGCCATGAGTAGTGCCGAAGTGCCCGACGCTGACGCGCTCGAGCAGCAGATACCGGTCGAGGAGACCGAAGGCGCCATAGTCAACCCCACAGAACTGCCCCTTGAGGTCAATCCCGCAGACGCGGTTGAACAGCATCGCGACCTAGGGGGCGATGACGCGGAGGACTATCCACCGGGTTAAGGCCCCGGCGGCTGATAGAGACCGATACCGGGAGGCTTATGCAAAACTCTAATTATTCCCAGTCGGGGCTTAGTTAGGGGTCATTGGTTCCGAAAGCTGGCGACACGCCGCATGAAATAACAGGCAACGGCTTCTCCGACCGATAGAAAGGAGGTGACGAAACCACTCTCTCACGAC
>JAFAPC010000159.1 GCA_019247305.1 Pseudonocardiales bacterium
GTCGTGAGAGAGTGGTTTCGTCACCTCCTTTCTATCGGTCGGAGAAGCCGTTGCCTGTTATTTCATGCGGCGTGTCGCCAGCTTTCGGAACCAATGACCCCTAACTAAGCCCCGACTGGGAATAATTAGAGTTTTGCATAAGCCTCCATGTCTCGTCTCTCCTTGCGTCTGTGGCCCCCTTGCGGGCTTTCCCACGAGGGCTGCGATCATACCGAGCGTTGGTTTGGTACCAACGAAGCCAATGTAACACCGCTAGCCATGGACGTGTCAAGTACCATCCGGTAGATTCGTTGGTATCGATGAGGCGAAAGGATCACGACATGCCGACCATCCCGCTCTACCAGAAGATCGCAGACGAGCTGCGCGAAGCGATCCGCAACGGTGAACTGCCGGCTGGCTCGCAGCTCAAGACCGAGCCTGAGCTGCAGGAACAGTATGGAACCTCGCGTAACACCGTCCGTGGAGCCTTGCGACAACTGATCAGCGATGGGCTCATCGAGACACGCGGCCGACTCGGCACCTACGTCCGCGAGTACAAGCCCCTCTACTGGAACCTGCACACCTTCGAGCGAGGCAGCCGCCGTGACGACCCCACCAGCGGTGTCGATGAGTGGAAGGCGGACATGCTTGATCAAGGGGTCAAGCCGCACTATGTGATCAGCGTGCGCATCGTGCCAGCACCGGCTGAGATCGCGTGCTACCTGACGATGAAGCCGGGCGCGATGGTGCTGCGTCGACGCCGACTGCGGTACGCCGACGACGTGCCGGTGGCGATCGCGGATTCGTGGTTCCCAGAAGAGACTGGGCGGCGCACGGTGGACGGGTTCGCCCCGCTGCTGGCCGAGCACGATGTGGTGATGAAGGGTGGCATCGTTCAAGCGCTGGGCATCACCCAGCGGTGGTTGGATGACGAGATCACCGTCCGGATGCCCACAGCCGAGGAGGCCAGTCTCTTGGAGTTGTCCGAAGGTAGCCCAGTCGGCCAGGTTGCCCGCGTCGGCTTGGACGACAACGAGCAGCCAGTCCGCGTGATCATCACCGTGTTTCCCGGCCACCGTCTCAAGCTCCGTTACCGGTTGGAGGTGTAGCCGTGGCCCTCCTCGTCGTCGACCAAGCCTCGCCGGACGAACTCCCCCTCGTGCTCGAGTTACTGGACGACGCCGCACGCTGGCTCAGGGAACAAGGCATCACGCAGTGGCCCGCACGGTTCACCGGCGCCGAAGATTGGCGCATCGAGCGGATTCGCGCCTACGTCGAAAACGGGCACACCTGGTTGGCCCGCATCAGCACCACTGCGGTTGCCGCCTTCACCCTCAGCGCGGCCGATCCCGACTACGCCGATGGCTGGCCGGATGGCCCTGATACTGGCCTGTACATCTACCGGATGGTGGTACGCCGTGAGTTCGCCGGCCATGACATCGGCGGTCACATCCTCGACTGGTCAAGCGCGCGAGCCGCCGCCCTTGGGTACCGCTGGCTGCGGCTGGACTGCCACCGAAACAACCCCGCCCTCCAGGACTACTACAAGGCACACGGCTTCGAGCGAGTCGGCACCCTGGTCCGCGTGATTAACGATCCCGTATCAGGCGACGTGAACGGCCGGTACGTTCGCGGCTCCGGCGCGCTCCTCCAACGGCCAGCAGGCTCCATAGTGATCTCATACACGAAACAGAACCGGGAAGAGCCGGCTGTGACATCCGACAGGTACGACCCATACAACGAAGCAGCGATCTGGCAAGAGGCATCCAACACCGTCACGAGCCTCAAGACCGATGACCAGCCACAAGACCCCGACGCGTGGAACACCGCCCTCGACCAAGCATCCCGACTCCTTGAACGCCAAGTGATGGAGATCCGCCAACGTAACGGCATGTACTACCGACCACTCACCGGCACCGGCCAATAAAACTGGACCACCGTAGAAGCTCAGCCGTAGCTCCAGTAGGCGATCAGTTTGGGCGGCATCTATCACACACACCCTTACCAGCCAGGGCTCCAAGAACTCAACACACGCACACGTGAGGTACTGATCACGTTCATTGAGGAACCTTTTCGCGTGCTCCTGCCGTTCCTGTGTATCGAACGCTTCGCCGCGGCTCTCGTCGTCGCGTCGTAGCCGCCGTGGGGGGATTCCTGTCGCGGTGACTGAGGTCGCGGAAGCCGCCGGGTTGACTCAGCGACTGGTTATGGCCTGCGTCATCGGTGGCTTGCCGATCTGTTAGCTCACGGGCACGGGCACGGGCACGGGCACGGGGGCGGGTAGGCCAGGCCGGGTAGGTAGTGATCCCATTCGTCCTTGGTGATGGTGGGGGTGATGCTACAGATTCGAGTGGCGACACGATCGACGTTGGTTTCCCACAGCCGGGCGGTGGCGTCGTTGCTGGCGGTGGCCAGGGTGTGCCCGTCAGGGCTGAGAGACTTTCCGACGCCCGCATCGATCCGTGTCCCCATCCGGTCTGGGTGGCGGGAATCGAACCCGCATAGCCAGCTTGGAAGTTCAGTACTCCACGTGTGGGCTGACCTGCGAGCTTTGCGGTCAGCTGTGAGACGGTTTTGCCGCCGCTGTTCCCCACCGTTCCCCGGTGCTACCTCTCCTGTCTGACACGGATCTGGCACGAGGGTGTCAACTAGTTCGGGCGATGCCAGGCCGAGGGACCAAATCGTCCACTTCGACCATCTGCTGGTCCGGGTGGCGAAGCGGAGGGATTCGAACCCCGGTGCCTCTCGGCACCCTCGCTTTCAAGCTCCGCGCAGCGACGTGCGGGAGCAGCCGCGAGGCGCACTGCCACTGGTCACGGCCAAGAACCGGCGGAGCCCGGACACGGGCGAACACACATGAACGAGACGAGAACTGAGACGAGGCCCCGGCTCGACCCCGTGCCCCCGGGTCAAGCTCGGAGCCGCGGTAGCGGCCTCGACTGAGACCGCTACCGCCTTGAGAGGGCGGCGCAGTCATCACCTACTCCACCATCCTGAGCTGCGAAAGTGGCCTCACGCCGCCTGAGCACGCCCCATTTAGGCACCCAGTCGGCACAGCAGCCAAGTGCACGCGAACCACACCGTGCCAGTCCACCCGATGCAGCGGCACGGTGGCTACTGGCCAGGGGCCAGCAGTGGTGGCGATCCTTAATCGAACCGGGCTGGTGCTCGGCATCAGCCAGCTACGCCGACGAGGCCCGCCAGGATCACCTGACCAGCCGTCCCGTCCATGGCCCCGGGGATGCCAGGTTGCGGCTCCAGATTTTACTCACGGCACAGTCTGACTGAGCTGCCCCAACGCTGCCGAATCGTCTATCTTGTCGCCCCCGAACAACTCCCCCGCGATTGACCCGGACGGGTGTCACCGACTGGGGTCAAAATGATAACGAGGGGGCAAACACCGTCTCCGCTTGCGTCGTGGCGCTCTATGCCCTTTAGAATTCTCGGCATGGATCGTCTCCCGTCGCAGCCTGCCTTCTACATGCCGTTTACCGCACGCACCAACCCTTACCT
>JAFAPC010000175.1 GCA_019247305.1 Pseudonocardiales bacterium
GGCGGCTTGCGAAATCCGGTGACCCGGAAGTCACCATCGCCTGCGCGTAGACTGGGTAGTAGCGATCCAATAGGTGGGCCCCCATGGCAAAGCGCAAACCGGCCCGTTGCGCCCGGCGTACCCTGCCTCGTGCACTGGAACGCATCCCGGCCAGCAGCGCTTCTCCGCTGTCGCATGCTCGGACGTGCAGCGTGCTCCACGACGCGGTCAACCGCCAGCCGACATCAATCAACGTCGGCACGTGTACCCAGTCGGGACGCAGGATTAGCGTGACCGTCTCTTGCTGCGGGCAGGCGGCGAGCAAGGCACGCAACGCTGCGGGATTCGGCGACCCCTCTGGACCGCGCCACATGTACCACCGGTCGTTGGCGCGCTCCAGCAAAGCAAAACATGAGGGTCCGTCGTTCTCGTACACCACGAGTCCGGTGGCTTCTACGTGCTGCGAGCTCAGGATCGACAGTCGATCCGGGTGCTGGTGAAAGTCCCGAAACCGAATGTCAGCCAGATCGGCTTCGTTGGTGAAAGTGTCGACCGTGTACATGATGCCCCCCGTCAGCTCCCGAACACCGAAAGGTCTTGCACCGGGTCGATCGGGTTGTTGGCCTCGGCGTGTGCGCGGAGTAGACGTTTGCGTTGCGCAGCGGTCAGGTGGGTGCCGTGTTCCCGGATGGGGCTGAGCATCCGGGTGCGCTTCGCCAGCGGGGAGTACCGCCGCCGCACGTCGTAGGGATCGCACAGCAGGTGATACACTGTCGCGCTGTGGAACACCAAGAGCGTCAGTGCGTAGTAGGCAGCCACTGCGGGGCCCTTTTTTAGCAGGCACTCGGTGATCGATCGGATGGAGTCGGCTAGCCGCCACAGGAAAGGAATCGCCGGGGTGGTCAACACACCCTGTTCCTGCCCGATGCCTTCGCCGATGCCGTATCTCCAGTAGCTGCGTAGATTGGCGAAACCGATCTGAGCGTCATGATGGATCACGGCCTGTTTGACGAACTTCACCGGTATCTGTGCGAGCTGGACTCGAAAGTCGAATTCGCGATCCTCGCACCAGTGCATCAATGGGTTGAAGTGGTAACCGCCGATGTGCTTGACGATCGCCCGCTGGTAAATTAGTGGTGGGGACTGTGCGGAGACAAAGTCGCCTTCGTCGAACTCCCGCATTCGCGCCGTTATTTTACTCATCACGTCGTCGGTTTCGTCGTACTTGACTAGGCCTTTGACGATAGGGTCTGTCATGACATGCTCGACCATCGTACGGATCGTGCCGGGGGCGAAGGTGCAGTCGGAATCCATCAACAGCAGGTATTGCCCGCTTGCGGCCGCGATCCCGGCATTGTATGCTGCGCCGAGGTTGCCCCTATCGGGAATCTCGATGATCACGATTTCCATCGGCTGCTTGTCAAGCAGGGTGTGCATCCATTGAGGGGAGCCGTTGAGGCAAATGACGACTTCGACGTCCTCGTCTACAGATTCAAGGCAACGTAGAATACGCGGGTCGTCTTTTACTGCAATGATCACGCTGACCTTATTCAGTGCGTGTTTCAGAAGTTCGGTAGAGGTCATGATGAAATCTCTTTGCAGCAGGTGTATATGTGTGTGGTTGTGGTGGGACTGAAGGATTCGGCATCAATATCGCGCACGCGAACGACCGTCAAACCGGCGCAACGCGCTAGCTCTTCCATGGTGAAGGGATCGATAGTGTACTGGTAGTGCGTTTCAGTCCACAAAATTTCTCCGGCGTGGTGCAGTTTGATGACGGTTTTACTGCGGTCGAACAACGGCTCGTAACGGTGAATGCGGTGCAGTTCGTAGTCTTGGGCTTGGTTGATGTAATCAAGTTTTCGCCAGTCGTATTTCAGTACTTTGCGGGTAGAGTAATCGAACACTAGGTAGCCGTTGTCGGTAAGACATTTGGCGACCGAACACAGGCAGCCGTAGAGCTTTTCCTTCGGTAGGTAGTTGAGCGCGTCGAAGCCACTGACCACGAAATTGAACTTGTCGCCGGCCGTGCTGAACTCTGACATGTCGCCGACGAGTTGCTGCCCTTTGGGCACTCCGCCCTTGTCGAGCATCTGCCTAGAGTAGTCTAAGTTGAAGATCTCGGCCTCGGGGAAGGCTTCTCGGATGCAGCGACCACCGATTCCGGTGCCTGCGCCGAGATCCAGCACCCGGTGCACTTTGTTGCTGAGTGAGCGCAGCTCGGCGACAATGCCCTGTTGCCAGGTCGCTCGTGCGGTCTCGCCTTCGAAAAGTTCGTAGGTGGCAGCCCAGTGTTCGTAAGCCATCAGGATAGGTCCCTTTCGTATAGCTAGTCAGGTGGCGTGAGAACAAGTGGCAGGTCCGCAATGGCAGCAGCGGCGATGGCCTCTGCCTTAGCGATGGCGTCGGCGTGGGCGATCACCCCGGCGAGCACGCCTTGACCGGGCCGGGAGGGAGGTAGCGGCTGCCCGGGCACCGGCTGCACACCCCAATATACGTCGTATATCCCGTCGCGTCGCGAGATCTCGGCGAGGCTGCCACACCACTGAACGGTCTGATTGTTGGTGGGTACGTAACGCTGCACCACCGCCCGATTGCGGGTTGGGACAAGGGCAGTCGCATCGACAGTGCGGCCAAGGCTCAATTCCACGGCGGGGCGGACGATGTTCACCCCGGAGGCAAGCGAAGCAAGTTCAGTGGGAATGCGTGCGCCCGCCATCCGGCAGGTGAGTTCCAAAAGCACGATACGATCATCGTCGGTGCGCAGTACATCGCAATTGAATATCGCCGAGTGTAGTTCGAGTGATTTAAGGCCGTCGCGAACTGTATCGGTGATCCGTGTGACCTCGGTGGCGTCCAGCGCGGTGGGGAAGGTGTCGCCAGCTTCGAAGAAGAACGGTGGGAACTGTTCTTTAGTCGTGTATTCCCGATCGGAGAAGACGACTACGTGTAGCATGTCGTCTTGGACAACGCCAGTGACGGTATGCTCGCTGCCGGTCAGAAAGCTTTCCACCACCACCGGCCCTGCCACACTCTGCGCGAGGGCCTGCCGTACCTGCGCTGGGGCCTGGGTCCATTCCTGCACCTTTACCACGCCGATCGACTCCGAGCGGTCGCACGGTTTGACCACGGCGGGCAGCCCGACCTGGTGCAGTGCTTGTAGCGCTCGCTCTTCGGAGTCCGCGACGACGTAGCGGGGGGTGTCAAGGCCAGCAGCGGCCAGCAGCGTGATCCTCCGGTCCTTGCGGGTACAGTTCCATGCGACGCGCTCGTCAACGCCTGGGCAGTGGTACTCACGTGCCAGCCTGGCGATTACCGAAGTATTGTCTTCGCCAAGTGAGAGAACACCGTCGAGGTGGGTGATGCCGGCGTGGTGCAGCACTGCGCTGACCTCGGCGTGGTCGTCGGGATCGGCCACAAGCACGGTATTAGCCGCCGTAATGGCGATCGGCGACGGGTGTTTCATGACCACATGCAGAGAAAGCCCCATGTTGGCGATTTCGGGAAGAGAACGGTCCATTCCGGCGCCCATACCGCAGACGAGTAGATGGGTTGACTTATCAAACATGAGATACTACACCACCATGAACACTGTGACTGTGCATGGCGTCGCGGTTCCTTACCGGGATTGCGGCTCCGGTGACCCCGTGTTGTTGATCGCCGGAGCCGGAGCGAGTAGTTCGACCTGGCAGGCCCAGATCGATGCTTTGACGGCGGTAGGCTACCGAGTAGTGGCCATCGAGCACCGCGGCTTCGGCGGTTCCCCGGTGGGCAACCCGTACAAGCTCGCCGACCTGGCTGGCGACGTCGGCGGGGTCATTGAGGAGCTTGATCTTCAACCTTGCCGGATCATCGGCATGTCGTTGGGTGCACTGGTGGCGCAGGAGCTGGCCAGTAAACGACCAGAACTGGTGCACAGCTTGGTGCTGATGGCAACGTGGGCACGCACTGGCTACTTCCGTGCCACTCTCGCCCGCGCCACCGCGCGGCAACTGCAATCGGGTGCTGAGATCGATCCCGAATACGTCGCTGCGCAACTGGCGGTACAGATGTTCTCCCCGTGTACCCTCGCCGACGACGACCAGATAAGGGACTGGCTTGACCTGTTCACCACACTGCGGGTGGCAGGTGATTCGCTTGCCGCGCAAAACGAGGCGACTATCGACGTTGACCAGCGGGCGCAGCTGCGAGATATCGCGAGTCCCACCCTGGTGGTCGCGTTCGCCGACGATGTGTTGTGTCCACCCAGCGTTGTCCGCGAGGTGGCCGACGCTGTGCCGGGGAGTCGGTTCGTGCAGATCGAGCAGTGTGGTCACCTTGGTGTCCTTGAGCGTCCCGATGCGGTCAACGACGTGTTAGTTAATTTTTTCGCGCGATAAACCACAGACGTTCGCTCTGCTTGGTCACCGGGCTTAAGTCCAGATCGCCGTAGCTGGCGACTTCAGCGAATCCGGAATTCTTGAGGATAGGCGCGACGATCTCAGGGTCTAGTCCGCGAGCTGGATGAACCTCCCTGATTCGTGACCAGCCGTTGTCGGTCTTACGGAACAGAGTGACAGTCGTAGAGACAATCCCGGTCTGCTCGTCGTAGGGATTTTGCCAACACTCGAAGGTGTCCTCGGTGTCGATCTCCACGAACGTGCTGCCGCGCCACTTTTGCGTGATGTACCAGACGGGATGGGTATCGAAGATAAAGACGCCGTCTTCGGTCAATGAGTGCCAGACGTTCTCGAAGAACACCTGGATGTCCTCATCGCAGGTGAGGTAGTTGACGGTGTTGTATATACAGGTTGCTACTTCGACAGGTGGATCGGCGCGGAAGGTACGCATATCTTCTTCTACGATCTCCACAGTCATGCTCGTCTTGGCAAGCATCTGTTGGGTGTATTTGAGCATCTGCGGGGAACTGTCCACCGCGATCGCCCTGGTCAGTAGCGGTGCAAGGCGGGCGAGCATGAGACCGTTGCCGCAGCCATAGTCCAGCAGGGACTCAGGCTGAATCCGATAGGAAGACCAGATACCTGGCAGTGCGTCGGCGACACTTTCAGTGAAGTCCAGATAGGGCGCCTGGGTGTAGGCGTCGGCGTAATCGCCGAAGAGGGGTGTGTAGGTCATGTCGGAATTACCTTTCGAGTGTGCCGGAACAGTGGATGATATCGAACACTTCGGCGTAGCCGAACCCCGATGTCAGCACCCCGCGATAGCTGGCAAGGCCACGTGCTGCCTCATCCCATTGCGTGTGTTTCAGCTGTGAAGAATAGCAGCGCAACGCAGCGATCTTGCACTCGATCGTGTCGTCGATGTTTTCAGTGTACTGGAAGCTCGCCAGTGGACTCCATACCTCGTAGCCGAGTATCAGCGTCGGCGCCGGTACAGGAGCTCCGCACTCGAGGAAGAAATCCGACGCGGCCATCCATACCGATTCGGTGCCGAGGGTGTACACCATGCGATGCTCGGCGTCTCCGTCCTTGCGGTGCGGTAAATACAGGATGTCCGGTGCCACTTCACGAATGATGGAAACCAGCCGTAGGTGCAGTCGTCGAGACAGCACCAGATCGCGAGAGGGCTCGTCGAGCCAGATCGAGCGCTGCACACCGAGTTCCCGACACGCGGCGGTAGTCTCTTCGCGGAACTCCTCATCGGTCATGTGTTCGTCATGCCTGCTGCGTTCGCGTCCGATGACGGTCACCGACACGATGTCAGCCCCGGCTGCGGCATGCTTGGCCAGCGAGCCACCGCAGCCAATTGCGTCGTCATCTGGGTGCGGGGCGAGTGCGAGGACGCTGGTCATGCCGTCCTCCCCGGCGCGTGCCCCATCCAGGCCGCCCACTCCGCCACCCGCGACATGCCGGATTGGAACGAGGTCTGCGCCGAGTAACCGAGGAGTTCGCCGGCCAGCTGGGTGCTGGCGACTGCCGTGCCGGAGTACAGGTCTCGTTCCCAGTCCGGTAACGACGACACCGCCGTGCCCGCTTCACCGTCGGTGGCAAGACCAAGTACCACACGGAACGCATCGTAGAATCTGCCCCAGTCGATGGGCTGCCCAGAGATGATGAACCGTTGTCCACCGATGTCCGGCGTAGCGACCGCGCGAAGCACCGCGTCAGCAACGTCGTCGATGTACACGGCGTTGCACACCCCGTGCCCAGAGCCGCTTGGCAGCAGCGCGTTCTCGTCCGGCAGCCGAGTCAACGGTCCCTCAGTCCAGCTGCCCCCCCAGGGGCCATAAACTACGGCAGGCTGCATGACGACGACCTCAAGATCGGCGCCGTCGGCCTCTAGCGCGAGCTCTTCGGCGACGAGCTTTTGCTGCTCATACTCGCGGTCGATCTCATCTCGCGGCAGTGCGGGAGACTGTTCATCCACAACCTCCAGGCTGCGCGCATCGTAGACATCGATGGTGGACAGGTACACCACTCGCCGTACACCGGCCGCCTTGGCCTGCTCAAGCACAGTCTTGGTGCCTACAACGGTCGCCTGCCAGCGTTGCTCCACGTCGCCCGAGCTGCCGAAGGCAGCATGCACCAGCACGTCGGCCCCAGTGCATGCGTCGCGCAGCCGCTCAGGGTCGTCCAGCGGCGCCAAGCGGAACTCCAGGCGATCTTGTGGCCAAGTGGCAAGCCGAGCAACCCGGCCATAGCCACGCACCAGGGCGCGGGTTCGTGTCGTGGTCCGCATGGTTAACAGTTCAACGGTCCGGCCGCCGATGAACCCGCTGGCCCCGGTGACTGCGACGGTCAATTCGTCCAGTGCTTTTTCGTGAACCGATTTTTCTTGTTGTGCTGTCATGAGCAGCTCTTTTCCAGCCAGGAGCGGTGTAGACGTTCGCGTGCAGGGTGTGCATAGCAGTCGTGAATCAGCCTCATCACACGGTAACCGTCGGTTGAATCGGCGTATGCGATCGCCTTGCCAGAGCAAGCTGCGGCAAAATTTTTTAGTTGTTCGACAAAAAGCTGTTCCCACTCATCCTGCGCCGGCACTACCGCAGCAACGTCCCCCTCATACAAGATCGTGCCGTCCTTGCTAACCAGCGAGCAGATGCCGGCCGGGAAATCGGTGCCGATCGTCGCGGTCGCCTTGTCGCCGACCACGGTACAGCTCGTTCCGAGCACGCGCAGCCGGGACAGTTCGAGCTCCACCACCACGTCGTTGGCCTGCATCCGCGCCACGGCTTCTGCCTCTACGCCGCCGAGCGAGTCGTCGGCGTAGTGCAGCACCTCAAGGTCCGTGCCCAGCCACCATAACAGCACGTCGAATACGTGTGATGCAGTATCGATAAGTACGCCACCACCGGAGAGTCGTTGGTCGAACATCGACCAGCTGACCGGCTCATGTGTATAGGGGTGTCCTTCCACCCAGTGGATCGAATACACCTGCCCGAGCGAGCCATTATCGATCAACTCAGACACCCACCTGATCGCTGGGAAAAGCCGACGTGGGTGCGCCATCGCCAACAACGGGGATTGTGGGCGTTGTGCCAGCTCCCGCATCGCCTCTGCGTCGGCCAACGTGGTCGCTATCGGTTTTTCCAGCAGCACGTGCTTGCCCGCGTCCAGCAGCCGCTGCCCGATGGGGCGGTGAAAGCTATGCGGTGCAGCGACGACCGCCGCATCGAAGTGATCCAGCGCCTCGTCGAGATCGGTGTAGCCCTGCACCGACGATGGACGATAGCCGTACTCACCGAGTGTCTCGAGGACCACGGCACGCTGGGCCGGGCTGGGATCGACCAGGACGGTCAGCGTGGCACCGTCAATCCTGGGAAACGCTGGAACGTGACAGCCAAGTGCTGCGGCGCCACAGCCCACGAGCGCTAGTCGAACGTTAGTCATGCTCACCTCCTATCGACGTTGACAAATGGTTGTCATTTTTGTGCTCGGGATTGGCCAACCGCTCGATGGAGTGCCAGACCCAGATGTTCGGTTCGACGTAGGTGCCAAACCTATTGATATCCACCTCGATAGGCACCAGTGCACCGGGTACTACATACCGGCCAGGCCCGGGCAGCGGCGTACCGAGCAGTTCGCTCCACCGCTGCACCGGTTGCCGAATCACCAGCGAACGTTTGGCGAATCCGAGCACCCGACCACCGGCCCGCACGTGGGTGCGAAGCCACGGGTCGAACGGATCCACCGAGCCTGGCTTTTGCCAGGCGGCGTATTCCTCGATCGGGATCAACGGGTAGTCCGGTTTCTTGGTGGGCCGTAGCGGAATGATGATTCCCGGGTGATCGCGGTCCTTTGCGCGCCGCAGGGACTCGGTGAGCAGCCGCTCTGGAATGCTCCCGCCACGGTAGTCGCGATGCACCGAGATGGACAGCAGGCAAGTAGCCCAATTGGGTCCGTCGCTGCGTCGCGGTGCGCCGTCGACTGCTTGCATCAGCACGTCGTCGTATCCCAATGGCAGCTTGGCATACGGGCCCGCCCAGCACAGCGGAACACCGTTGGCCGCAGCGATCACCCGTCCAGCGCCATCCACCGCAATGAGATGATGCTCTGGAAACAGACGATAACCGCTCGACCATCTCCAGTTTCCCGGCGACTCCCACATCATGAAGGCGGGCAGGTTAGAGCTCATCAACTCGTCCATCTCGGCGGCGAGCTCGGGTGCTGCGGCCAGGTCGGTGATAGTCGAAATACTCATCACTATCCGATTAGCCGGGAGTAGTTGCTCGCACGCATGCTCCGCGACTTGGCGAGATCCCGGGTAACGTTGATCCGCTTCAGCCAGCGGTCGGTGCCGTCGTAGCGGGCCTTGAACGGCCGGCGACCGTGCACCACACGGTGATTGTTCAAAATAAGGTAGTCCCCTGGGCTGAGCACTACGTCTCGTTGGCTCACCTCGATGAGCGCGATGATCGCCTTGTAGGCATCCTTGTTTTCTTTGTTGCCGTCAGGTATCTCCATGAAGTAGGGATCGATCCGTAGGTACGGATCCGTCGGCGAACCAAAAAGTATTGCGACCGGCTTGGCTGCGTTGTTGATCTGTAGTATGTTCGCGAACGTGTTTTGATCGTTCTTGGTGTTGTTCTTGGGCAGGTGTGATTCGTCAGGTCGGATGATGAATCGTTCCTGGAACAGAATGTCGATCTGCTTGGATGTGAGCAAGTCGAGGTTGAACGAGCCAACCGTCGTGGCGACGTTGCCCGGATTGCGCAGCGACGCAAGGATCAGAAAATCAGCGCGGTAGGGATGGAATGCGTCCTCGGTGTGCCAGGTGAGCAACTCCTTGCTGTTCATCCCGAGTTGATCCGTCTCATGCTTTCGCATGGGAAACACGTCGTGCACGAGGACGCCGTCCTGCTGGGTTGTCCACCCGAATGGCTCTCCGACGAGCGAAGCATAGAGCAGCAGGATGACCTCCTCGGGGAACTCCGGTCTTGGCAGGGCGCGACCGCGCCAGTCTTCCGGTGTCGGGCCGATCCGGTCCTGTTCGATAACGTGGCCGCTGACCACGCAGAACCCGCTTGGTTCTTGGGTCTGGAAGCGACGTAGGAACCGCCGTGTGCGGGTGGGCAGCTCGGATGCCCACAGTGGGAGATCCTCGATGAACTGGGGATCCTCCGAGGAAGAGTACCGATTCGTCAGTTCCTCGGCTAATTGCGCTGTTGCCAGCGCCTCGTCAGGGCCGAGCTCGAGACGTTCGGAACTTAGGTTGTTCATAAGATAGTTTCCTTACTGTAAACTAAAGGATCTTGTGTATTTTTGAGTTGGTCAGCTTGGCAATTCCTTCACCTTTTCCGTCAGGTACGCGGTGAGCTGCGTCGGGGTGGGATGATCGAATACTACACTCGGTCGAATATCCGGGATAGCGAATTCGACGCGTAACTGAGTGATCAACCGAACGGCGCGCAATGAGTGTCCGCCTTGTTGGAAAAAATTGTCCTCAGGTCCGAGTGACGGATTGTTCAACACCTGCCGGAAGATCTGGAGCACCACGTCCTGCGCCTCGACCGACTCCATGGCAGCTTTATGCTGCGGTTGTCGGGACTGCGCCCGCCAGGTGGAAAGCCGCTGACGATCAACCTTGCCGTGCCGTGTTTTCGGTAACCCTGCGACGAACAGCAACTCGGTCGGCACAGCCCAGGATGGCAGTCGTTCGCTCAGGTAAGAGGTGAGATCTTGAAACTCGGCGATCTCGACGGTCGCGCCTGACCGGGTAGCAGGCCCGCCGAGGAGCGCCCAACGAGAAACGCGACCAACCCGGCGTCGCCCGAGTCATCGAGCGCCACGGCCGCCTGCTCGATGCCCGGGTGGGTGGCGAGGACTGCCTCGACCTGCTGGGGCTCCAACCGGTGTCCGCGCACCTTAAGCTGATCGTCGTAACGGCCAAGAAACACCAGCTGGCCGGTGGAATCGATCAGTCCGCGGTCGCCGGTGCGGTAGACGCGTTGTCCGAGATGCACCGGATCGTCGACGAATTTCCGCGCTGTGGCGTATGGGTCGTCAAGATAGCCACGTGCCAGCGTTGGACCGCCGATGTACACCTCGCCGGCGTCGCCGTCGGGAACCACAAGCCCGTCTCGTCGCACAGTCACCGTAGTGCAAGACAGGGGCATGCCGACGGGGACGAATGTATCATGCTCACCGAGCGTGCCGTCGTACATAGTCGAGGTGCAGGAGGCCTCGGTGACACCGTAGACGTGCACCAGCCGGGTGTGCTGGGTCTGTTGCCAGCGGCGATATGCGGTCGGATCCATATGCTCGCCGCCGACGACCAGCAGCCGCAGCTGCTGTGGTGCCTGCTTTCCGGTGGCCTGCAGCCAGTGAGCGTATTCGTACCAATACTGCGTGGTCATTTCGACAACGGTGATCCGGCCACGCTCGATCAGCTCATGTAGATCCTGGGCAGACAGGATTCGAGTGTCCCTCCGACACACCACGGTCCCGCCGGCTAGCAGCGGCGGGAACACCTCTTCCAGAATCACGTCGAATCCGGGCGGAGCCAGCTGTAGCCATCGATCCGTCGATTGTAAGTTGAGTCGCTCGGTGACCGCTTGCGCGAAAAGCGATAGACCGGCCCGGTCGACGAGGACCCCCTTGGGAGTGCCAGTGGAACCGGAGGTAAACATCAAGTACGCAATCTGCTCGGGCGACGGCTGCACCGCCGAGGGCTGAGGTGCAAGCGCGGTGTCCGGTTCGATGGCAAGGTCGACGAGAGGTGCGCCCTGTAGTTCCGGTGTGGGTATGCCGCGAGTGATCCAGGCACTCGCGCCGATCCGTGCGACCAGGTCCGCGCGCAGGGCGGGGGCAAGCTCGGCGTCCAACACAGCGAACGCTCCACCGACCTTGAGGGTGGCCAGGATTCCGATGACCACATCGAGTGGCAGCTCGGCGAGCACGCCAACGGTGCGGTCGGTGCTGACCCCCATGTCTCGTAGCCGGTGGGCAAGCGCGTCAGTGCGTCGGTCGAGCTCGAGGTGGCTGATGCTGCTGACACCGTCAGTCAGCGCCACAGAATCGGCGCACCGCTCCACGGTGGCCTGCCACGCAGTGATAATGTCTCGGGTGCCAATTGATACCGTTTTAGCTGTCATGAGCGGCACTTCTCCAGGTGGGTAGAAAACCGACTCAGTCCGGCGCGGAACGCGGCACTGTCGCCACCGAAGCCGAGGCGAACGTGGCCCGGCCGGTCGAATGCTTCGCCGGGCACGAGCATAGTTCGATGGGTACGGAGTAGATCAAGGCAGAATTGCTTAGTCTCGGTCAGTCCGCGAATACTCAGCAGCCCGCACACGCCGCCGTCCGGGCGACGCCAGAAAACTTGATCTTCATGCTCAGCGATCCACTGGTCCAAAAAATGCAAATTCTCCACAAAAGTGTTGTGCTGTCCTTGATTGGTAACATACGGTGCAGTAGTATCGGGTCAGCGGTGCACCAACCAACCCGAAGTCCAGGGAGTCCGAATACCTTGGAAAAGGTGCCAAATGTGATTGCCCTTTCATATCGAAACCGGACGTTGGGCAGCGTGACATCATTATAGGTGATCTCACTGAATGCCTCGTCACAAACGAGATAGGCACCGACGTCAGTCACCGCTTTGATTAGCTCGTCAAACCCTTCCGCGGATAAGCTTGTGCCCGTTGGATTATTCGGCAGGTTGACGATTACTACACTGATATCCGGTCTGATGATTTCCCTGATTTGGTCGGTGAATGCCCCGTTTTCGATCAGTGACACGGGTAATCGTCGTACGTCACAGCCGTTTCTCAATGGAAAATTGACAAGCGCATGGTAGGCGGGATCGGTAACGACGACCCGAGAACCTGGTTCACAGAGTGTAGCAAGTACGAGCGAGATTGCCTCGCTAGAACCATGGGTCACCATGACACCATCGAAATCGCCGTCGAGGTATCTTTCCGCAATAGCGAGACGAAGATCTTGTGACCCTAAGGAGGCGCTGTCGTCGATAAGAATCTCATCTAGATCCTGTGTTGAAATTCCAGTGATGTGGCGAATTTCCTTGAAAGAGTACGGCTCGACACCGCTTGAGCTTATGTCGTAATCGGAAAAATTAAGATATTCGCGGTACCATGACTCCAATAGGGGTGCTTCGTTAAGCAACTTCAACAGCTCCTATCTTGACGTGTACTTACATCATTGCTGTTTGGTTATTCATTTAACTGAATCCTAAGCATGGTCGGATTGGTCCCAACTTGCTGCCTGTGCTCACGGGATGCACCTCAACTCGCGAATTTCAAGACCTGCTTGACCATGATATGTTAGGTAGGACGGTCGCTATGTTAGGTAGCCGTTCACGATGTCTATAGATGATGTCGCTTTGGCTGGAGCCCGAAGGTCGTGCCGATGTCGTTGGGGCCGGGGTTCCTTGTATGGTTGTATGGTGTTTCGCTGAGGTAGCGGCTCCGCGTGCAGCTCGTCGATGACGTGGCTGCGAGTAACTCTACGTACTGCTCGTCGATCGTCAGTGCCTCCAGGCATGCAAGTTCTCCTTCGTCTCTTCTTTGCCTATAGTGGCGCCGACATATGTCTAATTATTCCCAGCTGTGTACACAATAGCCATATCGCTGCTACCTAACTTTACCCTGTCCACTACGTAAATCCTATGATGAGACTACGGTGAGCAACGGTCGACAAGTTCGCGAGTTCTTCGGAGGTTGTCGTCATGACACTCTTGATGGGCCTCCCGCACTGGCCAATGGCGTTAAGTTAGGATCACATGGATGTAAGATCGCTTCGTGGCGCGACGTGGGCAGCAGGTGGTGGTCGGCGACCGGTTGGCTGATCGGGTCGGGATCGGGGTGCTGGCGAGGGTGTTCACCCCGGGGCTGGTGGATCGGGTGGTCGATGAGGTCGAAGTGCGGGAGCAGCGCAAGCGGGCGTTGTCGGGGTGGGTGGTGGTGTAGTACCTGCTGGTGATGGTGTTGTTTTTCCCGTCCAGCTATGGCGAGGTGTGGAATGAGCTGGTGGCGGGTCTGGAGTGGGCCAAGCGGTTGTGGGTAGGGCTGGCGCTGGGGATGCAGCCCACTGCGGCGGCGATTACCTACGCGCGGGGGCGGCTGGGCTGGGAGGTGATGGCCCGATTGAGGGAGCAGGTGGCTGGGCCGTTGGCGGGGCAGGAGTCCGCCTCCGTGTGTGTCCGGGATGCGGCTGGTCGCGGTGGACGGGATGTGTGTGGATGTGCCGAAGGCGCCGGAGAACGCCAGAGGAGTTCGTCTATCCGGGCAACGACGAGCGCCGGGGCCGTTCCCGCAGATCCGCCTGGTGGGCTTCGGTGAGTGTGGGACGGGCGCGGTGCTGGGGGCGGCCTGCTCAGCACTGGCCACCGGCGAGCGAGCCGTGCCCGTCAGTTACTAGGCAGACTCCAGCGTGGTGATCTGCTGGTCGCCAACCGTAATTTCCTGTCGCATGGCCTGCTCACCGAGGTGCTGGCCGCCGGGGTGCACGTGCTGTGGCGGGCCAACTCCGACATCGACCTGCCGGTGCCCGAGGTGCTCTCCGATGGCACGTATCGGTTACGGATCGCCGAGGCTGCCGCCTCCCGGCGCCTGCGCCGTCAGGGTGGGGACCCCCAGGACATTCCCGGTATCGACGTTCGGGTGATCGAGTACTCGGTCGCGGGGGTGAGGACGGGGAAGCGAAGTCTTTCGAGACCTTCACCCTGGTCACCGACCTCCTCGAAACCTGCGGGTGCTCATCGCGGAGCAGGCCGCGGCTGCCTACGCCCGGCGCTGGCAGCTGGAGACCTGCTTCGACGAGCTGGACACCTCCCTGCGCGACGGTGCCGCTGTGGTGCTGCGCTCGAAGTCCCCGCCGCTGATCCGCCAGGAACCCTACGCGATGCTCCTCTGCTACCAAGCCATCCGCACCCTGATCAGCCACGCCGCCGACACCGCCGGGATCGATCCGGCCCGGATCTCCTTCACCCGCACCCGCGACGGGATCCGGGGCCGCATCAGCGATCCCGGCTGTTTTTCCCCTCCAGCCCTTGACGACCTCCTCGCCGATCTGACCTTCGAGATCACCCACAGACGCAACTTCGTCCCGCCGCGTCCACACCGCCGCTACACAAGGGAGACCAAACGATCGGGCGGCCGGTACAAAACCCGCAAACCAGGCGAATCAGCCAGGCTGACCCCCCTTATCGTGATCAAGTACTGGCGACTGCCTGCGCCTACTTAACTTAACGCCATTGCCCGCACTGGCAGGCGGGCCTCCTCGACTGCTGAGTTCGCGTATTCAACAGTTCGCCAGTTCTTGTGTGGGTACCAGCGGCGTAACGGCTCCCGCTCGCACCGGCGTGTAAGGCGATCTTGGCTGCGGTCACAGGCTGATAGCCGAGGGCGTCGGAGAGCGGAACCTTTTGGGGTTGCGACGTGAGGTCGCACGTTGTGAGTAAGTACGTCAAGGAGGTCGGCTGGTGTCGAGGACGTAGTCCGAGTCAGACGTACGGCAACCCCGTCTACTTCAGCAGCACCTGGGCCTCGCCGGTGTTCACGTTCACCGGCGGTGGTGGACCGACCCGAGCCCAGGTCGGCGTTCCCTACAGCAGGGCCGTCCTCGTTAATGGCTCATACTGCGTGAGTGCCGGGCCCAGCGCCGAGCGAGAGTGCGATCCTCTCCTGACTCTGTGACACTGTGCTGATCAAGCGCTGTGGTGTTCCAGGGTCTACGGGCGCTGGAACACCACGTCCACGGCCAGCGATGAGGGGGCTAATTCGCATGGACTACCCGCACGGCAATCCAGAACCCGCAGGCCAGCCACTACCGCGCACGATCGCCGAAGGCGTCGGCGCGCTCGGCCGCCATCTCGCTTGTCCCGTGGGTGCCGCAGGAGCATCGGTGCGGATCGACACTCGCTACTCGGAGCGCTCACCTGACACCGAGCCGGGCTGGGCCGACGCCGTGACTCTCATCTACTCCGCACCGCCGGTGCGGGTGACCACTGAACGCCGAGATCGTCGCGATAGTGACCTCGCCACCGCAGCTCGAGAAAGCCTCAGCGGCAGCTGGCCCGCTGCCCCCGCTCATGACCTGGAGGCATGGCTGCTTGAGCGCACCGCCACGCTCAACACAGTTCCGACGCTGCCTCAGGCCCACGCCGCGACCGTCGAGGGAAATGCCTACCCCGGAATCAGGACACATCCCGACACGATCGCCGCGTGGGCCATCGACCTGGGTGATGTCCGCATCTCCGCCAGCGGGCCCGCCACAGTCCTCAACCAGCTCGACATCGAACTGCGCACCACCAACTCCGGCGCTTCGGCGGAGAGGGCATCTATCGCCATCTCACGACGCGTGCCTTCTCCTACTCGCGGATTCGGGTCAGGCGTTGCCCCTTCCGAACCGTTCGTCGCGGTAACCCAATGATCACGCGGCTGGACCCGCGCGCGCTCGAGCCGTCGCGGCACCGAGGCTGCCGAGCCACCCGTCTGGTTGGGCTGCCACGTCCACCAGCACGTCCCAGCCACGCGTGTGGCAGGACACTAGCCGGACCCGCATCCTCTCGGTTACCCGGCGAGCCTGGGCGCAGGCGTATTCCTCGCCAGCGAGGGCCTGCGCGGCCCCCGCCAGCGCGGCCAGATCAGCTGCCGACTCGGCTTGATGACGGATGATGACCGCCTCGCCCAGGTACATTCCGAACACCGCCATGCTGACCAGCACCGCAATGGCCCCAGCCGCCCACACCGTCGCCACCCCTCGGTCGTCCTCGACGCCTGCCGTCATGGCGCCTCCGCAGGTTCCAGTACCGCCGGTTCCAGGACCGCTGCCGCCTCGGCCCCGACCTCGATCCCGGGCAACAGCCCGGCCACCGGATTCGCCGACACCCGCGCGGTGACCTCGTCACCACGAATACTCACCGCCACCACCGCGCCGTGCGGGGCGATCTGCTGGGCGAGTTCCTCAGCGCGGCCCTGCTCACCTCGCGCGGTCAGCCGGGCCGCCTCCCGTGCAGCGTCGACACACCGCAACTGTGCTGCCACCGCCGACACGGCGGCCACCACCAAGGCGAGCACGACGACCAGCGAGCACAGGGCGAGCGCCGCCTCCACGGTGACCATGCCTCGATCGCCGGTGGTTGTTGTGTCGGCTCGGCCGACGGTGGCCATCAGAACTTCACCGACAGCGCGCGCTGTACCAAATCGGTGAGCGCGCCGACGATCATGTCGCCGGTCACCACCTTGTAGAGCACTGCTGCGAAGGCTGCCGCAGCGATCGTCCCGATCGCGTACTCGGCAGTGCTCATGCCGGCGTCGCCGCCTACCGCACCGGCCAGTCGGGCGATCACCAGTCGCCGCCACTGCCGCGTCACTGTGCTGCCTTTGAACATCATCGGTCAACTCCTGTCTGGATGGGAAATACGTGTCTGTTACGGGAACAGCGGTCTCACCACTGCCGCATCAGGCCAGCGGCCAGTCCGATCAGCACTGGCACGATGCCGATCGCGAGAAAGGCGGGCAGGAAGCACAACCCCAGTGGGGCCGCGATGAGCACCCCGGCCCGCTGCGCCCGGGCTTCGGAGTGCTCCCGGGCGCCCGCTCGCACCTGCGCCGCCAGCCGGGTGAGTGACTCGGCGAGCGCGATGCCGCTGCGACCGCTGCGCCGGGCGGCCTTGGCCAGTCGCGCCGTCGCGGTGCACTCCAGGGCCGGCTGCCAGGCCTGCGTGGGATCCGCCCCCAGGGCGAGCAGCTCCGCGCTCGCCCGCAACGCGGGCCCGACCGGTGCCTCGAGCCCCTCGGCGACCGCCCGGACCGCCACCGGAACAGCCATCCCGGCCTGTAGGCAAGCCGCGAGCAGTTCCCAAGCCCCGGCCAGTGCCAGCGGCTGGACGTTGGTGCCAGCGCTGCGTCGAGCCCACCGAATGATTCCGTGCCGCACTACCCCGCGCCCAGTCACCCAGTGGGTACCCAAAGCTGAGTCGGCCGTGGCCGACCGCTGCGGCCTCGACCGCAACCTTGATCGGGGCCCCGCCGGACCGGGGGCCAGCACCAGCGCCGCCGCCATCAGCAGCATCGCCAGCAGCTGCGCGGTCATGCCGGCACCGCCCCGGACACCAGCCGCGCACTCCACTGCACGCCAACGCAGGCCAGCCCAGCGCCGATCACCAGCAGGACCTGACCCACCGGGGTCTGGCACAGCACCCGCACCGGAGCGGCACCCACCGCCTGGCCTAGCGCCAACCCGAGCAGCGGCAGCCCGGCCAGCACCGATGCGGTCGCTCGGGGTCCCGCGAGCCGGGACTGCACCTCGGCGGCGAAGCGCACCCGATGCTCAGTATCGGAACGAACCGCTTCCAGCAGGTCTGCGAGCGGAATCCCGTGGCGGTCGGCCAGCGACCACGCATCGGCAAGCCGGTCCAACCACGAGCGTAACGGCGCCGGACCAGTGCTGCGCAGCACCGTCGGGACGTCGCCGCCGAGGCTGGCCGTCGCGGCCACTGCGGACAGCACCCGGATGAGGTCGGTAGATCCCTCAGTGCCCATGGGGACGGGCCCCATGGGGGAGGGGCTCATGGTGGAGGACACCGTGGAGGGCCGATCGGCGTGGATGTCGGCGGCCGCCCGGAGCGCGTCGCCAGGATGGGCTCCGGCGCGCAGTTCCGCCACCAGCACCCCGAGGGCATCGGATAGGCCGGTGGCCGCGGTGGCTGCGACCCGGCGAGCCCGTCCGGCCCGCCAGCCCGCAGTGGCGGTCCCGGTCACCATGGCGGCGGCGAGTGCGCCACCTAAGCCGGCCAGCAGCGCACCCATCCCGGCGGCCAGGGCTAGCAGCAGTAGGCCGCAACGCCGCGCGGCCCAGCACCTGCTGGCCGCAGCCACCTGGGTTCCTAACCCTCGGCGGTGCAGCTCGGTGAGCCGGCTACGACCCACCTCGGCCGGCCAGCACAGCGCCCCGGCCCCCAGCGCAGCCGCTGCCAGGCTCAGCACCCCACACCCCCGCCGTGGGCCTCGAGCAGCTCGTGCAGGCGGTGGCGCCCCGGTCCCCAGTGACCGTCTTGCCAGGCCGGAAGCACCCGAACCAGGTCGCCATCGCGCTCCAGCACGCCCACGGCGGCCAGTCCCCGCGCCCCGTCACGTCGCACCATGTGCAACACCACGTGCACGGCGGCGGCGAGCTGGCTATGCAGTGCATGGCGTGCCATGCCGCCTAGCGCGGCCAGCGCTTCCAACCGGGCAGGCACCTCGGCCGGGGAGTTCGCGTGCAGGGTTCCGGCGCCTCCTTGATGCCCGGTGTTGAGCGCGGCAAGCAGCTCACACACCTCCGCTCCCCGCACCTCCCCGACCACCAAGCGGTCTGGGCGCATCCGCAGTGCCTGGCGCACCAGATTGCGCAGTGTCACCTCGCCAGCGCCCTCGACGTTGGGTTGGCGGGTGGTCAACCGGACGACATGCGGATGCTCCGGCGCTAGTTCGGGCGCTTCTTCTACGCACACGATCCGCTCACTAGCGGGCACGCAGCCCAGCAAGGCGGCGAGCAAAGTAGTTTTTCCACTCCCCGTGCCCCCGACGACGAGGAAAGCCAGCCGGGCGGTGACGATGGCGCGCAGCAACCTGCCAGCCTCGGGTGACACGCTGCCCACCTGCTGCAGCGCGTCCAGCCCATGGGTGGTTTGCCGCAGCACGCGCAGCGAGATGCAGGTGCAGCCGCTGGCGATTGGCGGCAGCACGGCGTGCAGCCGGACGCCGCCGGGCAGCGGAGCATCGACGTAGGGTGAGGCGTCGTCCAGGCGGCGCCCCGCGGCCAACGCCAGCCGTTGGGCCAGCCGGCGCACCGCGTCGGGGTCGGCGAACCGCACCTCGGTGCGACGCAACTGCCCGCGCTGTTCGACCCATACCTCCTCGGGTGCGTTCACCAACACATCGGTGGTTTCCGGATCGGCCAGCAACGGTTCCAGCGGGCCGGCCCCGACGAGCTCTTGCTGCAGTTCACGTAGTGCCGAAAGGACCTGCAGATCGGCCAACACACCGTCGGACTCGGCCCGCACCGCGGCCGCTACCGCGCCCGGAGTGACCTCGGCGCCAGCGGCGGCCAGCCGATGCCGAACTCGGTCAACCAGCGCTCCGGAGAACATCGGGCCCGCACTGGTGCTCATCTGGTGCGCAGAGGTGATCACGCCGCCCTCCCTAGGGGCCGACCCATACCGTCGAGTACCGCCAGTACCTGGCGGGCGGCGGTGGCCAGCGGTCCTCGAAAACGGCCTGGCACCGCACCGCGGTCCAGCGCACCACCCAACCCGGGCTGCGGGCGCATGGCGGCGAGCACCGGAAGGTCCAGGGCACGGCTGACGTCGCGGGGAGTGATTCCACCCGGTGCCGGCCCCCGCACCACCACCTGCAGCGCAACGCCGTAACGCAGCACGCGCGCCGCTACCGTCGCCGCTGCCGCGCAGGCCCGCACCTCTGCCGGCACGATCAGCACTGCCAGATCTGCGGTCTCCAACGCCGCGGTACCCGGTTCGCAGGGATGCCGGGGCACATCGCACACCACGGTCTCCCCGGCGCGCCGTCCGGCGCTGCACACGGTGTGCACCGCGACCCCGGCTGGCTCTGGCCCGTCCCGGTCGCAAGACACCACGGTGAGCCCGCCGCGGCCGCCCAGGTGCGGCGTGGGGAGCGCCGCGTGCAACGCCGCGGCTGGCACCCGGCCGTTCCCCAGCGCGAGCCCGGACCAGCGCAGCCCGTCCATGTTCTCCACACCTAGGGCGAGGTCCAGGCCGCCGCCCAGCGCGTCACAGTCAACCAGCATGGCGTGGCGTCCTGCTCCGGCGACCGCCACCGCGACGGCGGTCGCGAACACCGACGCCCCGGCGCCACCGCGTCCGCCGAGCACCGCCAGCACTCGTCCCGGGTCGGCCGGTGTCTGGCTCGCATCGGCCAACGCGCCCACCAGCCACGTTTCCGCGTCCGGCAACACGGCTACGTGCTGGGCACCCACCGCGACCGCGCACCGCCAAGCCTTCGGGTCGCCGTCTGCGGAGACGATTACCACTCCGTCTCTGCGGGGTAGGCGGGCGCTGGCGCTAGCCATGGCCGCTGCCACGTCCAGCAGGAGCATCGGAGCGCAGTTCCACTGTTCTCGAACCGTCTCGGGGTCGGTGACCCGGTGCGGATCACATCCTGCCGCCGCCGCCAGCCGGACGACTTCGTCGGCCAGCCCACCGGGCTTCATGATTATTACTGGGCGTCGAGCGGTTGTCTGCCCACCGCTGATATTCACTGTTGTCCCCACAGCTGCCGGCCCCGTGCGCTCCGGGGCGTCCGATGCCACTGTCAGCTGTCCAGCCCGGTCCGGCCAGCCCCTTATGATCAACATGTGGATAGGTGGCGCTGATGTGGATAACCATGGGGTGCGTCCGACCGTGGACGTTGCCTCATATGCTGCCCGCCGTGAGCTCTGGTAGCCTGCCTCCGTCGGGCGTCGCGGCATTCTTCGACCTGGACAAGACCATCATCGCGAAGTCTAGTGCGTTTGTGTTCTCCCGAGCGTTCTTCCATGAAGGCTTGATCAACCGGCGTGCTGTGCTCAAGAGCACGTACGCCCAGTTCATGTATCTGCTGGCCGGGGCCGATGCCGAGCAGATGGAGCGGATGCGCGCGCACATCACCGCCCAATGCACTGGCTGGGACGTCGCCCAGGTGACGGCCATCGTCGAGGAAACGTTGCACGACGTTGTAGACCCGCTGGTGTACGCCGAGGCGACCGAGCTGATCGCCGCGCACCGCCAGCGAGGTGAGGACATCGTGGTGGTGTCGGCCTCGGGGGTGGAGGTCGTGCAGCCAATCGCCAAGATGATCGGTGCGACGCACACGGTGGCCACCCGCATGGTGACCAACAATGGTCAGTACACCGGTGAGGTGGAGTTCTATTGCGCGGGAGAGAATAAGGCACTAGCTGTGCGGCAGCTGGCGCAGGAGCAAGATTATGACCTGCCACGTTGCCATGCCTACTCCGACTCGATCACGGATCTGCCGCTGCTGGAGGCGGTCGGCCATCCGACGGCGGTGAACCCGGACCGGGCGCTACGCCGAGAGGCGCTCCAGCGGGGCTGGCCAGTAGTCGCATTCTCCAGCCCGGTGTCGTTGCGGACCCGGATCCCGGCGCCCTCCGGTGCGCAGATCGCTGCGGCCGTGGGGTTGGGGGCGGTGGCCGCCGCTGGCGTTGCCTGGTACGGATTGCGGCGGCGACAGCGTTGACGGCGGTGTTGAGCTGGGTCGGCTCAACGGGACTTTACTTACTTCTCATGGGTGAAGATTTACTGTCATTGATGCAAAGAGTAGTCAAGGAGGCCCCTGATCAGGTCTCTTGCTGTGTGCCCGGCCACGGAGTAGACAAGAGGCACGGACCTCTAGGAGGCCAGGGGCGGTGCGGGAGAGAAGCATTGTCCACCCCGACTAGGGCTCTGTGTGCGGACGCCGGGTAGCCCACGCGCAGCACGCCGCGGGAGGCTTGTCGTCGAGGGTCTGCGTGCCGCGTCCAGTGTGGACACGGGCGCCGAGACACCGATGGATACGACACGAGTTGCACGCTTGGTAACCAGGTGGTTCGTGCGGACAGCGGCGCTACTGGAGCTTGTGATGAGTTGCCAGTAGCGCCGCGGTCATCTCACGCGGGGTCGTCAGGGTCTTCGCAGTTCGCGGACAGTTCAGCTGCCAAGGTGGCGATCAGCTCTCGGGATTCTTCCTCGTCCAGCGCGGTCTTCGCCAGCGTCCCCAAGATGCGCTGGTAGGCCTCGATCTCTTCGGGCTTGTTCAAGAACAGGCAGGAGGCCTCGCTTTCCAGGTAGACTACCGGCTTGAAATCGGCGAACTCCATGAGAGTGAACGCCCCAGCCATCGCGGCGTGAGCGCCCTGCGCGGCGGGAATCACCTGCATCGTGAGGTAGGGGCGCAGTGACATCCGCAGTAGGTGATCCACCTGCTCGAACATCACCGCAGGACCGCCGACCGGCAGCCGCAGCACGAACTCGTGCAGGTAGAAGGTGAAGTGCGCCGGGCGCTCCCGGCTGAACAGGCTCTGGCGGCCCAGCCTGGCCGCCACCCGGCCGTCGATTTCCTCCGCCGGCACCGTCCCGGCCTCTTTGATCAGCGCGCGGGCGTAGTCGCCGGTCTGCAGCAGACCTGGCACCACGGTTGACTGGAAGTCGCTGATGGCGACCGCCTTGGTCTCGTGGCCGATCAAGAGGATGAGCTGCTCGGGGAGCCGGGAGCCGTGTCGCTGCCACCAGCCCGGGGCCTGCTTCTCGTGGCACAGCTCAAGTAGCCGGTCACGCTCGGTGCCCGTCACCCGGCACATGTCCAGAAATTCCAATACCTGCGACTCGGTGGCGTTACGCTTGCCAGACAGCAGCCGCGACACCAGGCTCGGTGACCAGCCAAGCTGGCGCGCGGCTTGCTCGCCGGTCAATCCAGCGTGCTTCATGGCCTGGCGCAGTCCCTCGCCGAGCGCGCGGTTGCGGATCGTTGGTTCGCGGTCTTGCATGGCAACCTCCCGTCATGACTCTAGACCCGTGAGTTGACAGATTTTGTACCGACATCCACCATGTCATCAAAACAGGTATTGCGTAGTTCGGGGTCAACCAGCGTGAGTCAACCAGTGCGGGTCAACCAGTGCGGGTCAACCAGTGCTCTGCCACGACGTGACGACGACCCCGCGCTGGCCGAGGGCTCAAGCGGTGAGCCCCTCACGGTCGTCAACCGGGCGCATAACGATGGGTGATCAGCAGATTTCGCCTTGTCGCCAGATGACGGTAACGGTGGCTCGGCGGCAGCGATGATACTACCGTCATGATCTGACCGTGCCGAATGCGGCACAGGCCGAATGCGACACAGGAGGTTCTCCCGCGATGGGTGACCCGAGCCAGCGACTCGATAATCTGCTCACCGAGAGCCGCGCGTTCCCCCCGAGCGGGGCCTTCGCCGCGCAGGCGAACGTCACCGGTGCGCTCTACGATCAGGCGGACGCGGACTGGGAGGCTTTCTGGGCGCAGCAGGCGCACCGGCTGTCCTGGCATACCGACTTCGAGCAGGTCCTTGACTGGTCCAACCCGCCGTTCGCCCGATGGTTCCTCGGCGGCAAACTCAATGTCGCCTACAACTGCGTGGACCGGCACGTCGAGGACGGTCACGGTGAGCAGGTCGCTTTCCACTGGGAGGGCGAGCCGGGCGATACCCGCACCATCACCTACGCTGATCTACGGCGTGAAGTCTGCAAGACGGCCAACGCCTTGCTCGCGCTGGGCTTGCGGGCCGGGGACCGGGTGGCCATCCAGCTACCGATGATCCCCGAGGCAGTCTTCGCCATGCTTGCCTGCGCCCGGCTCGGCATGCCGCACAGCGTGGTGTTCGGGGGGTTCTCCGCCGAGTCGCTGCGCCAGCGGGTCAACGACGCGCAGGCCAAGCTGGTGATCACCGCCGATGGCCAGTACCGGCGGGGCAGCGCAGCCCCGTTGAAGGCCAACGCCGACGAGGCGCTGCGGGACACCCCGACAGTGCGCCATGTCCTCGTGGTCAAGCGCACTGATACCGACGTCGGCTGGACCGAGGGCCGTGACTTGTGGTGGCACGAGCTAGTGGATTCCCAGTCTGACCAGCACGTCTGCGAGCCGTTCGACAGCGAGCACCCGCTGTTCATCCTCTACACCTCGGGCACCACCGGAAAGCCCAAGGGTATCCTGCATACCTGCGGTGGCTACCTCACTCACTGTGCCTACACCCACCACGCTGTCTTCGATCACAAGGCCGGCCAGGACGTCTACTGGTGCACCGCCGATATCGGCTGGGTCACCGGGCATAGTTACATCGTCTACGGGCCGCTGGCCAACCGCGCCACGTCGATCATGTATGAGGGCACCCCGAACACCCCGCATTAGGGCCGGCACTGGGAGATCGTGCAGCGCTATGGCGTCACGACCTACTACACCGCGCCGACCCTGATCCGCACCTTCATGAAGTGGGGCAGTCATATCCCGGAAAAGTACGACCTCTCTTCACTGCGGCTGCTGGGCAGCGTCGGGGAGCCGATCAACCCCGAGGCCTGGATGTGGTACCGGGAGCACATCGGCAACGATCGCTGCCCGATCGCGGACACCTGGTGGCAGACTGAGACTGGCGCGATCATGATCTCACCACTGCCCGGCGTCACCGCGACGAAACCGGGCTCGGCGATGCGCCCGCTGCCCGGCATCAGTGCCACCGTGGTGGACGCCTCCGGAGTCCCGGTCGGCCGCGGTGAGGGCGGCTATCTGGTGCTGGACAAGCCCTGGCCCGGGATGTTGCGCACCATCTGGGGCGATGATGAGCGGTACCGCCAGACCTACTGGTCCCGCTTCGCTGCGCAGGGCTACTACTTTGCGGGGGACGGCGCCAAGTACGACGACGACGGCGCGATCTGGCTGCTAGGCCGGGTAGATGACGTGATGAACATCTCCGGGCACCGGATCTCCACCACCGAGGTGGAGTCCGCTCTGGTCTCGCATCCGACAGTGGCCGAGGCCGCCGTGGTCGGCGCCCCCGACCCGATCACCGGGCAGGGCATCGTCGCGTTCGTGATTTTGCGCGGCCACGTCGCCCAGAATGAGGCACAAGGCGCAGAGGCGATCAAGGCGCTGCGCAACCACGTGGCCACCCAGATCGGCGCGATCGCCAAGCCGAGGCAGATCATGGTCGTCGCGGACCTGCCAAAAACCCGATCCGGCAAGATTATGCGTCGCCTGCTGCGCGACGTCGCCGAACACCGCGAAATCGGCGACGTCACCACCCTGGCCGACTCCTCCGTCATGGACCTCATCTCCGCCGGCATGCGCTCCGGCACCAAAGAGTAGTTGGTAGCTCTTCAAGGACTGCCAACCCCGGTTCGGGGCGTCTCAAACGACGGCCAGCCCACCTGCGGGCATGCTGGACAGATGTCCGATATGTTGTTGGTGTGTGGCTCGGTCTCGATTCCTGAGACTGAGCTGCGGTGGCGCTTTTCTCGCGCAAGCGGGCCGGGCGGGCAAGGGGTGAATACCACCGATTCGCGCGTCGAACTGATCTTCGATGTGGCGGCCAGCGCGGCGTTCACCCCAGCGCAGCGTGCTCGAATCGTGGAGCGTCTGGGCGGGCGACTGATCGACGGCGTGTTCACGGTCGTGGCCGCCGAGCACCGCTCCCAGCTGCGCAACCGGGAAGTGGCGCGAGTCCGGCTCGCCGCGATACTTCGTCAGGCGCTGCTTCCGGACCCACCGACGCGCCGTCCCACCCACCCCTCCCGGGCCGCGCGGGAACGCCGCCTGGCCGACAAGCGCCGCCGCGGTGCGGTGAAGCGATTCCGCGGTCCACCAGGAGAGTGCGGCGGCCACCCCTAGGTGCCCACGGGCCGCCGAGGTGATCGGCGACATACAGTAACTCGGCTTAACAGGGCCGTGTGCGCTCAACAGCGCCGTGTGCCGTCGAGGGACGCGAGAGTGTGTCTAATCGGGGTGCCCGTCGAGGGTGACGGTTCAGACCGCGGCACCGGCCGGATAGTGGGTCTGGTGAGCGCCACCCCACCCGCGGCCTTCCGGGAACGGGACAGCTACGCGATCACCGCTGACCGGTTGCGGCTGGCCTGGCCGGAGGTCCTCGATCCCCGGCATGCCCAAGCCGGGAGGCGGTCCGGCGATGGGATCAACGAGCTGACGATCCTGCATGTGTCGGATCCTCAGTTCGGCCGCCACCATCTCTTCGGGGGCAATGGACTGACCCCGGCTGATCAAGCCTACGACACCCTGTTCCAACGGCTGCACGACGACCTTATCCAGCGAGTTCGAGCAGGTGGTGGACTTCCTGACCGCGCTGACCGAGGCGGCGCAGCTGTCCCGCCGGCAGGTGACCATCGTACCCGGCAATCACGACGTCAACCGAAAGGCTTGCGCCGCCTACTTCCAGGAGCAAGAGGCGGACGAGCACGAGCCGTGGACCCTGTTCGAGATGCCCGATCTCGCGGTGGTGGTGGCCGGGTTGAACTCGACGGTGAGGTCACCGACGAGAACCTCCAGCCCTTCGTGCGGCGTGTGCACCATCAGTTCGCCTCGGCCGACCCCTCGGTGCGCTCGGAACTGGTCTACAGCGGCCACCCGGTCACCGATAAGTCGGTGACCGAGGCCCGGCGCCATGCGCTGCTGCTGCCCGATGGTTCCTTCAAGCTCGAGGGCGACCCGGGCCGCTCCCTGTGGTGGGCGATCAAGCAGTGCCGCTTTGAGCCCGGTGAGCTTGACCCCGACGACCCCACGATCCGGCGGCTTCCCCCCGACGCCCCCATCCCTCGCTGAGCACCGTGGGATACCGCGGTCAACCGCGCCGTAGTGTGAGGCAGTAGGATCGCGCCCGTGCTGAACGAGGATCTCGAGTCGCGGTTTGCCAGGCTGGAGCATGAGGTGGGCCGGCTGCGCGAAGACGTCGCTTCCGCCCGGGCGCTCGCGGCGCTGGCCGACCGCGACGTGGCTGAACTCCGCACCGAGATGCGGGGCTACCGCCAAGTCCTCAACGCGCTGCGCGAGACCCAGTTGGAGCAGGGCCAGCAGATCAGCGAACTGCGCGTGGAGATGCGCCAGGAGATCAGCGAACTGCGTCAGGAGATCAACGGACTGGGCCGGGAAGTCGACGGCCTGCGCGAGGAGATGCGTGCGGGTTTCGCCAGACAGGACCAGGAGATGCGTGAGGGCTTCGCCCTGCAGGCCGCTGGCATGGCACAGATCACCGCGCTGCTCACAAAGATCATCGATTCGGACCACGGCGAGAGCGGGTAAAAAACCCGCCGCGGGAGCGGACCGCTGCGACGGTCTGGGGCGCGGTGCCCTCAGCGCGCAGTGAGGAGCCCGGCGGCCTGCTCGGTGAGCTGGCGCACGGCGGACCGCCGCCGGTAGGGAGCGAAGTCGCCGACGAGCTGGATGAGGTGGCCGGCGCAGCGGGTGGAGTCGACCTCGCTGGTGAGGGTCTGCATCGCGCGGGTGGCCAGGGCGACGGCGTGGTCGACCTCAGGCTGGTCTTGGCGCAGGTAAGTGGTGGCAAGCTGGATGTTGGTCCACGCGCCCTGACGGGGGTAGCTGGGATCCCATAGGCGCAGTGCGGTGCTCAGGTGCTGGCGGGCCCGGCTCCAGTCCTCTAGCCGCAGGTAGCAAAAGCCGGCCATGGAATGGGCGGTAGCCTCGTCGAGCCAGTAGGACCAGTCGGGTTCCCCCGAGGATGACGGAGCCTCGCCGAGCCGGTCGAAGGCGGCGTTCAGGGCGCGGCGGCACTCGGTGACCGAGCGGTCACAGGCGTGTGCCTGCGCCCTCCGCAGGTCAAGGATCGCGGCGACCCGAGGGGTAGCACCCGGGTAACCCATCCGGGCGGTCTCGGCGAGGGTCACCCCCTCCCGGATCTGACCGAGATCGACGGCCTGGCACGACATGAATCCGATGATGTTGGCGCCCAGGGCCCGGTCCCCGGCGGCGTGCGCGGCGTGCAGCCCAGCGACCCAGTACCGCTGGGCTTGGGGATGCTGCCCGCTGTCAAACGACAGCCAGCCAGCAAAGCGCATCAGCTCACCGGCAGTGGCGTGTAACCGCCGCCCCACACTGTCGGTGTAGCGGCGCTCCGTGAGCAGGTCCTGCACGCACTGCAGCTGAGCGCGCGCCAGCGGCAGCAGCGTCCCGCTGCCCATCTGGTCATCGATCCGACGCAAGTGGCCGACGATGTTGTCAAGACTATCGATGGCCCCCGCCGCCAGCGGCAAGCCAGACGCGCGGGCGGTGTCGGTCTCCGGTTGAGCGGCCAGCGGTTGAGCGATTAGCCACTCGTGGGCGGGCGCGCACGCCCCGGTCCCCAGCGACGTCAGCAGAATCCGTCGGTCCATACTCCCAGCCTCGGCCACCGCCCGGACCGCCTGCAAGCTCCCGGCTGCGGTCCAGGGCAGGATCAGTCCACTGGTTGCTGAGACAGCTTCGATATCACCGTCCCAGCTTCGGTCGGCGGTGGTGATGATGGGGCGCCCCAGTTCCTCGCTCAGCAGCGCGGCCACCAGCGCCGGCCAGGGGGAGCATGGCCGGTCGCCGTGCAGCCACGTGCAGGGCGTCGTGGCGTGCATCCGCTCGGCGCGCCCATGCGGGGCGGCAAAACTGTTCAGCCGCCGCGCCAGCACCTTAGGCCTCCACCCCAGTTCGGTGAGCACGGCAACCAACGCGTTTGGTGAGTCCGTCATCCTCAGTATCCATGATCGCAGCCAGATGATGGTATCGCAGCGTAACTTCCCCGGATGCGATGTGGAACAGCAGCGGAGCTGAGCGCACCATGGGCACCCACACACTGCGGGCACCATGATCGTGCTGCGGCGATCAGGACCATCAGGAGGCCGGGCAGTTCGATGACCTGCCAGCGATTCCGGTCACCTTCAGTCGAGTGCCGACCACAGTGGGTGATCGATAAGGGCCATGGCACCATGTCGTAGGTGACCAGCACCCAGCCCCGCCACGGCCGGCACGCCAAACCGGAACCACCGCCCGCGGTGCCGGCTGTCCCGCTGGCACCAGAAGAGTTCCCCCGGCTCGCGGATGCCTCTCTGAGTGAGCTGGTTCAGGAAGCCGCCGCCCAGTTCTCCACCTTGTTCCGCGCGGAGGTGGAACTAGCCAAGGCGGAGGTAACCGCTGAGGCCCGCAAGGGCGTCAAGAGCAGCATCTTCTTCCTCCTCGCCCTGGCCATCGTGCTCTTCAGCCTGTTCTTCTTGTTCATCACGGTGGCCGAAGTCCTGGCCGTCTGGCTGCCGCAGTGGGCCGGGTTCGGCATCGTGTTCGGGCTGATGCTCCTCACCGCGGCAGTGTGTGCGCTGCTGGGCTGGCGCCGGCTGCGCAGTATCCGCAAGCCGGAACGCACGATCAGCACGGTCCGCGACACGGGGGCGGCGTTGCGGGGTCGGCGCGTTCGCCGCCCTCGCGCGGACCTGTTCAGGGAGTGAGGCGCCCTCCTGACCCCGGCTCGGTCCGGATTCCTGGGCCGTGGACGCACCGCGATGTATCGGCCAATGGGATCCGGGTGCACGTGGCGGAGCTCGGCACCGGTCCGCTGGTGCTGCTGCTGCACGGCTTCCCAGAGTTCTGGTGGTCCTGGCGTCACCAACTCCCGGCGCTCGCCGCAGCGGGTCGCCGGGCCGTCGCGGTGGACCTGCGGGGCTATGGCGATTCGGACAAGCCCCCCCGGGGATATGACCCGTGGACGCTCTCGGGTGACGTGGCGGGCCTGGTCCGGGCACTCGGGGAACGCCAGGCGGACCTGGTCGGGCACGACTGGGGGGGCATCCTCAGCTGGTGCACGGCCGCGCTGCATCCCCGGGTGGTGCGATCGGTGACGGTGCTGGCCGCCGCCCATCCGTGCGCGATGGGCCGAGCGCTGCTGCGCGACCCGGCGCAGCGTTCGGCAGCCCGGTATCTGGTCAGTGTCCAAGCCCCGTGGTGGCCCGAGCGCGACCTCACCCGCGACGGTGCGCTGCTGGTGGAGCGGATCCTGCGCACCGGGGCCGGCCCGCGGTGGTGTGACTCCGGCGAGCTCACCGGGGTCGTCCAGCGGTACCGGGAGGCCATGTTGATCCCCAGCGCGGCGCACTGCGCACTGGAGTACTACCGGTGGGTCGGCCGCTCACGGTTTCGCTTCGATGGGCGCCGACTGTCCCGCGCGGTCGACCGGACGGTCGGTGTGCCGGTGCTCCAGCTGCACGGTGCCGATGACCCCTACGTGTTGGAGCGCACCGCGCGCCGCTCGGCTCGTTGGGCTGGCGAAGGCTACCGCTACGAGGTCCTGCCCGGCGTCGGGCACTTCGTGCCACAAGAAGCGCCCGAGCGCACCACGGCCCTGCTCACCGAGTTCCAGTGCGGGTCCCGGCCCTGATGATCAGCCGCTGGTGACGGGCTCGAGCTGCGGGGAGCTCGTGTCGTGGTGGTAGTCCAGCAGAGCGGTCTCATCAGTGCCGCCCGCGATCCGCATCGGGCGCGCCACGATGGTGACCAGCGCCGCGACCAGGAGATTGCCGATGAGCGCGATCAATCCGACGTAGACCTGCGTCGGTGAGCCGGCGAAGGGATGCCAGCCCAGAATCGACAGCGTGCCCAGCTTGAGCCCCGTGTCGCCGAGGTGCCCGGTGCCGGTGGCGGGGTTGGGGATGTCGTAGAGCATCGTGAGGCCCCACGCTAATCCGACGGCCCAGCCCGCAGCGAGGCCCCAAGCGTGGAACCAGCGGGTATAGAGCGCGATCGCCACCATGGGCAACGTCTGTAGAATGATCACACCACCGATCAGCTGCAGGTCGATGGAATATTGCGGGTTGAGTAACACGATCAGGACCACCGCGCCAAGCTTCACCACCAATGAAGCGATCTTGGCTTGCTGAGTCTCCTGCGCGGCGGTGGCGCCGCGATGCAGGTATGCCCGATAGATGTTGCGGGTCCACAAATTCGCCGCCGCGATCGACATGATGGCCGCCGGTACCAGCGCGCTGATCCCGATGGTTCCTAACGCGACACCAGCGAACCAAGAGGAGAACTGCCCCTCAAAGAGCATCGGGATAATCGTGTTGGAGTCCGGTTCACCGGTAGCCGCATTGACGATCGGGTGCGTGTGCGCCGCGATCGCCGCATAACCGAGCAACGCGAACAGCCCCAGCACCAGCGAATACGCCGGCAACGCCACCATATTACGTTTGATCACGTTGCTGCTGCGGGCGGCCAGAGCACCGGTCAGCGTGTGCGGGTAGAGAAACAGCGCGAGTGCTGAGCCCAACGCGAGCGTGACGTACTGCAGCTGGTCATTGGCGCTGAGTAGAATTCCACCGCTCTGCGGGGACAAGATGTCAGCGCCGCGTGCGGGCGTGGCGGTGAACTTCGTGTTCGCGGCGTCGAAGATAGCACCCCACCCGCCGAGCTTCATTGGTAGGATAATCACGGCGGCAATAATCACCGGGTAGATCAGCAAGCCTTTCACAAAGGCGATCAACGTAGGGGCCCGCAGGCCGGACCGGTAGGTGTAGGCCGCGAGGATCACGAACGCGATGAACACCGGGATGTGCCCGGCCAGTCCGGCCCCGTTGAGGCCCAGGGTGCGCAGCACCGCCTCCAGCCCGGCCAGTTGCACGGCGATGTAGAGCATCATTGCAACGATTCCAGTAACCGCCACCAGCAAAGCCAGAATGGGCGATCCGTAGCGGCCGTGGACGAAGTCCGCCGGGGTCACATAACCGTGTACTCGGGACACCGACCACAACCGGACCAGCGGCAGGAACGCCAGCGAGTAGGCGAGCACGGTGAAAGGCAGTGCGAAGAACGCCGTCGGCCCGGCACCCCACATCAACGCGGGCAGCGCGACGAAGGTGTAGGCGGTGAAGATGTCGCCACTGATGAGGAACCAGGTGACCCACGAGCCAAACTTGCGACCACCCAACCCCCATTCATCAAGGTGATCGAGTGGAAAACCCGCCTTCCACCGGGCGGCGTAGACCCCCAACCCAGTGACGATGGCGAACAGCAGCGTGAAGATGGCCAGTTCGGTCCAGCGCACGGTCATCGCCGACCACCCGTCTTCAGGTACACTACCCCCACGCAGATCACGCCGAGCGGGATGAAGAGGAACTGGCACCAGTAGAAGAACGGAAAACCGAACAGCCGAGGCTGATCGCTGTTGTACAGCGGGGTGACCAGCACCAGCAGCGGCACCAGGAGCAGCAGGTTCCAGCGACTCCAGCGCGGCGCCGGGTGGTGAGGCGAACTAGATGGCATCTTGGCGACCCCATGCACAATCAGAAGAGTCCAATGAACCGTGCAGGATCCTGCGCCTGCGGGGAGCGCTGAGTGGGTCCCGCCCGGGCCCGACGTCCCGCACGAACGTGAGCGCGTCGGCGCCTGCGGCGCATCGCCGAGATGCGCTGTCCGAGGCCCTCGAACAGCGCGACCTCCAGCTGTTCGGCGACCCATAGGGGCCGCTGGATCCGGGGCACGGCGTACAGCTCGGCGATCAGCTCGGCCCGGCGCGGGTCACCCCGAGGGTAGGCCAGAACGATCAGGCGCAGACAGAGCCCTGGGGCCAGTCCGAACACGACGACGACCATCAGCAGGCTCGGCCAGGAGGCGACCGCTTTCAGCAGCTCGTCCATTAGCTGAGCCCCCAGACCAGAGTGGCAAACCTCGGATCACGGCGGGCCACCCTGAGAACTCCGGCGAACCGCGCGTCGTGGCTGGCATCCTGAAGAACCGCGCCGAGCGCCAGCCGACCTCTGTCGGTCAGCTGGTAATACCGCCGGGGCGGGCGCTTGTCACGGATGGTGGTCGGGTCCTCCCACCCATCCTCGACCCAGCCCTCGTCGAGCATGCGCGTCAGCATCGGATAGAGCACACCGGAACGGACGCCGGTCTTCTTGGACAGCTCGTAACCCCAGTGGCGAGCTGTCGGATCGCCCAGGAGGGCCATCGCCACCTGGATCAGAGCGTGCGTCTTCCGCATGAGACCTACCCTACATAGGTATTTTAAGATGCACCACCCCCGGGTGCCGCTCCGGAACGACACCAGCTTTAGATCAACTAAGTCGTCGAAACTTCGGTGTTTGAGTCACGTTCTCTCAGGGCTTGCCGTGGACAGGTTCGCTGTGCGTCGGTCACCTCAAAGCCCAGCTTGGCTGCCCTGCTTGGTGATCGCGCTTGGGAAGATCACTGTTTGGGTGCCAAAAGCGACAGGATGTGTCGCTTTTGGCACCCAAACAGTGATCATGGGGTCCTCGGCGTCCGGCACCTGCCGGGTCAGTGCCCAATGCTCAACTCAGCTGCCCCCGCTCGGCGGTCTGAGGCGACGCCTCACTAGGTCGGACGGGTCCGCGTCGAGGCGCTCTCATCCGCCTGGTGGCGCCGCTAGTCCCCACACCCCCCAGTACAGGGTGAGCTGACCCGGCGGACACCTCAGATCGCCACAACACGAATATGAACTCGGACGTTGGCCCCAACACGTGAAATTTTACCAGTGGTTTTTTTGCGCTCGCGCCTCGAACAGGAAGACGGCCGCCGAAATCGACACGTTCAGCTAGTCGGCTGACCCGAGCATGGGGATGAAAACGCGTTCGCAGCCCATTTTGTACCAGGGCTTCGGAATACCGTAACGCTCCGACCCGAGCACGAACGACGTGCGCGTAAGTGAATAATCGAACGACCGGTAACTCTTCGCGTCGTCGGTATCGGCCAAATAGACATTCACTTTGTTTGGTTGAAGCCACGCGATCGCGTCTTCCGTCCGCTCAAAGTCCACCACAGGCATCGTCAGGATCATGCCTTGGCTTGCCCGAAACACCTTCGGATGCGTCAGCCTGGTGCGCCGATTCGTCAACACCAGACAATCCGCACCGGCGGCGTCCAGTGTCCGAATTAAGGTACCCAGGTTGCCGGGAATCTTCATACCATCGGCCACCATGATCAGTGACGACTCACCGAGCTGGACGTCCTGGGGCTCCCACGTGGGCAACTGCGCGATCGAGAACAATCCGTCCGGCTTGTCCCGCTCGGAAATCCGCGCCAACGTCCGCTCGGACACCTGATAGGCCAGATGCGCCCGCGGCGCCAACTCGACAGCCCGCTTACGCGCTTCGTCGGCATACGCGGCTTCCGGACACCACAGGAACGTGTCGATGAAGACATCGTGCTCCACCAGGAGGTTGTGTGCCCACAACCCCTCAGTGATGATCATTTTCCGAGGGTTCGGCGCGGTGTTCCGCTGATCGCGAGCACCTGCTTGATCTTCGGATGCTGTGCGCCGATCCGCTGAAGTTCCATCGTCCCTGATCATCATCGTACTGTGGTGAGTTGCGGGCCTCATCGTAATGCCGGTCCGGAGAGGCACGTGTCACCACACTGATGTTGCGGATGGCTTGGGCCACGCGCTCCCTGACGGGTTAAGGGTCGCCTCCCCACCTGCGCCATGCCAGCGATGCGGCAACGGGGTCTGGAGGTCAGCCTGCTGGAAGATGCCGATTGCCAGCCGGGAGGCACGTCTCGGAGCCGCCGTTTGAATCACGTCCGTGGCTTGAGTTAGCGGGTGGTGCGTGCCCCGCCGTTCACCGCGAGGACCTGTCCAGTGATGTGCCGGGCCGCGGGAGAGGCGAGGAAGGCGACGGCGCCGGCCACGTCGTCGGGGGTACCTGGGCGTCCGGTGCTGGTGGCGGCGATCAGCGCGGCACGGCGTTGGTCGGTGAGGCGGTCCCGGAAGAACTCAGTGTCGGCAATGTAGCCAGGTGAGACGACGTTCGCGGTCACACCACGCGGGCCGAACTGACCGGCCAGGTCAACGTTCCACGAGGCGAGCGCCGCCTTGGCGGCACCGTAGACACCGGCGCCCTGCTCTGCCGCGATCGAGCCGATGCTGATGACAGCGCCGCCCTCGGTGAGCCGGTCGGCGACTGCGGCGGTCATCAGCACCGCGGAGAGCAGATTGGCCTCGAGGTTGGCCCGCCACTGGGCGGCCAGCGAAGTGAGATCATCCGGACTGGCGCGGTTGAAGTCGGTGTTGCCTCGGCGTTGTTGACCAGCACATCGACTGAGGCCGGCAGCTGCGCCCGCAGCGCTTCGACCTGGGTCGGATCGGTGGCGTCGCACACCACGGCTCGCACGCCGGACCCGAGCGCGGCTGCGGCCCGCTGCAACGGTTCCCCTCGCCGGCCGGTGATCACCACGGTATCGCCGCGGGCGGCGAAGCTCGCCGCAACCGCTCGTCCGATACCGGTACCACCGCCCGTCACGACCACATTGCGTGCCATCCAGAACCTCTCACAGCTACATTTAGACCTAATACATTTATAGTACTCCATTATTTAGGCCTAAACGAGGTGCAGTCGTGATCGACGAGTGGGACGAGGACGACCCCGTCGATGCCACCGCTCTGGCGTGGCTGCGGGAGCGTCCGGGCACCCCGGTGGAGGGCATCGGCATCGTCACCCGGGTGTGGCGGCTGGCCAAGTTGTTCGGCGAGGATCGTCGCCGGGTCCTCGCGGGCGCCGGCGCGGATCCGGCTGTCCTCGATCTGCTCAGCGTGTTGCGCCGGGCCGGAGCACCCTACCGGCTGACCACCCGGGAACTGACTGAGCACACCCGAGTGACCGCTGGTGCCATCTCGCAGCGGGTGGCCCGCGCGGAGAACTCGGGATTGGTCCAGCGAGACGGCGCCGGTGACGGTTCACGGACCGTCATCGTGACCCTCACCCCGGCCGGGCACGCACTGGTCGAGAGCTTGGTTGACCAGGTCCTGCACCGGGAAGCCGCGCTGATCTCCTGCTTAGCGCCACACCAGCGGACCGCATTGACCGAGTTGCTCCGGCTGCTGCTCAACGATGTCCAAGAACAGATCGGGCACCACCGGCACACCCAGGTCGGGTCGACGTGACAGGGCACCCCGGGTGAGCACCTCGATCCCCGATGAGGAGGGCCGTGATGAGCGAAGCCGGCAAGATCGTGACCCGTCCCGCGGAGGCTGAGCTGCCCGCGTTGGCCGATCTCGACTGGTCAGCGGTGGAAAACCAGCTCGACGACTCGGGCTTCGCCGTGACCCCTCCGCTGCTCTCGCCCGAGCAGTGCGCTGAGGTGGCCGACATGTTCGACGACGATGCCCACTTCCGCAGCACCGTCACCATGGCGCAGCATGCGTTTGGTGAGGGCAGCTACCGTTACTTCGCTGAGCCGCTGCCCCTGCGGGTGCAGGCGTTGCGGGAGAGCCTCTACCCGCCGCTGGCGGCGATCGCCAACCGCTGGGCCGACCGGCTCGGTGAGCGCCGGTTCCCGGAGACCCTTCACGCCCTGCTCCAGGAGTGCGCCACGCTGGGCCAACACCAGCCCACGCCGCTGGTGCTGCGCTACGGCCCGGGTGGCTACAACTGCCTGCACCAGGACATCTACGGTGACCTCACGTTCCCGCTGCAGCTGCTGATACTACTCAGCCGCCCCGATGCGGACTTCACCGGCGGGGAGAACGTGTTCGTCGAGCAGCGGCCGCGCCAGCAGTCCCGACCAATGGTGGCCCGCCCCAACCAGGGCCAGGCGGTGATCTTCCCCGTCCGCTACCGCCCCAACCAGGGCGCCCGCGGCTACCACCGAGTCCAGCTACGCCACGGCGTCAGCACCGTCCACACCGGCGAGCGCACCGTCCTCGGCATCATCTTCCACAATTCCCCCTAAGGCTACCCGCATTCAGCGGGCTCAGCGGGGTACAACCGGTACCGGTAACCCCGCTGAGCCCGCTGAATGCGTCTAACGTGGGGAAGGAGTGGGGGGCGGCGTGGGTGAGGAGAATGTGCAGGGGCATGTGGCGCTGGTGAGTGAGCTGCGGGAGCGGCTGGCGAGCGCCCGGCTGGGCGGATCGCCGCGGGCCCGGCAACGCCACGTCGAGCGAGGCAAGCTGTTGCCGCGCGATCGGGTGGACTCGCTGGTGGACCCCGCAAGCCCGTTTTTGGAGCTGTCCCCGCTCGCGGCCACCGGCATGTACGGCGATGAGGCCCCCACCGCTGGGATCATCACCGGGATCGGGCGGGTAGCTGGGCGGGAATGCGTCATCATCGCCAACGACGCCACCGTCAAGGGCGGCACCTACTACCCGATGACCGTCAAGAAGCATCTGCGGGCCCAGGAGGTGGCGCTGGACAATCGTCTACCCTGCATCTACCTCGTCGACTCCGGCGGGGCCTACCTGCCCGAGCAGGATCAGGTCTTCCCCGACCGGGAGCACTTCGGCCGGATCTTCTACAACCAGGCGACGATGTCCGCGCGGGGCATCCCGCAGATCGCAGCGGTGCTCGGCTCCTGCACCGCAGGCGGCGCCTACCTGCCGGCGATGAGCGACGAGGCGGTGATTGTCCGCAATCAGGGCACGATCTTTCTCGGTGGCCCACCGCTGGTCCAGGCCGCCACCGGCGAGGTGGTGAGCGCTGAGGAACTCGGCGGTGCCGTCCTGCACTCCCGCGTCTCCGGGGTCACCGATCACCTCGCCGAGGACGACACCCACGCGCTGCGGATCGTCCGCACCATCGTCAGCACCCTCGGGCCCCGCCCACCCCGGCCGTGGGAGGTGATCCCCACTGAGGAGCCCACCCTGGAGGGTCTCTACGAGGTGGTGCCGGTGGACTCCCGCACCCCCTACGACGTCCGTGAGGTGATCGCTCGGATCGTCGATGGCAGTCGCCTCTCGGAGTTCAAGGCCGAGTACGGCACCACGCTGGTCACCGGCTTCGCCCGGCTGCACGGTCATCCGGTGGGCCTGGTGGCCAACAACGGGGTCCTGTTCAGCGAGTCGGCGCTCAAGGGCACGCATTTCATCGAACTGTGCGACCAGCGGGGAATTCCGCTGGTGTTCCTGCAGAACATCTCCGGTTTCATGGTGGGCCGGGAGTATGAGGCCGGCGGGATCGCCAAGCACGGCGCTAAAATGGTCACCGCGGTCGCGACCACCCGGGTGCCCAAGCTGACGGTCATCATCGGCGGTTCATTCGGCGCGGGGAATTACTCAATGTGCGGCCGGGCGTACTCGCCCCGGTTCCTGTTCATGTGGCCCACTGCGCGGATCTCGGTGATGGGTGGGGAGCAGGCCGCCATGGTGCTCGCCACCGTCCGCCGTCCGGGCGACGCTGAGCCCGAGGTGGCCTTCAAGGACCGCATACGTGCCCAGTTCGAGCATCAAAGTCACCCCTACTACTCCACGGCCCGGTTGTGGGACGACGGGGTGATCGACCCGGCGGACACCCGGATGGTGCTCGGGCTGGCGCTGTCCGCCTGCGCCAACGCGCCGCTGGCGCCGAGCCGCTTCGGTATCTTCCGGATGTGAGGCGGTGATGATGGCTCAACCCGACCAGCGAGCGTCGCGAACCATGGCTGCGCCCGGCGAGCGGGCGTGGCGTGTTTGACTCCGTCCTGGTAGCCAACCGCGGTGAGATCGCGGTGCGAGTGATCCGCACGTTGCGCGCGCTGGGAGTGCGCTCCATAGCCGTGTACAGCGACGCCGACGCCGCCGCGCGGCACGTTCGCGACGCGGACCTCGCCGTCCGGCTCGGCCCCGCGCCAGCGGCGGCGAGCTACCTGTCCATCGAGCGGATCCTGGAGGCTGCCGAGCGCACCGGCGCGCAGGCCGTGCACCCCGGCTACGGGTTTCTCTCGGAGAACGCCGCCTTCGCCCGGGCCTGCGCGCAGGCCGGTCTGGTCTTTATCGGTCCGCCGGCCGCTGCGATGGAGGCGATGGGGGACAAGATCCGGGCCAAGGCGACCGTGGCGGCTGCGGGTGTCCCGGTGCTGCCGGGCAGCGGCGCCGATGCCGGCTGCGACGAAGCCGCGTTGGCCGCGGCAGCCGCCGCGATCGGCTACCCGGTGCTGCTCAAGCCCTCCGCTGGCGGTGGGGGCAAGGGCCTGCGGGTGGTGCACTGCGCCTGGGAGTTGCCGGAGGCCATCGCGGCCGCCCGCCGGGAGGCCCGGAGTGCTTTCAGCGACGACACCCTGCTCGTCGAGCGGCTGCTCACCACCCCGCGGCATATCGAGATCCAAGTGCTGGCCGATGCGCACGGCGCGGCGGTGCACCTCGGCGAGCGCGAATGCAGCCTGCAACGGCGGCACCAGAAAATCGTCGAGGAGGCGCCCTCGGTGCTGCTGGACGCCGCGAGCAGTGCCCGGATGGGGGCGTGTGCGGTGGCCGTCGCGCACGCTGTGGGCTACACCGGCGTGGGGACGGTGGAGTTCCTCGTGCCGGCCCAGACGCCGGATCAGTTCTTCTTCCTGGAGATGAACACCCGGCTGCAGGTCGAACACCCGGTCACCGAGCTGGTCAGCGGGCTGGACCTGGTCGAGTGGCAGCTGCGGGTGGCCGCCGGGGAGCCGCTGGGCTTCACCCAGAGCGAGCTGCGCATTGAGGGCCATGCCATCGAGGCGCGGATCTACGCCGAGGACCCGGCGCGTGGTTTCCTGCCCACCGCGGGGCGGGTGTTGCGGGTGCGCGAGCCTGCCGGGCCGGGCGTTCGGGTGGACTCCGGGCTGGCCGCGGGAGATACCGTGAGCAGCAACTACGATCCGCTGCTGGCCAAGGTCATCGCGCACGGCGGCGACCGGGACACCGCGCTGCGCCGGCTGGATGCCGCGTTGGCTCAGACCAGCATCCTGGGCCTGGGCACCAACGTGGCGTTCCTGCGCTCCCTGCTCGCCGAGGACGATGTGCGGGCCGGGAGCCTGGACACCGGGCTGGTGGCGCGCCGGTTCCCGCCCGCTGTCTTCCCGCTGCGGCCCGGTACCGACCCGCCGGAGGACGTGCTGGCCGCAGTGGGGTTGCGCGCGCTGCTGACGCTGGAGCCCACCGGGCCGGTGGTGGATCCGTTTGCGCTACCCGGCGGCTGGCGCCTCGGCGAGGGTGCCTGGACCCGCTGGTTGGTGCAGACCAGCGAGCATGACCCGATCGACGTCCGGACTCGGGGTCGCGCGGCTGCCGCCGAGATCGTCATCGGTGGAGGTGCCCCGATCCGCGCCTGCGCCTGCTGGGACGGCGAGGACTTGGTCGTCACCCTTGATCAGATCACCCGCCGCTACACCTGCGCGGCTGAGGGCGCCGCAGTGTGGCTGGGCCGCGACGGGCACAGCTGGGAGTTCCTGACACCGGCGCCCCTCGACGCCGCGCCCCGCCCCGCCCAGCACCCTGAGCCGGACGCCGATGGCGCGGTGCGGGCTCCGATGCCCGGCACCGTCACCGTTGTGGACGTCGCTGAGGGTCAGCAGGTCACCGCAGGTGCCCGGTTGCTCGTGCTCGAGGCGATGAAGATGGAGCATGTGCTCACCGCGCCGGTGGGCGGGGTGGTTCGCGAGCTGCGCGCCCACCCCGGTGGCATCGTCGAGCGCGGCACCGTGCTAGTGGTCGTGGACCCGTGAGTGGCGATACGAGTGATAGCTGGTAACGCCACTCACGGGTTATCCACAGGGAGGCGACATTATGGAGCTGAGCCAGGAGCATGCGGTGCTGCGCGCCACCGTCGAGGAGTTCGCCCGCAAGGAAGTCGCCCCGGTCATCGCCGAGCACTACGAGCGCGGGACGTTCCCCTATGCGCTGGTCGCGAAGATGGGCGCGATGGGGCTGTTCGGGCTGCCCTTTCCCGAGGAGTACGGCGGGATGGGCGGCGATTACTTTGCCTTGTGCCTGGCGCTGGAGGAACTGGCGCGGGTGGACTCGTCGGTGGCCATCACCCTGGAGGACAGCGTGTCGCTGGGCGCGATGCCGATCTTCCGGTTCGGCACCGACGAGCAGAAGCAGCGCTGGCTCCCGGATCTGTGCACCGGAGCGCGGCTCGGCGCCTTCGGCCTCACCGAGCCCGGTGGTGGGTCCGACGCGGGCGCCACCCGCACCACCGCGCGCTGCGACGGCGACGAGTGGGTGATTAACGGATCTAAGGCCTTCATCACAAATTCGGGCACCGACATCACCTCGGTCGTCACCGTCACCGCGATCACTGGCGTCAGTGGGGGCCGCAAAGAAATCTCCACCATCATGGTTCCGGCCCGCCACCCAGGGTTCACCGTCTCGGCGAGCTACTCCAAGGTCGGTTGGCGCTGCTCGGACACCCGCGGGCTGTTCTTCGACGACTGCCGGGTGCCGCTGGGCAATCTGCTCGGTGAACGCGGCCGGGGTTACGCGCAGTTCCTCGCCATTCTCGACGAGGGCCGCATCGCGATCGCCGCGCTGGGCGTCGGCCTGGCCCAGGGCTGTATTGACGAATGTGTGTCCTACGCCCGGCAGCGGCACGCTTTTGGCCACGCCATCGGCAGCTATCAGGCGATCCAGTTCAAGATTGCGGATATGGAGGCGCGGACGCACGCCGCCCGGCTGGCCTACTACCATGCCGCGGCCAGGATGCTGCGCGGCGAACCGTTCAAGAAGGAAGCCGCGATCGCGAAGCTGATTTCCTCGAACGCGGCGATGGACAACGCCCGGGATGCCACTCAGGTCTTCGGCGGCTACGGTTTCATGAACGACTACCCGGTGGCCCGTTTCTACCGCGATGCCAAGGTTTTGGAGATCGGTGAAGGCACCAGCGAGGTCCAACGCATCCTCATCGCCCGCCACCTCGGCGTCGGCTAGTCAGCGGGTGTGCTGACCATCCCCAGCGCAGGTAAAGCCGCGCTCGTTACCGGTGGCAGTCGGGGAATCGGCCAGGCGGTCGCGCTGCGGCTGACCGGTGAGGGCTGCTCGGTGGCGATTTGTGCTCGTGGTCGCGACGACCTTAACCGGACTGTCGGAGAACTGCAGGACTACGGTGCGCGGGCTATCCGCGCGTGTGTGCCGCATATGCAGCAGGCCGGCGGCGGCTCGGTGATTATCATCGCCTCGATCTCGGGTTGGAAACCCACGCCTTACTCGCAGCACGGCTGCGCCAAAGCAGCCGAGATTTACCTCGCCATGGAACTCGGGCGCGAGCTGGCTCCCGAGCGGATTCGCGTGAATGCCGTCAGCCCAGGCTGCATCCTGTCACCTGGCGGTGACTGGGACTCCTTGCGTGAGCGGGATCCCGAACGCTTCGCGCGGTTTATCGAGCGGGACTTCCCGTTCGGCCGACTCGGCACACCCGAAGAGGTCGCGGACGTGGTGACATTCTTGCTCTCCGAGCGGGCTAGCTGGATCAGCGGCACCCACATCTGCGTGGACGGCGCGCAAAGCCGCCTTACTACTTCCGCGTGGTAGCAAGACCCGATCGTTTCAAGCCCGCTCTTCACGTTTTAGTCCCTCATCCGGTCCGATCCGAGCTTCAGCACCTCCGATCAAACCGTGTTGAGCAGGCACGTTCGCGTATCCAGACCCGGCGTGTCACTCACACGATTAACTACCATGAAAGCCCGAGGCTGGCGTACGACACGCCACAACAGGTGGACAACCGAGCCTGCCGAGGCTTCGCCGCATCCCCGACCTCAGTGACCAGATTATTGACCCCGGCTCTCGTGGCGGTGCCGTCCTTACCGATACCCAAGGTTGATCATGGAGTGACTGCGGGGTCAGACCCAAAGCGATTCACGACACGACCGGGTGAACGGCCACTCACCGCGTATCAACACAACGGTGCTTGGGCTCCTAGCCACTAGACACGTTTCGCGATGGCCGACCGCAAATCCCCCGCTGAACTGTCTAACGCGTGAACTTCGCGGTGTCCTGGTCAGGGTCTCGCCGGGGCAAAATCAGGCGCAGATCCAGCGTCACACGGCGGTAGGGAGATAGCATGACCGGGCAGGCGTCGACACCAACAATCCAGCGTCAGCTGACGTTGGTGATAATGGCGCAGTCTGGGAGGACCGCGTTCACTATGCCAAGTTGTACTCCTCGACAACGATCAGTTCGCGGTGATTATTACATACGATGGTGAATTTAAAGTATACGTCATCAAGAAGTATCAGGGAGTGGGGCAATGCTTGCAAATACCGTACAGAAATCGGCAGGTCGTCGCCGACTATCTAATACTCAAGCGGTCGAGGTAACCGCTAACTTGCTCACCCAGCCGATCGACGTTGACGTGAGCTTGGAAAAACACAAAAACGGCAGATGAGACACTTACCCGGCTACGCTGTTCATGGAATTTTCTCCGGGCGAGACGTAATTCTCGACGCCATGGGACAAGGGATTGACAAGTTCGTCTTGCGACTTTCTGACAGTGGAGCTAAATTCGATTATCGTTCATGTGTTACCCGTACTGAACGGCTAGCTGAGGCTTTCTATAAGATGCGAGGGGAGGTTGGGCGCTACGCTCGGTTGACGGTTGATCCGTTCGCTGTAGCGCTGAACCCAGACGGCAGATGGGGAGTTCCAACCGAAGGTGGCATCAACTATGAGAAAACAACGGAGTTGCTGGAGAAAATCGGTTCGCTTTTCGCGGCTGCAGAAGCAGACGCACTGGTCACGCTAGGGAGGCTCGACGTTGAAGTCGAGGCATGTCGACATGGGATCGACCGGGTCGGTGGCGTTACCATTTTGTCTTCCTTTTCGGCAAATAGTGAGACGAGCGCAGCATATATCTATTTGGACCATGGTCATGACACGGGGCAAAAAATTTTCCCTGGGAATATTAATGAGATGTTGCTGTGGTCGCTTTGCGATATTTGGAACGGTACCGAAATTGTACTCGTGAAACCGCTTGAGAATCTTCATGTTAGCGCTAGGTTAAGTGATTATATCAGAGGTCCTCATCGGGCAATCGAATTTATTAAGTCGTACGTTCCGCAGGATTTAGCATTTATTTCGCCCGCCGCTGGTCGGGCAGTGGCAGAAATTCGGGAAGATCCAGAGGAATTCGCGAGACGCCTCGGGGCTGCGAGGATTGGGGCATATGCCGTGTCCGGCACGACCTTTATGCTCAGTTTGCTCGCGGATAGCTGTGGCGTGGACCAAGCGATCGCGAGGCTCCGAGAAATGTGGTTAGAGGTGTTAGCCGCACTCGGCGATCAGGTCGATTCGATCACCGACCGGAACGCTGCGTCGTACCTGCGTGGACAGGTACTTCACTAATAACGACATCGCCGTTGTCTCCGGCCGCTTGATACAATCGGAGCGGTTGGAGGCGTCATTGTCAGACCTCAAGGGCGCAACGGGATATCAGCAACCGCCGCATGAAAGCGAGTGCATGTATGTCGAATCCTCAACGGTTTAACGTTCTGAATAAACGACCGGAGAAAATTGGCCAAGTGCTTTTTGTGGTACTTTTAGCACTCTGTGGGGCAACGTTCATGATTGGCGTCGATACCACCATCGTAGGGGTCGCGCTCCCGACGATCGGTCGCTCACTCGGCGCGGACAACACGGCGCTGACTTGGGTAGTTGTAGGTTACACGGTCACATTCGGTTCTCTTATGCTGGCCACGGGTCATCTAGGTGACCGGTTTGGTTATCGTCGGTTGTTTCTTATCGGGGTCAGCATATTCTGCTTCGCGTCGGCGGCATGCGGTGTCGCACCGGACATCTGGATGCTTCAGGTGGCGAGACTTTTTCAAGGAATAGCTGCAGCACTTATCAACTCGACCGCGATGGCTTTGCTGGCGACGACGTTCGCCGGTCAGCTCCAACTGCGCGCTTTCGCGATATGGGGAGCTGTGATGGGAAGCAGTTTCGCTGTGGGACCAGTACTGGGGGGGGGCTGCTCGTGAATGGTCCTGGCTGGCGCTGGATGTTCCTTGTAAACGTACCAGTCTGCATAGTTGTCGGCACCATCGTTGCTCTGTATGGTCGCCGAAGTGCCGGTGATCCCGCACGGACCCTTGACGTGGTGGGGCAAGTCGCGGCAACCGCATTTTTTGCGTTTCTTATCGGAGCGTTAGTGCTTCTGCGGGGTGTTTCTAAACACGGTACACTGCCGGCCGTGGGATGCCTAGCTGGGGCTATAATTACACTAATTTCGTTCGTTGTACGCCAGCGACACAAGCCAGGACTACTCGATTTTAGTATGTTCCGTCAATTAAACTTCATAGGAGTCACATTATTCCCGATATTCTATTCAGTCTCATTCTGGGCACTGCTTGTAATTCTGCCACAGTATTATGAGACTTCATTGAGGATGCCTCCGTCGCTGGCTGGACTATCAATGGTCCCTCTGACTGGCGGCTTAACAACTGTCCCGCTGATTCTAGGTAGAGCTAAGGCGCGGTTAGACACTCGGGCAGTGTTCGTGATCGGCATGTTGGGCATCTTGGTCGGGGATGTCTCCCTGGCGTTCGCGGTGGTTCATAACAACTACGCAATGCTGGTTCCTGGGCTGGTCTTGAGCGGGGCCACGTCGGGTCTCATGAATCCTGAGGTGGCGCGAACTGCGATGCGCCTGGTCGACAGTCGCCGCAGCGGTATGGCGTCTGGGTTGACGAGCACCATGCGCCAGATCGGTTTTGGCGCAGGTGTTGCCAGCTTCGGTGTCTTGGCCGGCCACGGGGGTGATGCCGGAAGCTTCACCAGCGTGAGTATGCAAACCATTCTCTCCGTTGCGGCGGCCATGGCCGCAGGAGGTCTCGCGATCGCCGTGCTTACTCCGGGTCTCGAATCCTCGCCGCGCTGACCCAGACCTGAAACTCCTCCTGTAGGCACCGGCACCCCAGAGTCCCGGCGAAGTCCTGTTTCCGCAGCTAGATGGTAGTTAACGAATAGTTAGGTAATGGACACCAACACCTCGCCTTGCTACATAACGACGACAACGATTACAGTGACCCAACCGCTGTCTTCTCCTGAGGCCTTGCAATACATAACCAACCCTGTGTGCGTAGCCTACCTATTGGGCAAGTCTTCAGAGTGGGAATGCTTCGAGGATGGACCAGCCATCGGAGATGCCTCTCGTCAAACCAGCAGCCAGGCGAACATCAAAAGAATCGATCGCTGCCTCGTTGACCACGCCTGTCGTCTTCATCTGTCACTCGCTGTTTGGGACCAGCACCTGCCACCCCAACAGACCGTGTCTGGGGCGGGCCGCTGCTGCCCTCCGGAAGGAGGACATGACTGTTCCGTCGCCGGCGTCCAGAAAACAGCGCTCCGAGGTATCAGGTCATCACCAGCAGCGCTCTTCTCTCTGGCGAACGCGGTAGACGCTAGTGATCAGATGATGGGGCGCTGAGACTAGCGCGCTGGGCGACAGGGGCAACGGATGAACAGCAACGACAGGGCGGTGTTTGCCGGGCCGAAAATGCGACAAGTAGCAGTCGCGAGCTATGTGGGAACAACCATTGAGTTCTACGACTTCTACATTTATGGCACGGCGGCCGCGCTGGTGTTCCCGGCGGTTTTCTTCCCGGCGTGGGGTTCCACGGGCGCCACGGTCGCGTCCTTCGCTACCTTCGCGGTGGCCTTTGGGCACTACGGCGACCGCATCGGCCGCAGACGGACCCTCCTGGCGACACTGCTGCTCACGGGCGTCTCAACACTGCTGATCGGCCTGCTGCCCGGAGCAGCCACGATCGGAGTCGCGGCCCCCATCGGGCTGGTCGCGCTGCGGTTCGTACAGGGCTTCGCGCTCGGCGGAGAATGGGCCGGCACCACACTGCTGACGGTGGAATACGCGCCCCCTGGACAACGGGGCCGGTATGCCATGGTCCCGCAACTTAGTCCGGTGATCGCGGTGGCGCTGTCCAGCGCGGTGTTCCTGCTCACGGGTCTGCTGCCGGGGAATATCGATCACTCGTTTCTTGACTACGGGTGGCGGATCCCCTTCCTGATGAGCGCTGTGCTGATCGGAATCGGTGTATACGTTCGTTCGAAGGTCGCCGAGACGCCGGTGTTCCGGCAGGCCCAGCACCGGCAACTAAGCACCCAGACCCCGCTGCGCACTCAGACCCCGCTGCGGGAGGCATTCAGCCGGGCGTCGTGGGAGATTCTGCTCACGGCCGGAACCGTCACGACGGGTTTCGCGTTGTTTTATACCGGCACGACGTACCTCACCAGTTACGGTACTAGTCCCACTGGCGCGGCGTTGCCTCAGGCACTGGTGTTGTCTTTCGGAATCGCCGCCGGCGCGGCGATGGCGGCGGGTGTCGCCCTGTCCGCGGTCTCCTCGGACCGGTTCGGCCGGCGCATCGTGATCATGATGTCGTGCGCGGTCGCGGCGGTGTGGTCGCTGCTGCTCGTCCCGCTGCTTGACACCCACTCCCCGGTGGCCTTCGGCGTCGGCATCATCGTCACCCTGGGGCTGCAGAGTCTCGCCTATGGCCCTGCCGGAGCGTTGCTACCCGAAACGTTCCCCACCCGATACCGCTATACCGGCGCCGGCACGAGCTACCACCTGGCCGCCGCTGTGGGCGGCGCCACACCGCCGTTGCTGGCCACGCTGCTCGCGGCGGCATTCGGCACGCTCGCCATCGGTGTCCTGCTGTGCGCCCTGGCGCTGCTCAGCATGTTCTGCACCAAAGCCCTCGCCGAGACCAAGGACCGGGATCTCCAGAACATTCAGCCGGGCGCCGCACCCTGGCCCGCCGACAACGACGACGAACGACGCAGCTGCTGTTCGACAGGGGCTCACGATGACCTCGGGGTAGCGCCGTCCCGAGGGGGGATGCGGTGGTGCGCCGCAAGCACCGCTGCGGGGTAGCGAGGGTCGGGGCGTAGCGCGTACTCGCGCTGGCAGGCTTCGGTGAATTTGATGACGTGTTCGTCGCCGTGTTCCACAGCACGAGCGGCCAGTTCATCGAAGGCGGGAGCCTCGGTGCGCAGCGCCTGGACGCGGGCGGTGTCCTCGGCGCCATGGTCGCTGGTAAAGGCCAGCAGCAGCGCGGTGTGCACCTGCCACACTGCGGCCAGGGAAGCCAGATGCAGGTCCTCGGGTAGGTGCGGCAGGATGAGTCGGACGGCGGCCGGGGCGGTGACGGCGTGGATGAGGATCACGGGGAAGACGTCAGGGTGGGCGAGGTAGATACCGGCGAACTCGCTGGTCATCTCGCTGAGCAGCCACTGGGTGCGCTGCGGCGCGAGGGTCCCCAGCGCTTGGGCGTAGCCGGGGTAGTCGCCGAGCTGGGCCAGTCGCTCCGCTAGGCCCGCCGGTGTGCTGGCGGGTTGCCGGGGCAGCGCCCGGATGGCGTCAGCCAGACCGCGCTGACCGCTGAAGGCGGGCTGGCCTGGCAGGGCGGTGTAGCGGGCTGCCCAGTAGGCCAGTCCGCGGGCGAGCTCGGTGAGCTGGAGCGCGCTGGGGGTCTGGGCGCTGGCCAGGCTGCGCACGGCGTGCCCGGTCCGGATCACGCCGTGGGTCAGCGCGGCGATAAGGCCGGGCGCCAGCCTGGGCCACCACCGAGCCAGGACCTCCTGCCAGGGTCCTTCGGTCAGCTCGCGGGCGAATAGCTGTTCCCAGTCCCCAGCCCGACCGAACACGCCGAGTGCCGCCCGCCAGGAGGACTCGTCGGTGGCGTCGAGGGGGAAGCGGGGCGCGGGGGGCTCGTGATGGGGTATGGCGTGGCGGTAACCCTCCACCCAACCCGCGACCTGGTCGGTATGGCCCAGCACGGCCACCGCCTCGGCAGCCATCGGGCCGTGATTGGCGAAGTTGTCCTCGCCTCGCTCGTAGCCCAGATCGTCCAGGCGCGCCAGCGCATCGTTGACCGCGTCGCTGTAACTCAGCACCGTCATGACTGTCTATCTCCCACGGTCCGATTTTTTATTCCGCAGCTTGCCGCGCGACGGAACCGCGATCCGACAGTGGCGCAGGATGTTAATGCAGTTCTGATCGTCCGGACGAGTCGGCTTGCTCGAACACCACCAGGATGGCGAGGAAGCGGAGAAGCGTAACAGTCGAGGAACCGACCCGATCGTGGGTGCTCGTCATGCGCCGAGTTCGACAGAGCTGCTCGGGCAGGCCCTGACAGCGCTACTGTCGAACTCGGCAACAGGAGAGGCGGGTGATCCGGCGGCCGGTCGGCAAGGAAAGCCGAACGTTGCGGGGAGAGAGGTAACCTCGGGCCAGCGACATGGCGGCTGTACACTGCCGCTGCGCTACGCTGCCGAGGTGGGTACAGCATGATCGATCAGCGTTACAGCATGGCAGCCAGGTGCCCCCGCTGCGACCACCGTGCCATCCTGACCGCGGCGGCGGCCAGCCGCTTGGTGTCCGCGTCAGGGCGGCGGTTGGAGTCCTTCCGGTGCCCTGACAAACACGGCTGGCACGTGCGCTATCCGGACATTGAGGGGGGCGGCAAGGCACCCCGGCGCGGCTGGCACTAGGGCACTAGGTGTTGGGGCACGAGGCGTTAGCCGCCAACCGGCTGGCCCGCCGAGCGGCTGCTCGCCGAATGACCCGAGCGACCCGAGCGACTCGGGGAGCGTTCAGCTGCACGGCGGTAGTCCACGATGCTGTAGAGTTCTAGGCGGTCGAGGTGGTGGGTGCTGCGGACCTGCCGGATGGTGCCGCTGCGGGCGCGCATCACCAGTGACTCGGTGATGGCACGGTTGGGTCCGTAGCGCACCCCGTGCAGCAGCTCCCCATCAGTGATACCCGTCATGACGAAGAACGCGTCCTCGCCGCTGACCAGGTCCTCGACCGTGAGCACGGTCGCGAGGTCGAGGCCGGTTTCGTCGGCTCGCCGCTTTTCCTCCTCGCTACGGTGGTGCAGCCTGCCCTGCAGCACGCCGCCGAGGCACCGGATCGCACAAGCGGTGATCACGCCCTCCGGGGTACCACCGATCCCGAGCAACAGATCGACGCCCGAGTCGACGGTCGCGGCCAGCACCGCCGCGGCGACGTCACCGTCGGTGATGAACTTGATTCTGGCGCCCGTGTTGGTCACCCGATGAGCCAGCTCGTCATGCCGTGGCCGGTCGAGCATGCAGACCGTGATGTCCTCCGGCGTGCACCCCTTGACCCGGGCCAGCGCGGCGATGTTCTCCTCGGGGGACTGCCGGATGTCGACCACGCCGACGGCGTCGGGGCCGGCGACGAGTTTCTCCATATAGAACACCGCAGATGGGTCGAACATGGTCCCTCGGGGAGCGACCGCAAGGACCGATACCGCGTTACCCATACCCTTGGAGGTCAAGGTGGTGCCATCGATCGGATCGACGGCGACATCGCACGGGGTGCCGGTTCCGGAGCCGACCCGCTCGCCGTTGTAGAGCATCGGGGCGTCGTCTTTTTCCCCCTCACCGATGACGACGACGCCATCCATCGCGACGGTCCCCATCATGGCCCGCATCGCCGCCACGGCGGCGGCGTCAGCACCGTCCTTGTCCCGGCGGCCGACCCAGCGGCCCGCCGCCATCGCGGCAGCCTCGGTGACCCGGAGCAGATCCAGCGCGAGGTTGCGGTCGGGTTGCGGGCGGGCAGGGGAGGTTGGCTGTGCTGAGTCTGAGGCAGTGCTCGCCGGGGCCATAACCGCACGCTAGGTGTGCTACACCGGAGCTCACCTCCCTCTGCGGGAGGATTCCTAGGGTGAACAGGCCCCAGCGGATCAGGCCGATGCAGCTTGTCGTGATGGGCGTCTCCGGTTCCGGTAAGAGCACTGTGGCAGCGCTGATTGCCAGCCGAACCGGTTGCGCCCTGGCTGAGGGGGACGATTTCCACCCGGCGTCCAGCATCGCCAGGATGGCCGCCGGGTACCCGCTTGATGACACGCTGCGGGCGCCGTGGTTGGCGGCGATCGCGGGGTGGCTTACCGAGCGGGCCGCCCGGGGCGAATGCGCCGTGGTCAGCTGCTCGGCGCTGCGGCGGGCCTACCGGGACGTCCTGCGGGCCGCAGGCCCCGATGTCCGGATTGTGCACCTGGCGGGTCCCTATGACCTCCTCGCGCACCGGCTGGCTGCCCGCCGCGGTCACTTTATGCCACCAGAGCTGCTGGCATCCCAGTACGCTGCCCTGGAACCGTTGGCTCCCGACGAGCCCGGCCGCACCATCGACGTCACGAAGCCCCCCGACCAGATCGTCGACGAAGTGCTCCGAACTCTTCCCTGACCCTGCCTCGTACGGTCTCATGGATGCTTGTGCACCTCACAGGACACCCGTGCCGGGACTTATGGATGCATGTGCACCTTGAGAGCAGCCCACGCGGGGTCTCATGGATGCTTGTGAGCCGGCGGGGGAGGGGTGAGGGGTGGGGTGCTGAGCGACCCGCCTGCGGCGCTGTTGGTGCTGGCCAAGACACCGGTGCCGGGAGAGGTGAAAACCCGGCTATGTCCGCCGGCCACCCCCGCCCAGGCCGCCCGGATCGCCGCGGCGGCCTTTCTGGACACCTTGGACGCGGTGCTGGCGGTGCCCCAGGTGATCCCCGTGGTGGCCCTGACGGGTGACCTGGGCCGCGCGGTCGACGCTGCCGCGCTGAGCGCGCGGTTGCCGGCTCTCACCGTGCTGGAGCAACGGGGAACGACGCTGGGCGAGCGGATCGCTGCCGCCTACGCCGACACCGCCGCGGTGCTCGGTCGCCGGCCGGTGCTACAGATCGGGATGGACACCCCGCAGGTCGATGCCCGGTTGCTCAGCCAGTGTCTGGAGCTGCTCTATGCCGAGGGGGTGGACGCCGCGCTCGGGCTGGCCACCGATGGCGGTTGGTGGGTGCTGGGCGTCCGCCGGCCCGAGCTGGCCGAGCTGATCGTTGATGTCCCCACGTCGCGCCCGGACACCGGGGCACGGACCCTGGCCGCGCTGCGGACCTCCGGTACCCGGGTGCGCAAGCTGCCCGAATTGTCCGATGTGGATATCTGGGCGGACGCCGTCGCGGTGGCCGCCCAGGTGCCCGAGGGCCGATTCGCGGCCGCGGTCGCCGCGGTCGCTGCCGCGTCATCCAGCGACGCTCCGTCACCGGATGGTAAGCCTTCCTCACCTGTCCGAGCGATAGCGTGGGAGCTATGACCGTGCTGCCCCGGTGGGTCCGTCGAATCGTGCAGACCCCTCCGCCGGGCCTGTTCCGCGCCGGTTTCTGGCGCAGTCCGCTGCGCGGCCCGTGGTTTACCGCGATACTCAGCGTGGCGCTGCTACCGGGCATCACCCTGATGTTCCTCACCGGCCTGGCCTCCTATGCCGCCTACAACCCCAACCTGGCGCCCGGCAACGACACCACGCCAGACAAGGGGCTGCTCGGCTCCTGGCTGCCGGGCTGGCCGGCCGGACCGTCGTGGCTGTACTGGGTGAACCAGGGCGTGCACGTCACGCTCGGTCTGGTGCTCATCCCGATTGTGCTGGCCAAGCTGTGGTCGGTGCTGCCCAAGCTGTTCGAGTGGCCGCCGGCCCGCTCGCTCACCCACCTGCTGGAGCGGGCCTCACTGCTGCTGCTCGTCGGTGGCGCGGTGTTCGAGCTGGTCACCGGGGTGATGAACATCCAGTCCTTTTATGCCTGGCCGTTCAGTTTCTACCAGGCGCACTACTACGGGGCGTGGGTGTTCATGGCCGCGTTCGTGGTGCACGTGGCGTTTCGGCTGTCCCGGCTGCGCACCGCGCTGCGCTCCCGGAGCCTGCGGGCCGAGCTGCGCACCTCGCGTGCGGCGACCACCGCCGAGCCGCCCGATCCTGATCATCTGGTGGCTGCCAATCCGGCGCCGGCGACCATCTCCCGGCGCGGCGCGCTGGGCATGGTCGTGGCCGGCTCGCTGGCGCTGCTCGGGCTCAGCGTGGGCCAGGTCATCGGCGGGGCGGCCCGCTCCACCGCGCTGCTGGCGCCGCGCGGGCAGGACCAAGGAACAGGCCCGACGGATTTCCCGGTGAACAAGACCGCCACCGAAGCCGGCATCGGCCCAGTCGATGCCAGCTGGCGGTTGGAGCTGACCGGGGCGCCCCCCCGATCGAGGAGGATGTCGCTGTCCCGCGCCCAGCTGCTGGCCCTGCCGCAGCACACCGCCCGGTTGCCGATCGCCTGCGTAGAGGGCTGGTCCACTGGCGTGCAAAGCTGGAGCGGAGTACGGCTGGCCGATCTCGCTGCCTTAGTGGGCGCGACCCCGGATGCCGACCTGTTCGTCGAGTCGTTGCAGCGCGGTGGCGGGTTTGGCTCAGCGACGCTGTCTGCTGCGCAGGTCCACGCACCCGATGCGCTGCTCGCGTTGCGGGTCAATGGCGTGGACCTGAGCGCGGACCATGGCTTTCCGGCCCGGGTGGTGGTGCCGGCGCTGCCCGGGGTACACAACACCAAGTGGGTTGCCCGGATGACGTTCCAGCCGGCGGCGGAGGCCCTGCGGTGACCCGCCGGGACGGGGCCCAGCTGCTGGCGCTGCTGGCCAGTTTCGTCCTCGCCGGCTACGCGGCGCTGCGGTTGCTGGCCGGTAACCCGACCGGGATCGGGGCGTGGTTTATCGGCAGCGCCGTCGTCCACGACCTGGTGCTTTTTCCGCTGTACGCCGGCCTCGACGCCGCGTTGGTGCTGCTGCTGCGCCACCGACCCCAGTGGGCCTGCGTGGGTGGCGTGTGGTGGCTGAACTACCTGCGGATCCCCGCAGCCATCTCCGGGCTGCTGCTGCTGGTGTGGTCCCCGCTGATCCTGCGGGTGCCCGAGGTCGCCTACCACGCGGCCTCGGGACTGTCGGCTCAGCCGTTCCTGCCCCGCTGGCTGGCCGTGACCGGGGTGCTCTTCGCCGTCTCCGCAGCTACCCTGGCGGTGCGCGTGGCCATGGTTCGTCGAGGCGCGCAGCGAGAGGGGCATCATGAGCGCAGCCGATGCGGTGCTCGTCGTCGAGGACGACGAGCTGGTGCGCGACGTGGTCAGCCGCTACCTCAGCCAGGCCGGGTATCAGGTCACGGTCGCCGGGGATGGTGCGCACGCCTTGCGCGCCGCCCAGGCCAGCGCATTTGACCTCGTGGTCCTCGATCTCATGCTGCCTGGCCTGCCCGGCTTGGAGGTGTGCCGACGGTTGCGGGCCGCGGGCACAGTGCCGATCGTCATGCTCACCGCCTTGGGCGAGGAGGAAGACCGCATCCTCGGTCTGGACATCGGCGCCGACGACTACATCACCAAACCGTTCAGCCCCCGCGAGCTCGTGGCGCGGGTCTCCTCGGTGCTGCGCCGGGCGCGCTCCCCACGGCCGCTCCCCCAGCCCTCGCCGATCACCGATGACGGGCTGCTAGTGGACCTCACCGCCCGCCGGGCGGTGCTAGACGGCCACGAGCTGGCGCTCACCGGGCGCGAGTTCGATCTGCTGGCCTTCCTCATCCAGCACCCCGGTCGCGCTTTCACCCGCGGTGAGCTGCTCGAGCAGGTCTGGGGCTGGACCTTCGGTGATCACTCCACGGTGACCGTGCACGTGCGACGGTTGCGGGAGAAGGTGGAGGCCAACCCCACCGCCCCGAAGCGCATCGCGACGGTCTGGGGAGTCGGCTACCGCTACGACCGCCAGGAGTGAGGCCCGGTGCTCGCGGAGCTGCGCCACGTCGGCCTGGTGGCGTTGGTGTGCACGCTGCCGGTGGCGTTGCTCGGCGCGCTGCTGCTGCACCACATGCGCCGATATTCGATCACCGCGGCGGTCACGGTGCTGGTGCTGGTGCCGGTGGCCGCGACACTGTCAGGGGTGCTGGGGGTCAACGGGTGGATGTTCACCCCCGTGTTGCGCACTGAGCTCGCCGTGGCGGCCGCGGTGGCTGCGGTGAGCGTGCCGGCCGGGATGCTGCTCGGCCGGGGCATCGCCCACGAGCTGACCTGGCAACGGGAAGCCCGCGCTCGGGAGCGGGCGGCCGAATCAGCGCGCCGCGAGCTGGTCGCCTGGATCAGCCACGACCTGCGCACCCCGCTGGCCGGGATCCGGGCGATGACCGAGGCCCTGGCCGACGGCGTGGTGGCCGATCCCGCCGAGGTCGCCCAGTATGCGCAGCGCATCGGGCAGCAGACCCAGCGGTTGAGCGGCATGGTCGAGGACCTGTTCCAGCTCTCCCGGATCAGCTCAGGAGCCCTGCGGTTGACGCTCTCGGCGATCCCGCTGGGCGAGGTCGTCTCCGAAGCCCTGGCCGCCGAGGCGCTCACCGCCGCCCGCAAGGGGGTGCACCTGCACGCCGAGGCCGACAGCGGCTGGCCAATCGTGCAGGGCAGCGACCCGGAGCTGGCCCGGGTGGTCCGCAACCTGCTGTCCAACGCGATCCGGCACACCCCGCCGGATGGCACCGTGGTCCTCGCCGCCGGAGCCCGCGACGGCCAAGCCTGGTTACGGGTGGACGACGCCTGCGGGGGCATCCCCGAGCATGACCTGGAACGGGTCTTTGACCTCGCCTACCGGGGCAACCCCGCGCGGACCCCGGTGCCCGCTGCCCAGGCCGGCGCCGGTCTGGGTCTGGCCATCGCGCGGGGTCTCGTGGAGGCGCATTCCGGTCGCATCGAGGCCCGCAACCACGGCCCGGGCTGCCGCTTCGAGGTCCTCCTCCCGCTGGCCCCCACCCCGCCATCCCGGAGTGGGCCGGTGACCGGCTAGGCGAGGGCGCCATATCCTGCGCATCGTGAGCCCTGCCGGTGACTGCCTAACGCGTGAGGCGCGGGCCCGAGTGGAGATCGATCGGCAACTCGTCGTCGCCGGGTGGCTTGTACAACAGGCTGCTCAGGCCGACCAAGACGAGCACTCGATCTACGAGTTGCCGGTGCCGCAACCGGTGGAGGTGCCCTACCGGCCGAACCTTCCGCCCGACGCTTTCGACATCATCATCAGTACTCCAGCACCTGGCGCCACACGCCGTCAGACGCGACAGCAAGTCAAAGGTCCGTCACGACTGGATGTCTACCACGTGCGGTTATCCCCCCGACTCGGGCAGGCAGTACCGTCACTACGATCTCGTCCCGTCTGGAACTCCACTAGGAGCCCCTCCGTTGGTCCAGCTCACTGAGTGGTCGGGCCTGGTCAGAGCACGCACAGACGACTTCGACGATCTGCTGCTGGTGGCGCCGGTAGCTGGCGCCGGGGGTAGTTGGAGTGGGCCGTTCCGCGCCACCGCCAGCGATGGCTACGACTACTTCGTGAAGTCCCTCGACACGACGCCCTCCGGCGAGGGTGCATCGCTTGCGGTCAAGTTCGTCGTTGCCGACGTGGGACGTCTGATCGGTGCGCCGGTCTGCTACACAAGCTTGATAAAGATTCCCCAAGCCATCGCAGGGTGGGAGCCACGCCCGGGTACACCCTTGAAGGCCGGCCTGGCTCACGCGAGCCGCGCCCTTGAACGTGCTGACGAGCACGGCAGGCCCCGGTTGGCGGCCCGCGCACGGGATGACAACCGCCATAGGCACGTCGGCGTGTACGCGCTCTACGACTGGTGCTGCGGTGCTGACGCGCAGTGGCTATACGACCTGGACAACGACCGCACTCTTTATAGCCATGATCATGGACTGTACTTTCCGCCAGCGGGGAAAGGGGGTTGGACTATCCTCGACCTCGTTGCCTTCGCTGACACCCCGTCTGTGTTGCCCGATCCGTGTGACGGGCTCTCTCCTACAGCGATCAAGCTAGTCTGATCTTGATCATGAATCGAGTCCCGGCGTCTTGGCCAGTGGCGGATGATGAACTTGATGCCCTCGGCTGGTTTCTTGAACATCGGGCTCCGGCCGTCGCTCAACGCCTGCGTGCGCTCGTCTGATCGAAGGAGGTGAACGCCATGAACCGCTACGTGTACGCACTTGTGCGGTGCGTCCCGAACCCGCGAACGGGCGAGTTCATCAACATGGCCGCCATTGCCGGTCGGCCGGAGACAGGAGACTGGTCGATCCGGCAAGTGAGTAACGAAAGTAGGGTCCGCAAGCTAGCGGGCGTCGAAGAACTGCAAGCGGTTCACGGCTTCCTGACACGAGTTGGCCTGGAGATCGACAAGCAGCAGCTTTTGTCCGAGGAAAATGTCGGGGAGCCTCTTGGAAAAGACTGGCTACAGCAACTTTATCATGATCATCGGAATGTGGTCCAATTGTCGACGCCTGCCCCAATCGTAGCAGACAATGCAGAACAAGCGCTCGATATTATCTTTAGGCGACAGATTATTGATCCGGTTTCGCAATCACGTGACTTTATCACGAAGCGTCGCGTGCTCGCAGAACTCCGCGACGCCTACCTGTGTGCAGATATCGAAGCCGCATTGATCTACCCAAAGGTTGAACTCTACGCCGGCCAGTACGTGCATGCTTCTGTCGACTTCGCGATCGCAAATAGTACGACCGTCCAACTGACCCAGGGATGGTCGTTTCAAAAAGCCGGTGTGGATGAAGTTTCGACACAAGTAAAAGCGTGGGGCTATGCGCTCCGCCTTCTTCGGGATGGCGAGGACGCCCGTGTGGTCGGTCCTGACGAGCGCCTGCGCCTCACACCTGTACCCCACGACGTGGACATTCAGGTCGTTGTTGCATCTCCAAGGACCCGAGAGCAGGAGATCGTTTTCGAGGAAGCGCGGCAAGTGTTTACCGAGCTTGACGTGTCCGTGCACAATCTTGATGAGGTTGACGCAGTGGGCACCAAAGCCGCCACATTGCTACGCGGGTCCTCGTCGAATTCATAGAGTCTATGAGGCGATGAATCGCGCCCGGATGCTCCGCGCGACTACGTTGCTGAACCCTCCACGACTAACTTCTGCGACAGGTGATCCCGCCGTGGTAAACGTCAAGAGCGGGAGCGGAGGGCTTAACCGCCACCGGACAGAAACTCTTCGGTGGGCCAGTCGGAGACCACGGTGTGCAGCACGGTCAGCGCGTCTCCGGTGACGCGCGCGGTGACCGGGAGTCCGCCGGGCACGATCAGGCTGGACTTGCGCGCCCGGGTCGCGTAGCAGGAGTCACCGAACCCGCCGATGTAGATCTCGTCCCGATACTCCAGGGTCTCGCGCCGGGCGAACAGCGGTCCGTCCGGGCCCGGTGCCACTCGCTGGAAGGCGAATCCCTGGCTTTTGGCGAGGTCCAGCAGTCGCTTCGCTGCGGTCAACTCTGGCCCATCAGCGGCAGCGCTCATGCCATGACCATCCGCACCACATGAGGCCGGATGCTCACCAGCGTCTCGTTGCCATCGAAGCGCACCCGCAGCCGGGTAGTCCCCCGGCTAATCACCTCGCCTCGCTGGTGCCGCCGGGAGCGCGGGGCGCCCATGCGGGCATCAACCCCGGTCTGTTCCACCCGGGCACCTACCGGCACGGGCGTCCCGTTCACGTCGCGCCAGCGGTCATAACGCCGGTCCCGCACCGCACTCACCACGCGGTGCCCGCTGGGACCGGCTGGCCACCGGGAGGCGATGCGGGGGCATCCCTCCACCACTGGCCAGCCGGGGCCTCGGAGGCGACACACGGGGTCATCAGCCGCGGCGGCACCCCGGGCGGACCGTCCTGGCGAGATCCACGAGGCGGGCCCGCACCTGCTCGTCGGAGAGCGCCGGTGCCTGCTCCGCGAGCGCGATCAC
>JAFAPC010000018.1 GCA_019247305.1 Pseudonocardiales bacterium
CCAATTCTGGTCCATCCCATCCGGACGGCATCCCCATATGGTGCCGCCGTGAGCGTGCCGGGCCGTTCAAGGCCACGGTGGCTGAGTGTGCCCGTGAAGCCGGGCCGCGGCCGGTCTCTTCTATGTTGCGCTGGCACCTCTCAATAACCGGTTATGTCTTAGCTGGCGGTTGCAGGAACTGACAGCGAGGTCCCGACGAGTTCGCCAGACGGCCGTCTAGCGTCGCGAGTGGGGCATCAAGCAGCTCGGCCACCGCGACGTAGCCGGACGCCGAGGACCAGGACCGGGACCACCGCACCGACCCCGGCACCGCGCCGCAGCCGCACTCCGCCGTAACGCGTCGTGGATACCTGCGCTCCGCGAGCTTGCCAGGCCGATCGTCGCACGAGTTGCGCCTGTCGCCGGGTAAAAGGATCCCAAGTGCCGGGCCTGCCGCGTCCTTTCCGTATCGGCCCCTCGGCCGACCCGGCGGGCCTGACGGCGACGGTCAGGTCATCACATCAAAGAGCAGGCCCTGTAGGCCCGCGGCGAACCTCCGCGAGTTTCTATCGCGCAACCTTGTCAAACGTGAATCCGACGACCTGGCGCCCTCAAGCCGAACCCGGTCGGCGATGTATGGCAGTCGTCGCTTGAAGTAACTGCCTATTGACGGCAGATCGGTGCCCTGCTAGCGTCTAGAAAGGATCGTGACACGATGGCGTAAGGACCTTTCTAATACTGGACGCGTGTTAAGTGGGGGGCGGCTCCAAAAGCGCGGGCATGCTTCCTTCCTATGAACAGACAGTGGTTACCTCTGCCTCAACAGCGCTATCCAATGCGTTGGGCCAAGTGGGGGTTGTGGCGCCCCTGCCAGCAGCTCCGGGTAGGGGTATGAGACCTCGGAGCGGTTTAGAGAAGGCAACGATATTTGCTTATTAGGCAGACACGTTGGCCCGAGCCTGACACTCAGCTTCTATTCGCTGAAGCTGAACCGCACCTCGTGTCTTTGTTACCGGTCGCGATCGTAAATGCCGACCGAAGAAAGCGCCCTGAATTCTTCACGGAATCACTGCTGACGTTTCACCAACTCACAACAGGAGGACAGTCATGGCAGGTGGAGTTAGCGCCACTTCATGGGTGGAGAACGGCATACATCTGCGCGTCTACCGAAGCCACCAGGACCAGATCACCGAGCGGTGCTGGGACACAAACAACTGGTACAACGGTGCGTTCTCAGCTCAAGGAGCAACCGTCGGCGCCACCTCGTGGCTCGATAGTAGCAATCAGATCCATATCCGAGTTTATGTCGGCAATGACTCAGGAGGCCCGATCACGGAGCACTGCTGGGACACGGACAGCTGGTATGTGGGCGCGTTCCAGGGGAGCGGTACAGGCGCCACCGCCGTGTCCTGGTTCGATGGCCAGACCCACATCCGGGTCTACGTCCGTGATCAGCAGGGCAACGTCACCGAGCGTTGCTGGGATGGGAGCGGCTGGTACGCCGGCGCCTACAGCGACTAGATGGTCGCGACGGCGAGGAACATCGGCCTCGCTGGACGATCGCCGACAGTTCGTCCGGCGAGGCCGACAACCTGCGGCTGCTGGAACCAATGAGCTGACATCCGCTTTCCGCCTGCCAGACCTGTTTGCGAAGAGTGGCCGGGGTAGCAGTGGTGGTCACACCCACCCGCCACGAAGGGAGCTGACGATGGCAACAGGCGAAACGGGATTTGAAGACGTCTTCTACGATTTGGTCTCCATTCAGTATCACGCGCTGAAGGCCGGGCATGACTACGGCCAGTACGTCCGCGACGCGGAGAACGCCGGGCTGGATGAGGTTACCCAGTTCGTCCGCCAGATCATGGAGCAGAACTCAGCAAACGCCGCGCGCTGCCACGAACTGCTGGCCAAGCTCAGCGGAACCGAGCAAGCAGGACCGTCCGCCCAGTAGATCAGCCTGCCCGCAGCCCGGCCCGCCCGAACAGATGGGCCGGGCTGTTGGTTGATACCAGTAACGATCCTGATGGCTGAAACCTGCCAGTGCAGCGGGCCTGACGGGGAGGGCCAGGCCGAGGCCAGGACCGAGTACGCGGCGAGCCTCTGCGGCGAAGGCTGTACCTCGAGTGGCGGCATGCCTCGCACTAGTGTCTCGTGAGCTAGGAACCTTGACCTTTGAGTTATGGTGCATGGACGATGGTTCATGCCATTGACTGTGAAGGTGGAGGTTCCGCCGCGTGACTGTGAGGTGCTGGCCTCGTGGGCTCGGTCGCCGTCGATCCGGGCTGGGCTGGCCCAGCGG
>JAFAPC010000186.1 GCA_019247305.1 Pseudonocardiales bacterium
TCGGTGACAACAGCGCTGCCCAGCGGCAGTCAGCCCTCCGATCCGTCCGCTGCACCATGAGCCGGGCCGCCGGGCCTGGGAATAGGTCGTTGACCAGGGCTGATGCGCCTCTCGCGGTGGTTTTGCGTCGGATGGACCTGAAACCCCTGGTTGAGTGGGGGGTCGAAGCGCTCCGCCACGCCGGGCGTCCGCGGAGACCTCCTTGGCCATGGTGACCAGTTCGGCGATCATCTCAGCGCTGCTGAGCTGCTGGCGCATGTAGCGGATCATGAGGTTTTCGAGGCGCTCGGCGAAGCTGTCCCGGCGGATGATGTTGTGCCGGGTCACCTCACGCATCTTCTGCTCGATCAGGCGACGCAGGGCTTCGACGGCCAGGTGTGGCGTCTCGGACGTCTGGAGCTTGCGCAGGGCTTCCTCGTTGAGCTGGGTAAGGTCGAGCTGCCCGATACCAGCCTCGGCGTACAGGTCGGTGATCTCCTCGGCCTCGACAACGGAAGCCGCCAACTGGGACAGGTACAGGTTGACCTCGGCGGCCACCGACTTACCGCTGGCCTCGCGGTCCGCGGCGTCATACTTCACCATCCAGGCCCGTACTTCGAGGAAGAAGGCGATGTCACGACGCCAGGTTGCCAGGTCGTCGAAGCGCTCGGTGATCTCCCGGCTCATCGCGCACACTCGGTAGAAGCGCTCCAGACGGGTGGCGCTCTCCCGGAAGCGGGTGGCGAGCGTCTTGGTTCCGGGCTCGACCTGATTGCCGACGGTACGCGGGTCACGCAGGTGGTTAGCCACCAGGCGCCGGGCGCGTGGGCGCGACTGGGGATGGGAGGTGTCAGCGAGCAGTGCCTGCCAGCCGATACCGCCGAGCAGGCCGCAGATGGTGCTGTACTCGTTGCGGACCTCGGTAATAGCGCGGTCGACGCCCCGACCCAGGGTCTGGTCCTGCCGGTCGCTCGTGCTGGATGAAGAGGATGGCGCGATGTCGTTCTGGGTCAAAGTGGGCCCGCGACGCGAGTCCGTCGGCGATCTGGATCTGGAACACGTCCTGGGCAAGACCCGCCGTCTGCAAGAAGGGGAGCGCCTGTCGGCGTTGACCAAGGGCTACATCCAGATGTGTCGCGACGCCGACGGCGAGGACGTGGCGAGCCCGAGGATTCCGGCCCACAAGTGGCTGGCCGCAGAAGTCTCCCTCGGAACGAGCCACTTCTTCCTCCATGAGGGGCGCTGGTACGAGGTGGGTGACCAACACCTGGAGGGTATCCGGCAGCAGGTGGGCACACTGCTGCAGACCTCCACCGGACTGTCACTGATCGACTGGACCGCCGATCTCAAGGACGAAAAGGAATACAACCGGGAAGCCGCCAAGCACGGATACGTCTGCCTCGACCGGGCTCGCATCACGACGGACCTGCACCCCCACGGCTTCGAATCCTGCGACCTGTTCGGCCCGAGCAGCGAACTTGTTCACGTGAAGCGAGCCAAGTCCACCGCACCGCTCAACCACCTCTTCGCCCAGGGGCGCATCTCGGCCCACGCACTGCATTGGGACAGCGCCGCCCGCAGCAAGCTCCTTTCCAAGGTGCGGGAGCAGAACCCCCAGCACCCGGTGGAAGACGACTTCGTGCCTAGGAAGGTGATCTACGGCATCTCTCTGAAGAGCGGCAAGCCGCTGACCGTCAAGAACCTGTTCACGTTCGCGCAGGTTTCGCTCCTACAGGCTACCGTCGCTCTTCGGAACTCCGGTATCGAAGTGACCGTGGTGAACATCCCCACTGTTCCCTGACCAAGCCGACTTGGCTGCTCCGGCCCAGTCGCCACCACCGGCCTGAGCGACCGTCAGTGATGGCACTTCACCGCGCTGGGCCACCAGCCGCACGAGCTTTGCGGAACTGACCAGGTCAGTATGAGTTGCCTGGATGCCTTCGTCCTCCTGGCGGAAGAAGTCCCATACGCTCGCCGCAACAATTACCTCGTCCGTTAGCTTGCCGATCTTAGGTTGATTAGGGCTCTACTGCATCCCGAACGCGATTAGTGGCCGCGGATGATGCGGCGGAGTTTGGGTACGCGTTCGGCGAGGGCGCGTTCCGCACCGTGGCCGCTGGGCTGGTAGTAGTCCCGGCCGACCAGGACGTCCGGGGGGTACTGCTGGGCGAGCACGCCCTCAGGCGCGTCGTGCGGATAGCGGTAGCCCTGCGCGTGGCCCAGCCGGGCGGAGCCCGCGTAGTGCCCGTCGCGGAGGTGGGCCGGGACTGCACCGGTGGCACCGGCTCGGACGTCAGCCAGCGCGGCGTCGATCGCGGTGAGCACCGCATTGGACTTCGGGGCGGTAGCCAGGTGCACAACTGCCTGAGCCAGCGCTAACCGGCCCTCGGGCATCCCGATGAGCTGTACGGCATGGGCCGCAGCCACCGCGGTCTGGAGCGCGCTCGGGTCGGCCATCCCGATGTCCTCGCTGGCGTGCACTACCAGCCGCCGGGCAATGAACCGGGGATCCTCACCCGCCTCCACCATGCGCGCCAGATAATGCAGCGCCGCATCGACGTCGGACCCGCGAATAGCCTTGATGAACGCGCTGATCACGTCGTAGTGCTGGTCTCCGGCCCGGTCGTAACGCACTGCGGCCCGGTCTACCACGGATTCGACGCAGGCCAGATCCACCTCGCGGGTACCTGCCGCCATCACCGCGTCGGCCGCGGTCTCCAGCGCGGTCAGGGCTCGCCGGGCATCCCCGGCGGCCAGCCGCACCAGATACTCCTGGGCCGCAGGCATCAGCGTGACGGACCCGCCCAGCCCACGCGGGTCGGTCAGGGCACGCTGGATCACGGTCTGCACGTCGGTATCGGACAACGGGTGCAGCTGCAGTACCAATGAGCGGGATAGCAGCGGGCAGACCACCGAGAAAAACGGGTTCTCCGTGGTCGCGGCGACCAGCAAGATGACCCGGTCCTCGACGGCGCTGAGCAGCGCATCCTGCTGGGTGCGGGAGAAGCGGTGCACCTCGTCGATGAACAGCACCGTGGCGCCCCCACCCTCACGGCCCCACCGCCGACGCGCGGCGTCGATCACGGCGCGGACGTCCTTGACCCCGGCCGACAGCGCCGACAGCGCCTCGAAGCGCCGCCCGGTCACCTGCGAGACCAGCCGGGCCAGCGTGGTCTTCCCGGTCCCCGGCGGGCCGTACAGGATCACCGACGCCGTGGCGCCCCCCTCGACCAACCGGCGCAGTGGGCTGCCGGGTGCCAACACATGGTCTTGCCCGACAACCTCCTCCAGGGTGGTCGGCCGCATCCGTACCGCCAGCGGTGCTGAGGCGGACAGCCGCTGCTCGGCGAGGTGCTCAGCCCGCGCAGCAAACAGCCCCTCATCGAACAGGGCCTCATCACCGACCACACCGTCATCTCCCATACTGGGACGGTACCGTCGTCAACCGACCGAACAGGTCCTGCAGCACCAGCCCGGCGGCGTGCGGCAGCAGGTCCCGACCGCGCCGGGCCAACCACGGCACGCCTTGGCAGACCAGCCAGCTGACGTGGTGGGCGACGGTCAGCTGCCGGCCCCCCGAGCAGGTCAGCTTGACTGGGTGGGGCACCGCGATGCCGGTACTGGCGAGGAGATCAGCGAAACCGGCGGCGAGCATCCGGTGCCCGAGTTCGGAGGGGTGCAGGCGGTCCACGCTCCACGCCGCGGGGTCGCAGGCGCCGGGCACCAGACGCAGATCCAGGCACAGCGCACCGCGCCGGGCCACCACCTGGTCGGTGGCGTCGTTGAGTTGCCCGATCCGGTGGTGCAGGGCACGGCGCAAGGGTCCGGGCAACCAGAACACCCGACCATGATCATGATACCGGATGGTGAGCACCACAGCACCGCTGGCCTGCAGCGCGGTGACCGTGGCATCGAGATCCTCGCGCAGCGCGACGGGATCGAAGTCCGAACGTAGCGTGTCGTTCATCCCGGCCAGGATCACCACAACATCGGGTCGCGCCGCCACCGCGCTGGGCAGCTGCCGGTGCCGTAGGTCGGCCATCCGTGCACCGATGATGGACAGATTGGTGCAGCAAATCTCTCCTGGGGCACCGAGAGCCGCCGCCAGCAGCGGACCGAAACCACGCCAGCCACCAGCGGGCAGTGGGTCGCCCAGGCCGACGGCGGTGGAATCACCGAGGACGGCCAAGCGTGCGACGCGACGATCAAGACGAAGGACGGCGGGGATCGTTTCCACGGCCATTCGATGATGATCGCCCCAGCGGGCTCACTGCCAGCGAGCACGCGATGACATGTCGGGGACAGCTGCGCGAATTATCCGTGTCTCTCGGTGAGCTACGCGGGACACGCGCTAACCTTTCGCGGACGGTCTCGCGTCCACCCCGGCCTCGGCCCGCTGCTCGCGGGTGATCGGAGTCGGAGCGCCGGTGAGCGGGTCGAAGCCGCCACCCGACTTGGGGAATGCGATGACCTCGCGCAGCGAGTCGGCACCGGCGAGCAGCATGCAGATCCGGTCCCACCCGAAGGCGATCCCCCCGTGCGGAGGCGGGCCGTAGCGAAGCGCCTCCAGCAGGAACCCGACATTTCTCCCGCGCCTGTTCATCGGAGATCCCCAGCACGGCGAACACCCGCCGCTGCAAGTCAGGCTGGTGGATCCGGATCGAGCCCCCACCGATCTCGTGGCCGTTACAGACCAGGTCGTAGGCGCAGGCCAGCGCCGAGCCCGGATCCTGCTCGAACCGGTCAGCCCACTGCGGGGTGGGCGCGGTGAACGGGTGATGCACCGCAGTCCAGCCGCTGTGTCCAATTGCGGCGTTGCCGCGGGGCTCGGCTGGTTCGAACATCGGTGCGTCAATGACCCAAACGAACGACCAGGCCGACTCGTCGATCAGGCCACAGCGTCGGCCGATCTCCCCCCGGGCAGCACCCAGCAACGCACGCGCCTCACGAGGATCGCCAGCAGCAAAGAAGATGCAGTCACCAGGGTTGGCCCCGACCGCCTTAGCCAGGCCCTCCCGCTCGTGCTCAGCGAGGTTGCCGGCCACCGGACCGGACAGCGCGCCGTCCGCGCCGACCAGCACGTAGCCCAGTCCCTTGGCGCCCCGTTGTTTGGCCCACTCCTGCCAGGCGTCCAGCTGCCGGCGCGTCTGGGCCGCCCCGCCGGGCATGACGAGGGCCCCCACGTAGGACGCCTGGAACACCCGGAACGGGGTGTCAGCGAAGTAGTCGGTGAGATCGGTGAGCTCAAGCGCGAAGCGAAGGTCCGGCTTGTCGGTACCGTAACGGGCCATCGCCTCGGCGTAGCGCAGCTGCGGAATCGGCCGCTCGATCTGGTGCTTAGCCAGCTCCGACCACAGCTTGGCCACCACCCGCTCACTCAGAGCGATCACCTCGTCCTGCTCGACGAAGCTCATCTCGATGTCGAGCTGGGTGAACTCGGGCTGCCGGTCGGCCCGGAAGTCCTCGTCCCGGTAGCAGCGGGCGAGCTGGTAGTAGCGCTCCACGCCAGCCACCATGAGCAGCTGCTTGAACAGCTGCGGCGACTGCGGCAGTGCGTACCAGCAGCCGGGCTGCAGCCGCGCCGGCACCAGGAAGTCCCGGGCGCCCTCCGGGGTGGAGCGGGTCAGCGTCGGGGTCTCCACCTCAATGAAGCCCTGCCGGTCCAGCACCTCGCGGGCGATCTGGTTGGCCTCGCTGCGCAGCCGCAAGATGGCCGTCGGGCCAGGACGGCGCAGGTCGAGGTAGCGGTAGCGCAACCGCACGTCCTCGCCGACCTCCACGTGCTCGTCGAGCGGGAACGGCAACGGGGCCGACTCGCTGAGCACTGTCAGCTCCTCAGCGATGATCTCGCAGTCGCCACTGTACAGATTCGGGTTCACTCTCCCCGCGGGGCGCACGGCCAACACGCCGGTGACCTGGATACAGAATTCGGCGCGCAGCCGGTGCGCCTGGTGGGCCATCTCGCCCTCGCGGAACACCACCTGCACGATCCCGAGCTCGTCCCGCAGATCGATGAAGATCACGCCGCCGTGGTCGCGGCGACGGGCGACCCACCCCGCCACGGTAAGGGTCCGACCTGGGAACTCAGCGGCGCACAGCGAGCCAGCGTAGTCGGTGCGGATCACGAAAGCGGGCTCCTCAACCTGAACGATGGACTACGACCCTGCTGAGGTTAGCCCCACCCCCCGACACCCGAGCGCTCAGCCGTAGTCGAAGCCACCGAGCTGCACGTCCCGCAGGAATGCCTGCCACCCGGACGGGGTGACGACCAGGGCGGGACCAGATCGATCCTTCGAGTCCCGCACCCCGACGAGTCCCGGCACCACCGCCACCTCGACGCAGGCCCTGGCGCCGTCGCTACGGCTGCTCGCGCGCCAGGCGGCACCACCGAACTCAGGGGTGCCCATTTCCTCGCTCCCGTCTACCCGGCCTCCGCGATCTCCCGGATCAGCTCGGCGGACTCGCTCGGACCCAGAGCCTGCTGCTTCAGGCCACTGAAGACCAGGGTAAACCCCTCGACGTCCTCAGTCTCCTCCACGTACAGTGTGCCGCCCAGATACTCGACACATGCCACTGCGGGATCTTCCGGATCGGGAAAGCTCAGCAGCCGGAACGGGCAGTTCTGCGCCGGGTAGGCCCCGGCCGCCAACGGCACGACCTGGATCGAGACATGGGGCAGCTCGCTCATGTCCAGCAGGTGCCGCAGCTGCTCGCGCATCACCTCGGCACCGCCGACCTGCTGGCGCAGCGCCGCTTCGGTGAGCACGCAGTCGAGCCGCAGCGGGACTCCGTCGTGCAGCCGCTCCTGCCGGGCCATCCGCAGCCGAACTCGCTCCTCGACCGCGTGGTCACTGACCCGAGGTAACCAGGCACGAACCAACGCGGCGGCGTACGCCTCGGTCTGCAGCAGACCGGTCACCACCATGTCCTCGTAGCTGCGCACCTGGCTCGCCTCGGACTCCAGGCCGACGAACTCTTCAAAGTCCTCGGGGATCGCATCTCCGGTCTTGTAAGGCGTCCACCAGCCCTTCTGGCGGGACTGCAAGGCGAGTGCCACGTAGCGGTCCCGCTCCTGCTCACCAATGCCGTAGATGGTCGCCAGCGCGATCACCTCGGCGGGGCCGATTGCCTGCTCGGCGCGCTCCATCCGGCTGAGCTTCGAGGTCGCCCAGCCCAGCGGGGCACAGACGTCCTCCAGCCGCAGCCCGGCTTCGCTGCGCCAGCGGCGCAGGGCGCGCGCCACCTTGCGCCAGCGCACCGTGGGGCTGATGCGTTCGCTCACCTGAGTCACTCTCCGTCTCAGTCAGCCGGCACCCAGCGTCACCGGCGCTCGCAGCATATTGCAAAAAACCCTGATGCCGATAGCGCAAATTTGCTCAAATGTGCTAACGATGGAGCCGAGTTGCCCCATCGCAAATTGCGCGATACGCTGAGTGGGTCCGCACCGAGGTACGACTGGAGGAGCCTCATGGATATGCCCACGCAGCGGGGACGTCGGGCCCGCCGGATCACCTGCCACGATGCGCTCCTGCGGAAGCAGTCCGTCGGGCTGTGGGCGGTGCCCTCGCTGGGCGTCATCGTGCTGGTGGCGCCGGTCGCGGAGTCGGCGCGGTTCTACCGGGAGCAGGCCATCAACTTGCGCGCCGCCCTCGACGAGGCGATCGCTGAGCTGTCCTCTCCCACGGCGTGAGCGACTGGTGTTCCCCGAGAAAGGCGGCATCCGGTTCTACCGGGTGCTCACCGCGTGGATTCCGGGGGTGGGACCGTGCACCACCCAGGTCGAGCTCGTCGAGGACCGCCTCGTCCTCCGCCCGGAAACGACAACCTGATTCGAGGTCCCGCTCGATCACGCCGCTGCCTGCTGCCTGCTGGGTTCCCTCATCGGCGACGCGCCAGGGATCGTCCGCGTGCGCCATCCGCATAACGGAGCGACCACGGTGGCCGTGGCGCTGCATGGCCAGACCGCGTCCCTGCGGGTGGAGAACGCGTCCCAGGGGGTGCTGCACATCGTGTACGACGAGACGCAGCTACCCGAACTGATCATGCATTTGGAGGACGGCTCCTGCTGGCTGCCCCGTTGAGCGCGCTGGGCGGCTCAGGAAGCCTCGGAGGAAATGTCGTGAGGGACACCGCGGCGAGGACCAACAGGACGCCCTCGACGACAAGGCTGATGATCCCAAGGGGCTCGGCCCAGTTGCCGATGTCTTCGGTGTAGTCGGGCAACCCGGGTCCACGGGAGAGCACGTAGCCGAGAATAGGGCCGGCTGCGACCCCCAGCGAGAGAAACCATCCCAACCGTGCTCGGTTGGTCAGCAGAAGTACCGCAGCCACGACGCCAACAGCTTCGAGGCCGTAGTACAAGATTTGAATGTATTCTGGGTCCTTCGAGCCGGGCACGCCGCCTTGGTCGATGACGTGGATCGCGGCCACCGCAAGGCACCCCACGAGGCCAACTACTCGTACCACCAGGCTGCTCATTGCCGCACTCCCGCTACCGGGTGGTCTCGGCGGGGATCCGGTCGGGCCCGAATCCCTCAGCCAATGTCTGCGCCGCCAGGATGGTGCGCAGCCGGTTTAGCGCCCGGTGCTGCGCCACCCGGACCGCGCCCGAAGTCGAGCCCACAGCCTGGGCGGTCTCCTCCGTGGACAGCCCCACCACGAACCGCAGGAGGAGGATCTCGCGCTGCTTGTTCGGCAGCGCGTCCAGCAACTTGGTCATCCGTCCGGCCGCCTCGCCCCGCACCACTCGTGCCTCTGGACCGTTCTCGGCCAGTTCCGGGGTATCGGGGAGCTCCGGGACCGGCTCGGTGCGATTGCGCGCCGCCGAGCGTTGGGCGTCAGCCACCTTGTGCGCGGCGATGCCGTACACGAAGGCCAGAAACGGCCGGCCCTGGTCGAAGTAGCTGGGCAGGGCCGTGAACACCGCCAGACACACCTCCTGGGCGATGTCATCCGCCGAGGCGAACGTCTTCTCCTGGACACCGACCCGGGCCCGGCAGTACCGCACCACGAGCGGACGGATCCAGCGGAGCACACTCTCAACGGCACCATCCATATCGAGAGCGCCCACGCATTCTCGCATTACCACCCGCCTCACCTCACCCCTGGAGAGCCGTCTTGGATCCGCTCTTCCAGGTATGGCTCAGTGACGTGCAAGCACCCTGGATACCACCTCAAAGTTCCCTGGGAACTCACGTTTACCAGCAGGGTGGACCCACTTTACCGAACTTGTGTTCGATCCACTAGGAACGGGGGCACCGAGCCGAGAGGGATATCCAGCCGATGAGCACAACTGACCGCAGTAGCGGCAGGCACCGTTACCGGGGCGCGGCCGGACCAGCGGGGTTGAAGTTGGGCCACGGACACAGCCATGGACATGGGCATGGGCATGGGCATGGGCCGGCGCCACCGGCCTCCCGGCGGGTACGGATGCTGCTGGCCACGGCCCTGGCGCCGGTCGCGCTGGCCACCTTGATCGGGTTATGGCTGACCTGGCCGGGTGGCACACCCGGTAGCGGTGTCGATATCGGGTTCGGGCAGCGACCGGTGCGGGGCGAGGTGCTGGCGAGGGCCTCCGCTCCCTGCACGAAGGGTGGCGCGGGTGCCGGCGGGAGTATGGCGGGCGGTCAGGCCAAGAGGTGCATCTCGCTCGACGTCCTGCTCACCGATGGCGACTCACCGGGCGTGACGATCCAGCAGGTGCTGCCCGACGAGCCGAGCACGCCGCAGTTCGCGGTCGGTGACCGTGTCGTGCTCGCATACACCGGCGGAAATCCTTCCGAAGCCGGGTCGTACCAGATTCAGGACTTCCAGCGAGGAGCCCCGATGGGGTGGCTGGTCGCATTGTTCGCCGTCGCGGTGCTGTTGCTCGGCCGGTGGCGAGGCCTTGCGTCGCTGGTCGCGCTCGGTTTCAGCTTCCTAGTACTGGTCGTTTACCTGTTCCCGGCGATCCTGAGCGGTGGGAATCCGGTCATCGTCGGCGTGCTGGCCGCCATCGTGATCATGTTCGGCGTGCTGTACCTCACCTACGGTGTCTCCGCGCGGACCTCCAGCGCGGTGCTGGGCACTGTGCTCAGCCTCGCCCTGATCGGCGGGTTAGGGACCGCTTTCTCCGCGGTCACCCAGCTGACCGGATTGGACGAGGACACCGCCAACCTCGTCAGAGTACTCGGCCACGGGGTGAACGCCCGTGGGTTGCTGCTCGCCGGGATGATCATTGGTGCCCTGGGTGTGCTCGACGATGTCACCGTCACCCAAACCAGCGCGGTGTGGGAGCTACGTCGGGCCAATCCCGCGCTGAGCACCCGGGCGCTCTACACCGCCGCATTGCGGATCGGGCGTGACCACATCTCCTCGGCGGTGAACACCCTGGTGCTGGCCTACGCCGGGGCCACTCTCCCCGCACTGTTGGCCTTTGCGCTGTCCGGACAGAGCTTCGGCACACTGATCACCACGCAGAATGTCGCCCAGGAGGTGGTGCGCACCCTGGTCGGCAGCATTGGCCTGGTCGGCGCTGTCCCGATCACCACGGCGATCGCCGCCCTGGTCGCCCGGCACGACACGATTGAGCCCGCCGCGTAGCACGCGGCCACAGTTCACCTCCGACGACCTTCCCGCCTTGCGTAGCCAGTTGGGGCACGTCACAGCCCGCGGTGCCGGCCAGGTGTGATGAGCCCGTGCAGGAAGGGATTGCTGGCCCGTTCCTGGCCGATGGTGGTGCTCGGGCCGTGGCCGGGAAGAACAGCGGTCTCGTCGTCCAGCACGAGAACCTTGTCCCGGAGGGAGGCGAGCATCTGCCCGTGGTCACCGCCGGGTAGGTCGGTTCGCCCGATCGAGCCAGCGAACAGGGTGTCGCCGGAGACTAGTAGCTTCCGCTCCGCACCGGGTCCCTCGCCGGTCGTCAAGCGAAATGTCACCGAGCCGCGGGTGTGGCCCGGCGTGTGGTCGACGGTCACGGCGAGCCCGGCCAGCTCTAAGGACGTCCCGTCAGTCAGCGCACGCACCTCTCGCGGCTCACGGAGCACAACCCGACCTCCGAAGAACCCTCGCGCCTCGGCGGACAGCCCACGCAACGGGTCGGACAGCAGCACCCGGTCCTCAGGATGGATCCAGGCCGGGATGTCGTTGCCGTCACAGACCGGGGTCACCGCGAAGATGTGATCGAAATGCCCATGGGTGAGCAGCACCGCCACCGGGTCGAGCCGGTGGCGATGCAGTAGCTCCTCCAGCGGCTGCTCCGCGCCCTCCCCTGGGTCGATGACCACACACGGGCCACCGGCCTCGGGGGCCAGCACGTAACAGTTCGCCTGGAAGGATCCGGCGGGAAAACCAGCGATGAGCACGGCGCTCCTCTGAGCTTGACTGAGGTTCGGGGCTTGACTGAGGTTCGGGGCTTGACGGAGGTTCCGGGCATGGCGGAGGGGCAGACACCCTCCAGCCTAGGGCGCGCACCGCAGCGAGGCTGGCGCCAAACTCACCGACGGCCCAACCTAGACTGCGCGGCAGTCATTGCCCAGCCACAGGAGTCCGGGTGCCCACCAACGCGCAGCGTCGCGAGGCCGCGAAACGCAAACTCGATCGCCAGCTCGCCCGTCGGGCGGAGCGGGCCAAAGCACGTCGTCGCAGGTATACCGTGGCTGGCGGCGTGGCCGCGGTGGTCCTCGTTGTGGGCATCGTGGCGCTGACGCTGACGCTGCGCCACCGTGACCAGCGAGCCGGCACCACCGCGAAACCGGCCACGTCAGCCAGCACTAGCGCCGCCGCGCCGAACCACAAGCCGGTCACTGCGCCGGTCCGGCCCAAGCCACTGCCTGCCTCGGTCGACTGCCAGTACCCCGCCACCCAGCAGCCCTCGGCTAGGCGGGTGCGGCCGCCACTGGCCGGCTCCACCTCCGCCAGAGGCACAGCGCAGGTGACCTTGCATACCTCAGCCGGCACGATGGGACTCACCCTCGACCGGGCGTTGGCTCCATGCACGGTAAACAGCTTCCTCAGCCTGGCCCAGCAGGGCTTTTATGCCAACAGTCCCTGTCACCGGCTGGTTACTGACCCCGGGTTGCACGTTCTGCAATGCGGTGATCCAACCGGGTCGGGCACCGGGGGGCCGGGATACACCATCCCCGATGAGGTATTCCCGGAACTGACCTACGGGCGCGGGCTCGTCGCCATGGCCAACACCGGCCAACCCGACAGCGGCGGCAGCCAGTTTTTCCTGATCTACGGCCAGACTCAGCTTCCACCCCGGTACACCGTCTTCGCCACGATCTCCGCGACGGGCCTTAAAGCTCTCGATCGGATAGCCAAGGCGGGCGACGACGGGTCCTTGGAGCCCTCCCCGGGCGGAGGTAAACCCATAACGCCGGTCACGATCACCTCCGTCGACGTTACGGCTACCTGACGCTCCGGGGCGGGGTCAGTTCGATGACGTGATGCGGTAGACGTCGTAGACCCCTTCGACGTTGCGCACCGCGCGCAGGATGTGCTCCAGACGGGTCGGATCGCCCATCTCGAAGGAGAAGCGGCTCACCGCCACCCGGTCCCGGGTGGTGGTGACCGAGGCGGACAGAATGTTGACCCGCCCGTCCGCGAGCGCCTTGGTGACATCGGAGAGCAAGCGTTGCCGGTCCAGCGCCTCGACCTGGATCCCGACGCGGAACACCGACGACGATAAGGGAGCCCACTCGACGTCGATCAGCCGCTCGGGCTGTGCGCGCAACGACTCAGAGTTGGTGCAGTCGGTGCGGTGTACGCTGACTCCGCTGGTGCGGGTGACAAACCCGAGGATCTCATCACCCGGTACTGGTGTGCAGCAACGGGAGAGCTTGATGTCGACATCCCCGACGCCAGGGACCTGCACACCGGAGTTACCGCTTGACTGACGGCGCGCAACGGTGGAAGGGGTGGCTCGCTCGGCCAACACTTCCTCGGCGCCCTCCTCGCCGCCCAGCAGGGCTACCAGGCGCTGCACCACATGACGGGGAGAGACGCGGTGCTCGCCGACAGCGCTGTACAGCGAGCTGACGTCGGGATGATGCAGCTCGCGGGACACCGCGACCATTGAGGCGGCGGAAACCAGCCGCTGCACGGGTAACCCAACCCGGCGCAGTTCCTTGGCGATGGCGCTCTTGCCGGTCTCGATGGCCTCCTCGCGGCGTTCTTTAGCGAACCATTGCCTGATCTTGGCCTTTGTCCGGGGTGAGGCGACGAAGGACAGCCAGTCCCGGCTGGGGCCGGCACCCTCAGCCTTCGAGGTAAAGATCTCGACAACCTCGCCGTTGTCGAGCTTCCGCTCCAGTGCGACGAGCTGGCCATTGACCCGCGCGCCGATACAGCGGTGACCGACCTCGGTGTGCACCATGTAGGCAAAGTCGACCGGCGTGGAACCCACGGGCAGCGTGATGATCTCGCCCTTGGGCGTGAAGACGAAGATCTCTCGGGTGGCCAGGTCGTAGCGCAGCGACTCAAGGAACTCACTGGGATCGGCGGCGGCCTCCCGCTGCCAGTCCAGGAGCTGGCGCATCCAGGCCATCTCCTCGACGTCCACGGTTGTGTTGTGGGTGCCGTTGGTTTCTTTATACCGCCAGTGCGCCGCGATGCCGTACTCCGCGGTTCGGTGCATGGCGTGGGTGCGGATCTGCACCTCCAGCGGTTTGCCGTCCGGTCCGATCACTGTAGTGTGCAGCGACTGGTAGACCCCGAATCGGGGCTGCGCGACGTAATCCTTGAATCGACCAGGCATCGGCTGCCACATTGAGTGCACGACACCGATCGCGGCGTAACAGTCACGCACGTCCTCGACGATGATCCGCACTCCGACCAGGTCGTGGATGTCGTCGAAATCGCGATCGCGCACGATCATTTTCTGATGAATCGAGTAATAGTGCTTGGGCCTGCCCTCAACCTTGGCGACGATCCGCACACTGGCCAGCTGCGCGGAGATCTCGTCGGTCACGGTTTTCAGGTAGGTGTCCCGGGAGGGGGCCCGGTCGGCCACGAGCCGCACGATCTCGTCGTACTTCTTCGGCTGCAGGATCGCGAAGGAAAGATCCTCCAGCTCCCACTTGATGTTGGCCATGCCCAGCCGGTGCGCCAGAGGGGCGAAAACCTCAAGGGTCTCTCGGGCCTTGCGAGCCTGCTTTTCCGGCGGCAAGAACCGTATGGTGCGCATGTTATGCAGCCGATCCGCCAGTTTGATCACTAGCACGCGAGGGTCGCGGGCCATCGCGATGACCATCTTGCGGATGGTCTCGGCCTCGGCGGTGGGGCCGAGCTTGACCTTGTTGCGGAGCTTGGTGACGCCGTCCACGAGATGGGCGACCACCTCACCGAAGTCCTCAGTGAGGCAGGCCAGCGAATAGTCGGTGTCCTCCACGGTGTCGTGGAGCAGTGCGGCTACCAGAGTGGTGGTGTCCATCCCCAGCTGGGCGAGGATAGTGGAGACCGCCAATGGGTGGGTGATGTAGGGATCACCAGACTTGCGCTTCTGGTGAGAGTGCTTACTCTCGGCAACGTCATAAGCGCGCTGCAGCAACGCGAGGTCGGCCTTAGGATGCATCTCACGGTGCACGGTGGCCAGCGGTTCGAGTACCTGCCTGATCGGGCCGGGCCGTTGCGCGGCGATCCGCCGGGCAAGCCGGGCCCGAACGCGTCGGGTCGCTGACGGCAGCCGCTGGGGGGCCGTGGCTACGTCCAGGCCTACCGGCGCCGCACCGGCAAGCTGCAGGTCCTGGCTCACACCGCACTCTCCCGCCACCTAGGGACAAACAGGTCTTTAGCCTACCGCCGTTATTCTCCCGCCAGATCCCCAAGAACCCGCCCTGCCCGGCTGTTCCCGCGCAGCGCAGTTGAGATCAGTCTGGTGCGGGTCTAGAGCGTGAGAAGGACGTGCAGCGGGCGGCCGACAAGCCGATTTCGGCCGCGCAGTGAACCGATCTCCAGCAGCACCGCGATGCCACTGACCGTGGCCCCAGCCCGCTCGACCAGTGCACAGGTTGCAGCCGCGGTACCCCCGGTGGCCAGGACGTCGTCGATCACCAAGGCCCGTTGCGCGGGCCGCAGCACGCCGTGGGCTAGTTCCAGCGAGCTGACACCGTACTCCAGAACGTAATTCTCCCGGTCGCAGACCACGGGCAGTTTGCCGGGTTTGCGCACTCCGACCATACCAGCGCCCAGGGCGTAAGCGGCTGCGGCCCCGAGCAGGAACCCGCGAGCCTCTACCCCGACCACGACGTCGACCTGCTGGGTTGGAGCGATCAACGCGTCCACCACCGCTCGGAACGCCGTCGCATCGGCGAACACGGGGGCAAGGTCCCAGAAAAGCACACCCGGCCGCGGAAAGTCCGGAACTTCGCGGATCAGCGATACGAGTAGCGCCGCAAGGTTGTCGGTGTTCAGCCTGGGTCGCATCCCACGTATGCTACGGGCCGGTCTTGCCAGAATGCCCGAAGCTCTGCCTCGTGCCTTCGGAGTGATAGCCCGAGCTCCCAAAGGACCCCCGGCTCCCAGAGGATCCCCAGCTCCCAGAAGACGCAGAGCTCCGCTGCGCCCAGTTCGTCGGCTCACCTGTTTTCGTGGTCGTGTCCTGCCACCCGGCCCGCGCCTTTTTTGCCCTTCCCGGCGAATCTTCCTGGGTTTGAGTACCTTGAGGCGTGTGGACGCCTTGATCAGGCTGGTTCTTTTCCCAGATAGGAATCGACTTCAATACCTGGACCGGCAGCTCAACCCGCTCTGGGAGCGCCACCGGCACTTCCACCGGCGCCGGCAGCTGGACCGGAATCGACACCCGCGACGGGTCAGCGTTCGACCCGGCCGAATCCGGCCTCGGCTGCTCGCGGGTCGCTGCTGCACAGGTCTTGGGCGCTGAGGTCAGCTCCAGGGCGCACGCCGGTGGTACGGGTGTGGACTCCTCCGATTCCGATGCGGAATGGCTCACTGTGGACTGGTTCTGCGCAACGCTGCCCGGGCGGGAAGCGCCCTGATGGAGCGCATCGGGAGCAGCGCGCTCATAGGGCACGGTGTGCATAGTGGGCGTCAGAACCGAATGTGCCGGCGGGTGCTCCCTAGCGAGCGGCCCGACGGTCCCGGCTTGCACCGCAGGCGTCAGGGCGCGCTCCGCCAGCTGGCCGTTGGTCACTACCCGCACCGGCACAGCGTCGCGGTCGAGGTCAGGGAACGCCAGCACCGGCGATCTTCCTCCTGAGCCGAAGATGCCGCCGCCGGGCAGAATGACCGCTAAGGGCGGGCTGGCCAACCCCGCCGCCAACGCCAGTGCACCACCCATGACCGCAGCCAGCCGGACTGGCTTGCGGTGCCGCCAGTAGGCGCCACCGCTACGGCGAGCTGGCACCGACACATCAGGTAGTACCGGACGGCCGGCGAGGAGTGCCGTCAGCTCGCGTCGTCCGCGCCGTTCCCAGTCAGAGCCAGCTTCCCGGGCTGCCACCTCACCGACCTGGGCAAGTAGGCTCCGCACGTCGGGTCGGCTGCGTGGACCCTTGGCCAAGCCGCGCAGGACCAGCTCCCGAACCGGTTCGGGGACCACATCGACCGGAGGTGTGCTCTGTTCGTGCTTGGCCGAGAGCTCGGCCTCGCCGTCGGCATAGAACGGCGGCGCCCCGGCCAGGCACTCAAAGAACGTGACCGTGGCGGCGTACACATCCCCCGCTGGGGTAACCGGAGAACCACTCCACTGCTCCGGTGCCAGGTAAAAAGGTGTCGATTGGGTGAGTAGCCGCCGGAGCTCGAATGTCCAAAGCCCGAAGTCGACCAGCCGGACCCGGCCCGCAGGGGTAAGGATCACAGCCTCCGGCTTGACATCGCCGTGCACCAAGCCTAGCTCGTGACAGGCGGCGAGCGCGCGCAGTAGGTCCTTGAGCACGACCAGAGCGGCCTCCGTGCCGATGGCACCCTGAGCCAGAAGTAGGGCACGCAGCGAAGTCCCGCTGACATGATCACCGATGACGGCAGCACCGTGGTGGCACTCACAGTACCGGTGGACGCGGGCGACCCGGGCTTCCCGAACCCGCGCCAGGCGCGCAACATCACGTGCGAACCGGGTGCGAAACTCACTGTCGGCCAGCAGCTCCGGGGACAGGTACGTGATCGCGAGAGGCTTCCGGGTGATGCGGTGGCGGGCGAGTACCCGCCGGCCTACCAGGTCCTCACGCACCTCCTGCAGATGCAGCACACCCGGAACGGACCACACCACCATCCCCGATCCTTCCTGGTCGCCCTCACGGTGCCGCCCAGTACCCTTCACTCCCCGGAGCGACATCCGGCGTCTGACTACAGAGCGTGCTACCAAACCGGCGTGGAGGCAAGGATTTAACGCGAAAAAACGTCACATAGGTGATGGAGGCGGAAAAGCAGCAGCGAGCCGTCGCAGAGCGGTTACTTTAAGCAACCGTCATAACTCAGCGTAGTTGAGTCACCCAACATCCGTCAGCGGCCAGCGGACCTGGCGGCCTTGCCGGATGGCCTGCTGCTCTTGCCGGTGGGGTGCCCGCGCCGCCGTCCTCCGGGCGCCATTTTGCCGATCTTGGTAGGCACACCGGCGGCCGGGGCCTCTTCGGCTGGAGCCGGGGAGCCGCTGGGGGCGCCCTCCTGGGGAGTCTCACCCTCGTCTGCGGAGTTCGCGGCGGCCTTGCGGGCCAGCTTCTCCCGACGCTGGGCGACTCGTTCGGCTTGCTGGCGGTAGGCTGGCCTGCGCATGGTGAGGTCGACAATCAAGGGAGTCGCCAGGAAGATCGAGGACATCGCCCCCGCCATGATGCCGATCATCTGCACCAGGGCCAGGTCCTTCAGCGTCCCGACACCCAGCAGACCGACGCCAACCACCAGCAGACCGAGCACCGGCAGCACCGCTATCAAGGAGGTGTTGATCGAACGCATCAGCGTCTGGTTGACCGCGAGGTTGGCGGCCTCGGCATAGGTTCGTCGGGTCAGCCCGAGCAGTCCGCGGGTGTTCTCTTGGACCTTGTCGAACACGACAACGGTGTCGTACAGCGAGAAGCCGAGGATGGTGAGCAGGCCGATGACCGACGCCGGTGTCACCTCAAAACCGACCACCGAGTAGATCCCCGCAGTCACTAGCACGTCGTGCACGAGCGCTACCAGCGCGGCCAGCGCCATCCGGGGTTCGAAATACACCGCGAGAAACAGGCTTACCAGACCGAGGAACACCACCAGCGCGATCAGCGCCTGCCGGCTGATCTCGCCACCCCACGTTGCGCTCACGGCGCTGTCACTGATCGCCTGTTCGCTGGGGCGCCCATCCTTGCCGAGCGGGCGCAGCTGCTCGTACAGCGCCCTTTTCAGGATGAATGACCTGCGGGTGTCCAGCGCCGCAGAGCGGATGAGGACGCTGGCCGCCGAGCCGGTACCGACGGTCTGCACCGACTCGGGAGGCTGGCCCACCGTGGTGGTGAACACCCGCTCGGCTTGCTGGGTAGTGATCGTTCCGGCCGCGCCGTAGGCCGGGAGTTCGATGCTGGTGCCGCCTTGGAAGTCGATGCCAAGGTTGAACCCACGCAGCAGGATCGACGCCAGACAGACCGCGACGAGCAGGCCGGATAACGAGTACCAGATCCGCCGTCGGCCGACGATGTCGAATGCGCCGGTCCCGCTGTACAGACGCCCCAGCGTGCCCGTCATCTCAGGCCCCCTTCCCCGCAGTAGCCAGCCCCGCTCGGCTTTCGGCTCCGGCTCGCTGGGCGGCCCCGAGGCCGGACAGCCTGGGCTGGGACAGCAGCCGAGACTGCGAGGCCATCGCCACCAGTGGATGCGTGGCCAGGAAGACCACTACCAGGTCCAGCACCGTGGACATGCCGAGGGTGAAGGCGAAACCCTTCACCTGTCCTACCGCCAGAACGTAGAGCACCGCGGCGGCCAGAAAGCTCACGGCGTCCGCCGACAGGATGGTGCGGCGGGCTCGAACCCAGGCCCTGGGTACCGCGGAGCGGAAGGTCCGACCGTCGCGCACCTCATCCTTAAGACGCTCGAAGAAGATCACAAAAGAGTCGGCGGTGATGCCGATCGCGACGATGAAGCCAGCGACACCGGCCAGGTCAAGGGTGAAACCAATCCACCGGCCGAGCAACACCAGCACGGCGTAGACGATCAGTCCAGACAGCGCCAAAGACAAGATCGTCAGTACCCCGAGGGCCCGGTAGTAGAACAGACAGTAGACGAACACCACAGCCAGCCCGAGCGCCCCGGCAAGCAGTCCCGCGCGCAACGAGGCCAGGCCCAGGGTCGCTGACACCGTCTCCGACTCTGAGGACTGGAAGGACAGCGGCAGCGAACCGTACTTGAGCACATTGGCCAGGGTCTGGGCCTCGGCCTGGGTGAAGCTGCCGGTGATGCTGGTCGGTTGACCAGGTGGGATCGCGGCGAGGACCTGCGGTGCGGATACCACCGCACCGTCCAACACAAACGCCGACTGCTTGCCCACGTTGTTCGCGGTGTACTGCGCCCAGATGTCCTCGCCCTGGTGTTTGAACCTCAGCCGCACCTCATAGCCGGTGCCCTCCTGGTTCGGCCCGGCTGAGGCACTGGAGATCTGCTCGCCGGACAGGAAGGCAGGCCCGAGCAGGTACTTGGCCGTGTGGTGCTGGTCACAGGTGATCAACGGCAGGTTCGGGTCGTCACTGCCGCGCAAGGGGTTGGGAAGGGCACAGTTCAGCGTGGCCAATGTCTGTTGCTGCACGGCTGGATCCGGACTCTGCAGCCGTGCCCGGGCCTGCCGGATCTGCTCTGCGACCCATGGATCGGCCGACTCCGCCGGAGCGCTGCCGACTGACGACGGTGCGCTGGGAGCAGGCGCAGCGGGGGTCGGAGGATTCGGAGGATGAGGTCCTGGAACCGGCGCGGACGTCCCGGCTGGTTCTTCGGAGAGGACCGGCCGGAAGTACAGCTTAGCGGTCTGACCGAGGGTACGAGCTTGGTCACCATTCTCACCCGGCACAGTAATGATTAAGTTGGTTCCGTCGAGCACGACCTCAGCGCCACTCACGCCGATACCGTTGACCCGTTGCTCGATGATCTGCCGAGCTTGGTCCAGGGACTCCCGCGAGGGTGGCCGGCCATCGACGGTCCGCGCGGTGAGCGTCACCCGGGTACCGCCTTGCAGGTCGATGCCCAGCTTGGGGGTTGCACCCCCGCCACCGGTGAGAAAGACCAGCGAGTACAGAACAGCAACAATTCCAGCGAAGATCGCCAGGTTGCGCCAGGGGCGCAAGCGCCCGGCCGGTGGTGCCACGGTAGATGGTTCTCCTCAATCAGGAGTTGTCAGCGCGAGTGCTGCCGTCGCTGGGGGTGGCCAGCGGCGCGCTGATCGCGGTCGGCTCGTCGATATTCTCCTCGTCCTCGGTAGTGATCTTTTCTCGGATCGCGGCACGCAGCCATCGGGTCCGTACTCCCGGAGCGATCTCCAGGTCGACCGTGGTCTCCTCCGCGCTGTCTACGACGGTGGCGTACAGGCCGGAGGTGGTTACTACCCGGTCGCCGTTGGCCAGCGAGCTCTGTAGGCGTTGCGCGTCAGCTATCGCCCGCTTCTGCCGGCGGGAACCCATGATCGTCAACAGCGCGAACACCGCAACGAGTAGCAGCAGGAACTTGGGGTCCATGGTTCTCCGATCACCATCAACGTTGCGGCACCGAGTGTGCCAGGTCGCGCCGCACGCGGTTGCGCGGCGTCGATCGATTCCCGGCGGTGACGCGTCTCGCGTGTTGTTGCTGCCCGAGGGGCACCCTGAACACGGCACCGTCCGAATGGCTCACCAGGCGCCGCCGATCGGAGCAACCAACGCGTTCCTCGTCGCCCGGGTCGGACCTGTGGGCGCTGCGACGCAACCAGGGTTCTCAGGTTTCGAAGGGATAACGATTCATTCTCTAAGGTTCCGCCAGCAGCCCCATCGAATTGCCCCCCGTGAGATCGGCCCCAAGAGATCGGCCCCAAGAGATCGGCGCAGGGGGTTATCGCCCCGCCGCTGCCCCAGGCCGCCGAAGAAAGGACGGACGCGTTGCCGTCGCACCGCTACTCCAGGCCTCGCTACAGACCGAGCGCCCACGCCCTGAATACTCCCGCGATGGGCCGTCAGCCCATGGTCTCTGGTGGCGCTGCCGCTACTGGTATGATACTGCGCTCGGCCGGGACAACGGCCACGGTGGCCTCCTCGATGGCGGCCACCAGCCCAGCAGTGCAGCTGGGAGCCGGCGTGGTGAATACCCTGCTCAGCCGCATCGAAGCGGACGAGCAGGCCATAGTCCTGCGGTATGTGCAACCGGGTCTGGTTGGGCTCATCGACGGAACGCTCTCGACACTTGCGCCTATCTTTGCCGTGGCCGTGCTGTCGAGCTCACACGCCGCGCTGCTAGTCGGGCTCGCTACTGCGCTGGGAGCCGGCATCAGTATGGGTTTGTCCGAAGCGCTCTCCGATGACGGCGGCCAGACCGGTCGAGGGTCGGCCATCACCCGAGGCTCGATTACCGGGGTGATGACGACCGTGGGTGGTGTCTTTCACGCCTTACCATTCTTGATCTCCGACCGGGCGGTCGCACTGATGTTCGCAGCGATCGTGGTCGCCATCGAGCTTATGGTGATCGCGCTCATCCGCAAGCGCTACCTGGAGGTCTCGCTGCGCAGCTCTCTCGTCCAGATCATTTTCGGCGGAATGCTCATCGTCGGCGTCGGACTGTGGTTAGGCGGGTTGTAGATAGTGTCACCCCATCAGGCCTCGAACAGGGTGGGGGCGAGGTCTGCGAAAGCATCGGCGGGTGGCTCCAGCTTCAGGTGCCGCCAGGCGGCTGAGGTGGCTACCCGACCGCGCGGGGTGCGGGCGAGCATGCCAGCGCGGACCAGGAACGGCTCGCATACCTCCTCGACGGTGGCCGGTTCCTCGCCGACGGCGACGGCGATAGTCGACACTCCGACCGGCCCACCACCGAAGGTGCGCACCAGCGCGGTGAGCACGGCGCGATCCAGCCGGTCCAAACCGAGCGCATCGACGTCATAGACAGCTAGGCCGGCATGGGCCACTTCAAGGGTGATGGCGCCGTCGGCTCGGACCTCGGCGTAGTCGCGAACCCGGCGCAGCAGGCGATTGGCGATCCGGGGTGTGCCCCGAGAACGGGTGGCGATCTCGGCGGCGCCATCGGAGCGTAGGTCTATCCCAAGGATGCCAGCCGAGCGGTGCAGCACCAGCTCGAGCTCGTGCGGCTCGTAGAACTCCATATGCGCGGTGAACCCGAACCGGTCACGCAGCGGGCTGGTCAACGCACCGGAACGAGTGGTGGCACCGACCAACGTGAACGGGGCGATCTCCAGTGGGATGGAGGTGGCCCCTGGACCCTTGCCGACCACCACGTCGACCCGAAAGTCCTCCATCGCGAGGTAGAGCATTTCTTCGGCGGGCCGAGCCACCCGGTGGATCTCGTCGATGAACAACACGTCACCCTCGACGAGGTTGGACAGCATCGCGGCGAGGTCTCCG
>JAFAPC010000188.1 GCA_019247305.1 Pseudonocardiales bacterium
GCCACCGACGTGGCCAAAGACGCCGCCGATGTCATCCTGCTGGAAAAAGACCTCGACGTGCTCGCCGACGGCGTCACCGAAGGACGACGAATCTTCGCCAACACCATCAAATACGTCCTGATGGGCACCTCCAGCAACTTCGGCAACATGTTCTCCGCCGCCGGCGCGTCACTATTTTTAACGTTCCTGCCGATGCTGCCCTCCCAGATCCTGCTCAACAACCTGCTCTATGACACCAGCCAGCTCGCCATCCCCACCGACACCGTCGATGACGAACAGCTACGCCGCCCCTCGCACTGGGACATCGGCTTCATCCGCCGCTTCATGATCTTTTTCGGGCCGGTCAGCTCGGTGTTCGACTTCGTCACCTTCGCCGTGATGCTGTGGGTCTTCCACGCCGGCCCAACACTGTTTCGCTCCGGCTGGTTTGTCGAATCCCTCGCCACCCAAACCCTGGTCATCTTTTTAATCCGTACCCGCCGCATCCCCTTTTTCCGCAGCCACCCCAGCCTGCCCCTGACCCTGGCCGCCCTCGGCGTCGTGACCGTCGGCGCCCTGCTCCCGGCCACACCCCTGGCCCACCTTCTCGGCTTCCAACCCCTCCCCGGGGGATTTTTCGCCGCACTCACCGGCATGATCATCTGCTACCTCGTCCTGATCGAGGTCGGCAAACAGATCTTCTATCGCACCGCCCCCACCGCAGCACCCACGCCGCCGCTGCGCTCCGGCCCACACCGCCACCTGCTGCGTCGCCGCGCCGCCCACTTCAGCACCACCCACCAACCCGGTTGACCACCGATTTCGATGTATTTCGCTTCAGACGGGGTGGACACCGATCGGTAGGTCCACAACCTGTGCAACCAGCCCAGCGCTGGTCGGTGGCGTTGACGTGGTGGCTGGCCGATCCTCGTAGTCGCGGCCATGCCAGCTAGCCTCCAGTGCCGGCGGCAACTGGATCATCTCCACGGCTACGTTCCAGGAATCCTTTACGCATTAGCTGTGGTGAGCATCACGCATTAGCTGCGGTGAGTATCGCCAGGTTGCTCTATGCCCAAAGTGCCTTTGGTTATTGCACTGGGCGCGAGTCTGTGGACGAGCGGTCACTGCATAGCCGCTGATCCGCATGCCGCTCCGGACCTTCTCGCCGACCGCACTTTCAAGCTCGCCATGCCGCTGCTGGCTTGGATAGCGGATAGCCCTGCGTGAGCTCCGCGAGCTGGTGGTCAGCGCCTTATGTCACTCCGATTATGCCGTGTCGGGGTAATCGCTTAGCGGGACTTTTGGCTATCGCTGTAGGGACTTCTGACCGCTGCGCGGTCGCCGCTTCGGGTGGATCCTTCCCCATAACGCCTTACACCGACATGACTACAACGATGACGGAGAAGACCATAGATCGACGAAAAGATTGACCGGTTTTGCTTTTACAGAGATTACCAAAACTCAATGTCGGGTGCCCCCGATTGAGCAGGATCGCTGAGGGCATCACTGTGGATTTCAAGGATTCGAGTGAGTCTGGCATTTCTTACGTTGCCCTTAGCGAGGGTCGTAGCGGGTGATATCTGGGTGGGAAGGACTCCACTATGCCCAACAAGACACTCCAGCAAAACGTGATCGATGAACTGTCGTGGGATCCAATGATCGACAGTGAGGGGATCGCGGTGTCCGCGCACGCTGATGGCACCATCATGTTGCAGGGCACCGTAGGCAGTTTCCGAGAAAAATACGAAGCCCGGCAGTCGGCCAAACGCGTTTCTGGGGTTACCCACGTCGACGACCAGCTCGACGTGCGCTTGTTGACCGGCCATCGCCGCCACGACGCTGAGCTGCGCGCAGATGTGCTGCAAGCACTCATGCTGAACACCCAGGTCCCCGACACCATCAACGCCACCGTCAAAGACGGAGTCGTGACCCTGGCCGGGACCGCGCAGTGGCGATACCAGCGCAGCGAAGCCGAATTCGTTGTCGGCAACGTCGCAGGTGTGGTCAATGTCCACAACGACGTCGATGTCCACAGCCTCGTCCCCGAGGCGAGCTATATCCACCAGTCCATCACCACGGCCTTGGAACACAACGCCCGGCTGGATGCCGACAACATCACGGTCAGCAGCTCTCACGGCCACGTCACGCTCACCGGCAGCATGCACTCCTGGCCCGAACGCGACGCCGCCGTCGCCGCCGCCTGGTCAGCGCCCGGTGTCACCAATGTCGACGACCGCCTGAAGATCTATTACTGAGTCCGATCAGGAGGGAATGTCTGATGTTTTCGTCTGTATCTAAGGCCCTGCTGTGGCGAGGGCTGCTCGCGATCGCCATCGGGGTCGTGTCGGTGGTGTGGCCACACATCACCGTGGGCGCGTTTGTCATCCTGTTCGCCGTCTATGCATTTCTGACCGCGGGCAGTGACGCCGCCCGGGCGTTTAGCAGTGACCGCGCCGGCCCTGTCGCCGGGTACCTGTTGTTGTCCCTGCTGTCTTTGGGCGCGGGAGTCATCGCCTTGCTGTGGCCGGGCCTGACCGCGCTGGTGCTGACCTACGTCATCGCGTTCTGGGCGCTGGTCACCGGCATCATCGAGGTGGCCCTGGCCTTCCAGCACGGTGAGACCGCCGGCGAACGAGCGATGTGGGCCATCGGAGGCCTGGTGGCCCTCGCACTGGGCGTGGTGCTCAATCTGCGACCCGATATCGGCGCGCTGTCCCTGGCCACCGTATTCGGACTGTTTTCCCTCATCGCGGGAGTATCCGCGCTGGTGCTGTCCGCGCAGGCACACCGCATCGCCGCCCTCACCCACCAACCGACCCCCTCCAGGAGGTGACACCCGCATACCCGGGCCGGCTCCCCGAACCGTCGGGGAGCCAGCCCCCCGCGCGCTCAGCCCCGAGCGCACCCCGCACCCACACGCAGCGACGCCTGAGCCAAAAAGAGGAGAAACGGTGGCACCAGTGCACAACCGCAACACCGCCCATCTCGGGGACGGGGCCGCTAACTCCATGGTGAGCACGGGCCACCACGCTTTGATCGCCCAACCGCACACCGCAGCAGAAGGGCCCATCGCCGAGGCCGAAGCAGCCGCAGCCAAAATCCGCTCCCCGGACTACCCCCTCGGTCCGCCCGGGCCGCCTCTGGATAGCAGTTCAGCCTTTTCCACCGGGATGCGCGCCGCCGCCGGCGTCGCGATCACCGCCGCCTTGGTATACATGATCATCACCGTCCGGGGGGCCTTACTCCTGACCGGGCTGGCCTTCTTCCTCGCCGTCGGCCTCGAACCCACGGTCTCGGTCCTGGCCCGCCGCTGGATGCCACGCTGGGCCGCCGTGGTCACCGCCGTCGCGCTCATCCTGGCCGTCATCGGGGGATTCCTGGCCGCAGCAATCCCACCCCTGGCCCGCGAAACCGGACGCTTGCTCACCCAAGGCCCCACGATCCTGGCCCGCTGGCAAACTCAGCTTCCGCTACTCGGCCAGCTCACCGCCCGCCTTGACCTGCCCCAGCGCCTCCAACAGCTCCTCAACGGCGATTTCTCCGGCCTGTCTCGCGGCCTGCTCGGCGCCGGCCACGTCGTATTCAACGCCGTGTCCAGCACCGGCATCGTCATCATCCTGATCGTCTACTTCCTCGCCGACCTACCCCGCATCCGCGCCACCCTCTACCGGCTGGTCCCCAACTCCCGCCGCCCCCGCACCATCCTGATC
>JAFAPC010000010.1 GCA_019247305.1 Pseudonocardiales bacterium
GTCATAGGTCATCGTGCCCGCTCGACCCTTTTTCATCGGCAAAGACGGCTGGGTCCTGTCCAGGGCCTGGACCTGCGACTTCTCGTCCATACACAACACCACAGCCTGGTCAGGCGGATTCAAGTATAAACCCACCACGTCAACGAGGCTTATGCGAAACCCTGATTCTGGCTAATTGAGGGATTATTTCTGAAAGCTGGCGACACGCGGCATGAGGTAATAGACAACGGCTTCTCCGGTCGATAGAAAGGAGGTGACCAAGCCAAACCCTTCACGAGGGAGAAGCCGTTGCGGTTCGATCGTATGTCAGGACTGGATGCTGAGCAACTCGATGAGCTGGAGCGGGTGGTCGGCGAACTGCTCGAGAAGCCATGGGATAAGGGCACAGGCCGCCCGAGGGAGCTCTGCTTGCGTGCGGCGCTTGTCGTCAGCTGCGGGTATATGCGCCAGAACATCATCGAGGAGGTGTGGGCGGAAATCTTTGATGTGGACCAGTCCACGATCTCGCGGTACATCACCTTCCTGACGCCGCTGATCGAGCGGGCTACCGCGGAGTTCAGGCCATCCGCGCAGGAGGCCGCGGAGGCTACCAGGGGGGTGATCGTCCTGGTAGACGGTACCTTGTGGCCGTGCTGGTCCTGGCAGACGAGCGTGAGCTGTGGGCTGGGAAATATAAGACAACGGGTCACGGATCGTTGATCATCACGAATCTCGCTGGCCGTGTCACCTTCGTCTCCGAGCCGGTTCCCGGGAATCAGCATGACATGGCCAAACTGAAGGAATCAGAGTGCGAGATGATCCTCAAATTGGCCAGTGACGCGATTGGTGACAAGGGATTCATAGGAACTGATTACATCACCACTCCGGTTCGCAAGCCGCAAGATCGTGAGCTGTACGTGCGCGAGCATGACTACAATAATCAGATCAGCTCACTGCGCGCGCCCGTCGAGCGGGCCATCGCCCACCTGAAGACATGGCGGATTCTCTTCACGGATTACAGGAGACCACTGGCGACCTTTTTATCCTCGTTCCGGGCCGCTATCGGCCTGTACTTCTTCAAGGAGGGTTTTGCATAAGCCTCCTGGTAGTTCTTGACATAATCGGAAGTCGACGGGAAGCCGTTCCACTCATCCGTATACGCGAAAGCCGTGTAGAACACCGTGAAGCTCAGGTCGCCGGACGTCGATATCGGCCCGCCAAACAGGTTCTGTGCGTCATCACCGGTCAGCACGTCCAGTAGCCCGAGCCCGCACGCGCCACTTGAGGACAGCGCGGTCAGGAAGTACCCGAGGTCGGTGCCCCGGCCGGCGAAGTAGATGAGTTCGGGCTTGATCGCGCAGATGTCGCTGTGCATCTCGGCGAACATTTTGGACATCAATTGCTCTCGGGTAGCGAGGCTCAGTGCTCCCTCCGGCGACCGGTAGGGCTCCGTGTAGGCCGGCTTGACGTCGGCCGCGAAGGCGCTGGCGAGAGTCTGCGCATAGCTATCCCCCTCATTCACGTCCTTGACGAGGAGCACTTTGCGGTAGCCGTGCTGCATGATGTAGTTCGCCGCGGCTTGTGCCTCCTCGGTATTCGTGGGAGCGACCCGAACGAAGTTTGTGCTGCGCTTGGCTCCCGGGTCCGGGGCAACGTTGATGTTGTCCGCGGTGGTATCCGCGCCCACCACGGCGATACCCGCCGCCGACAGAGCTGCGACCGCAGCGCGGGTGGTATCCAGGCTCTGACCGATTCCGGTCACTGCGACGATGTGCTCGCTCATCCGATTCTGCTTGATCGCATCAACGGCCTGCTGCCAGGCCTCGGCCCCGAGGCCGTAGTTCGCGAGTAAAAATTTGATCTTCGGAAGGGCACCTGACGTCCTCGGGTCGTTCGCCCGCGACACAGCGGTGATCGCGCCCTCGATGCTATGTCGGTGCGACCGTGACGATACGCTGTCGCTGTGCGGATCGGGCGTCAAGTCCTCAAGTAACACGATAGTGGCAAACGGCCCCGAGATTGTTCTATTGCGCTGCGCGATGGTGTTTTCCAAATCAGCCAGCGGGTCGTTATCCTTGAATGCCGTCGAGTCCAGGTCAAGGCCGACGCAGACGTAAGGCGATCCGGTTGCGATCATGCCTTGTCCGCATTTCTGCGACTGGTGCCAACCCACGAAGGACCCGGACCCGATGAGCAGGACGACCACCAGCGAGCTGATGATCCAGTGCCGTTGTAGGACATTCGGGAACCTCACCAAACGAGGGGGTTCGCCGCCCTGCCCTCGACGCCGCAAGCCGGTCAGCACGTCGTGGAACAGGGTCATGCCGGGTCTCCTCGGTGTGTCAGCGCAGCGGGTCAGCGGCCAGTCGCGCGACCTCATACAGCGCGGCGACATCGGGGCGTCGGGACAGCGGTGGGAGTTCCTCCCCGTACCCGTGGCTGATGATTTCGCGCAGTTCTGGATCGGGTATGGCGAACGGGTTAGCCGCCAGCCAGCGGGCCGTGATCAGCCGCGTGATGGTGTTGGCGACCGGCGACGGGTCGGGCGACGCTGCGTCGACAGTCGTGGTCACGAGGTCGTGGTAAAGTTCTCTGAAGCTGCGGTCGAGCGGCAGGTCATCAGGCGCGCGAGTCACCAGTTCGAGCCGGTCGATCCATTCCTGGTGCGGGCCTTGGTCAAAACTGGCCGCAAAAGCCTCCACCACCTCCCTGATCCGTCCGAGGGCCAGCTGGCAGTACGCCTTGCGCGCGGGATCGTTGACGGTATCCGGATCGTGGAGCAGCGCCTCGAACTGCTCCCGGTAGGAGGGGGCGGTGTTCCGTCGAGCAAGGGCGGACATCAGCGTCCAGGCGACCCACGGGTGCAGCTCGCCGTAGTTCGGGGTCACGCCTCCCTGTTTGGGCGCGGTGCTCCACAGGGCGGTGCGCAACTCGGTGAGGATGCGCCCGACGTGGGGGCGAGAGATCAGGCTCGTCGCGTCGTGGGGTATCAGCCAGGGCGCGGTGGCGAAGGGGGCGGCGGTGATGATCTCCTCAATGTTGACATCCGGGAGATGCCGGGTAAGGCGCAGGTCCGTCAAGCGGTCGCGCCAGGGATCGGCACCGGGCGCAGCCGGGCCGGTCAGCCCGAGAACGTCGCGGGCACCGGGCGGGAACTGGCGCTGGGCCAGCAGGTCTTTGAGGAGATGAACGGCTGCGGGCAGGCCACCGGTGGCGCGTTGGACCAGGATGCACGTCGGCGCGTGCGGGCTGAGCTCCAAGATGCGGGCGGTCTCGTTGATGCTGAGCGGCTCCAGCAGCACCGGGTAGTACGGGGACCGCGGCGCTTCGGATGCCGGGCCGGCCCAGTGCCCGTAGTTGGCCTCATGGCAGCGCGGTACGCTCCGTACGCGGCCGTGGATCTCCGGCGGAGATTGCCAGGGGGCCCGCCACCCGGTTTCCCAGTGGCTGTCCCACCGGCCGCTGGTCGCGACGATCAGCAGCGGGTCGTGCTCGTCGGAATGCTCGCGCAGGTGGCGGGCCCGAGCGACGAGCAGGTCCGTGACGAATTTTGAGGCTTATTCAGGGCAGTGTTATCGATCTTGCAAGACCCGTCTTGAGCTGCAACGATCAACTGTCGATCAAGATCGCTGAATAAGCCTCTTTGAACCACCTGGATGGTCAATGTTGTCCAGCAGGAGCACCCAGTTGTGCCAGTGCCGAGTCTTGTCTGGCTGGGGGCAGGAGCACCGGCTGAAGCGATCTGCCGCAGCCATCCGCGGGTGGCTTTCCCGAACGTCGGCGAGAAACGCTGCAGTGAGCCACTCGGTGATCTCCGTGGGTGTCGACCGGTTGAGCGCGACGAGCGCGTCCAGCGGGGTGGCGCCCTCGGCTTCGGGAATGTCGGCGTGCCACCGCTCGGCCCTGCGCACGGGCCAGCGGGCCACGGTTCGGATCAGCCGGGGAAGCAAGGCCCTGACGATCTCTGCGGTCGGGGCGGTCAGGACGTCCGCGCTTTTCGCCACATCGAGCGCATTGTTCAGCAGGTCGGCGACGACCCGTTGCGTCCGGGGACTGTGGGTAAGATCGTTGATCGAGGCACGCAGGGTCTCTTTCGCTCTATCGCGGTTGTGCTCGTCCAGCGAGGTCTGCACCGCGATGAGCCCCAGGGTGAACCGGGTGAACCGGGCTCTCGGGCGGGCTTTCCAGGTGCGGGACAGCTCGAAGGCGATCCGCGCCAGGGTCTCCACCGTGGTGGGCTCGGCCGCGGCCGGCTCGGCGGGCTGGAAGTCGACCAGGGCGTGCACCACCTCGGCCCCACAGGCTGCGGATATCGACCTCAGCGCGGTGCTCTTGCCCGAGCCGACCGGCCCCAGCAACACAACCACCGGCTGCGGGCGGGATGGCCCGCCGAGCGCGCGGTGCCACAGCAGACGCTGGGTGAGCACGACGCTGGACAGGTGCGGCTGGCCGACCGGCATACGCTCCTCCGAGAGGTCGCGCGGCGAGGTTTATCCTGGTTCCCCGCCCCAGTCGGCTGAGCGTAAGGCAATTCTTCCCGAATTGGTCCCCATTTTTACGACCTCGGCCGTTTCGACGACGGCGGGCCGTCGGGCAGCGGCCTTAGGACACTTCGACGATCAGCTCGACTTCGACCGGGGCGCCCAGCGGGAGCTCCGCGACCCCGACCGCGGACCGGGGGTGCGCCCCGGCCGCGCCGAACACTGCACCGAGCAGCTCGGAGGCGCCGTTCAGCACGGTGGGCTGGGCGCTGAACCCGGGTGCCGAGGCCACGAACCCCACCACCTTCACCACCCGGACCACCGCGTCGAGCCCGACCAGTCCGTCCACCGCAGCCAGCGCATTAAGCGCGCAGGTTCGGGCTAGCTGCGCACCGTGCTCCACGTCGATCTCGGCCCCGAGCTTGCCGGTGGCCGCCAGCACCCCGTCGACCAGCGGGAGTTGGCCGGCGGTGAAGACCAGGGACCCGCTGCGCACCGCGGGCAGATACGCCCCGGCCGGGGCGGGCACCGGTGGCAACACCAGCCCGAGTGCCGCCAGCCGGCCCGAGGCGCTCACTGCTTCGGGCGCTTGAGGAAGGCCACCAGCTGCTCCCCGGTCGGCCCGGGCAGCACAGTGACCAGCTCCCAGCCGTCAGCTCCCCATTGGTCGAGGATCTGCTTGGTGGCATGGGTCAACAGCGGCACGGTCGCGTACTCCCAGATGGTCATGGGCTAGCAGGCTAGCCCATGACCCGTGAGTGGCAATGCGGGTGGGAACACTGTTTGCCACTCACGGGTGGTGAGCCGCCTAGGCTCACCACATGTGGCCCAACGACCTAACCCAAGCCCGCCTGCATGTCGTCACGGGCAAAGGCGGAACGGGCAAGACGACGCTGGCCGCCGCGCTGGCGGTGGCGTTGGCCACCGGGGGTGGGCGAACGCTGCTGGTGGAAGTCGAGGGACGGCAGGGCATCGCGCAGCTGTTCGACACTCCCCCGCTGCCCTACCAGGAGCGGCGCATCGCGGTCGCCCCCGGGGGCGGCGAAGTCCGGGCACTGGCGGTGGATGCCGAGGAAGCCCTGCTGGAGTACTTCGCGATGTTCTACAACCTGGGCTTCGCGGGTCGGACGCTGCGCCGGATGGGCGTGATCGAGTTCGCCACCACGGTGGCGCCAGGGCTGCGCGATGTGCTGCTCACCGGCAAAGTGAAAGAGGCGACCACCCGAGCCGAAGGCGCCGTCCACACCTACGACGCGGTGGTGCTGGACGCCCCACCGACCGGGCGGGTAGTGAAGTTCCTCGACGTCACCCGGGCCATGGCCGAGTTGGCCAAGGTGGGCCCAATCCACAGCCAGAGCACGGGGGTGGTGCGGCTGCTGCATTCGGCGCAGACCGCGGTGCACCTGGTTACCCTGCTGGAGGACCTGCCGGTGGCTGAGACCCTGGAGACCGTCGCCGAGCTGGACCTGGCGGACCTGCGCCCGGGCGCGATACTGATCAACCGGGTCCGACCCTCCCGGTTGCCCGCCCCCTCGGTGACCGCCCCCTCGGTGACCGCCCCCTCGGTGACCGCCCACTCGGTGACCGCCACGACGAACGGCGGCCTCGACGCCGACCACGTCCGCGCCGGGCTGCTGGCCGCCGGCCTGGACCTAGACCCGGCCGTGCTCGACGGCCTGGTCGCCGAGACCATGGACCACGCCCTGCGGGTAGACGCCGAGCAGCAGGCCCGGATCCGGCTCACCGACGCCGGCCTGCCGCTGATCGAGCTGCCTGAGCTCACCGAGGTCGGCGGGGATGGCGTCGATCTCGGCGGGATCTACGAGCTCGCTGAGGTGCTCCGCGAGCAGGGAGTGCGATGAAGCCGCCCCCGTTCGGCGTCGACGCGTTGCTGGAGGACCGGGCCACCCGAGTGGTGGTGTGCTGCGGTGCGGGCGGGGTGGGGAAAACGACGACGGCTGCGGCGCTGGCGCTGCGGGCCGCTGAACGGGGCCGATCGGTGGTGGTGCTCACGATCGACCCAGCGCGACGGCTGGCGCAGTCGCTAGGGCTCCCGGAGCTCACCAACACTCCCCGCCCCGTGGCGCCCACTGAGGAGATCACGGCGGCTGGTGGCCAGCTGCACGCGATGATGCTGGACATGCGCCGCACCTTCGATGAGATGGTGCAGGCCCACGCCAGCTCCGAGCGGGCCACCGACATCCTCGCCAACCCGTTCTACCAGGTCATCTCCTCGTCGTTTTCCGGCACTCAGGAGTACATGGCCATGGAAAAGCTGGGACAGCTGGTCGCGGCCGGTGCGTGGGATCTCATCGTGGTGGACACCCCACCCTCGCGCTCGGCGCTGGATTTCCTGGACGCCCCCCAGCGGCTGTCGTCCTTTCTGGACGGGCGGATGATCCGGCTGCTGTCCGCCCCGGTGCGGGCCGGCAGCCGCGGGGTGCGCCGGCTGATGGGTGCCGGGTTCGGGTTGTTCGCCAGGACGATCTCGACGATCCTGGGCGGGCAGCTACTGGCTGATGCCTCAGCGTTCGTGCAGGCCTTCGACACCATGTTCGGTGGGTTCCGGGAACGCGCCACCGCGACGTATGAGTTGCTGCGGGCTCCGGGAACGGCGTTTGTGGTGATCGCCACTCCGGAGACCGACGCGGTGCGGGAGGCGGCCTACTTCGTGGGCCGGTTGGCCACCGAGTCGATGCCGCTGGCCGGGCTGGTGCTCAACCGGACGCATCCAGTGCTCGCGGACCTGCCGGCGGCGCGGGCCGAGACGCTGGCCCACACCCTGGAGCACGCGAACTCAACCGCCAATTCGGCCGCTGCGGCCGGGCTGGCCGCGGCGGTGCTGCGGTTGCACGCCGATCGGGTCGCCCTGGCCGGGCGGGAACACCGGCTGCTGGCCCGGTTCCGCCGAGCACACCCGACAGTCCCGGTGGTCGAGGTACCGGCGCTGGCCGTCGAGGTGCACGACCTGCCGGCCCTGCGCAGCATCGGCCGCCTGCTCGCCGGGGAGCACCTGGCGGTCAGCCGGGACTGAGCCGATCAGACCGTGACCGAGGGACGCAGCCCAGCGGTCTGCTCGGTGAGCTGGCGCACGGCGGGGCGTCGGCGGTAGGGGGCGAAGTCACTGACGAGCTGGGTGAGATGACCGACGACGAAGGCGGAGTCGACCCCCCCGGTGAGGGTCTGCACCGCCTGGGTGGCCAGGGTGACGGCGTGGTCGACCTCGGGCTGGTCCTGGCGCAGGTAGGTAGTGGCCAGCTTAATGTGGTCGAGCGCACTTTCGCGGGCGTAGCTGGTGTGGTCCCGCAGGCGCACCGCGGTGCGCAGGTGCTGCCGAGCCCGGCCCCAATCCTGCAAGCGCAGATAGCAGCGGCCGGCCATGGTGTGACTCTGGGCCTCGTCGATCCAGTAGCACCAGTCCGGCTCCCCCGAGGAGCCGGGGGTGTTGCCGAGTCGGTCGAAGGCGGTGTCCAGGGCGCGGCGGCACTCGGTGACCGAGCGGTCGGCGGCATGGGCCTCCGCCGCGCGCAGATCCAACAGCGCCCCGACCCGGGGCGAGGCCCCAGGATAACCCGTCCGGGCGGTCTCGGCCAGCGTGACCGCCTCCCGGATCTGACCCAGGTCGATGGCCTGCAAGGACATGATTCCTACGATGTTGGCGCCCAGCGCCCGGTCCCCGGCAGCATGGGCGGCGTGCAGCCCAGCGACCCAGTACCGCTGGGCCTGCGGATGCTCTCTGCCCAACAAGGACCAGCCGGCCAGCCGCATCAGCTCGGCGGCGCTGGCGTGCAGCCGCCGGCCCACGCTGTCGGTGTAGCGGCGCTCATCCAGCAGGCCCAGCACGTACCGCAGCTGAGCCCGGATCAGCGGCAGCAGCGTGTCGCTGCCGAACTCGTCGTCCATCCGGCGCACCTGGCCGGCGAGGTTGTCAAGGTGATCGACCATCTGGACCGACACCGGCAAACCAGAGGAGCGGGCGGCGTCGGCCTCCGGGCGGGCGATCAGCCACTCATGGGCGGGCGCGGACACCCCGGTCCCCATCAACGTCAGCAGAATCCGTCGGTCCATGCTTCCAGCGTCGGTCACCACCCGTATCGCGCGCAAGCTCCCAGCCGCCGTCCAGGGCAGGATCAGCCCACTGATGGCCGAGACGGCCTCCACCTGATCACCGCCCCAGCCCAGATCAGCCGTGGTGATCGGGCGTCCCAGTTCCTCGCTCAGCAGCGCGGCCAGCAGTGCGGGCCAGGGGGAACGCGGCCGGTCGCCGTGCAGCCATTTGTACGGCGTCTTGGGATGCATCCGCTCACAGCGCCCGTGCAGAGCCGCGAAATTGTTCAGCCGCCGGGCCAGCGCCTCGGGCTTCCAGCCCAGCTCGGTCAGCACACCAGTCAGCGCGTTCGGTGAGTCCGTCATCCCCCATACCCATGATCGCAACCAGATGGTGACCCGTACCGTAACGCCCCGATCCGCGCGAGGGAACCTCAGCGCGGCTCGCACACCCACTGGCACCGAAACACACCTGGGGTACCATGATCACGGCCACGGTCGTGCTGAGGCGAGGCGCCTGTGCTCTCCGCCACGTCCGTGCCCCGACCGGAGGTGTCCACCGCGAGGTGCCCATGCTCGTGTCCTCGTGGGGGTGGCAGGATCGTCAGCCGGCGGCGATAGGATCGCGCCCATGCTGAACGATGATCTCGAATCGCGGTTTGCCAGGCTGGAGCATGAGGTGGGCCGGCTGCGCGAAGACGTCGCCTCCACCCGGGCGCTCGCGGCGCTGGCCGACCGCGACGTGGCCGAGTTCCGCACCGAGATGCGGAGCTATCGCCAAGTCCTCAACGCGCTGCGCGAGACCCAGCTGGAGCAGGGCCAGCAGATCAACGAACTGCGCCGGGAAATCAACGGACTGCGCCAGGAGATGCACCGGGAAATCAACGGACTGCGCCAGGAGATGCGTGAGGGCTTCGCCCTGCAGGCCGCTGGCATGGCACAGATCACCGCGCTGCTCACAAAGATCCTCGATTCGGACCACGGCGAGAGCGAGTAGCGCTCGCTGCGGGAGTTGGCTGCTGCGGGGTGCGGGGTGCGGTCCCTTTAGTGCGCGGTGAGGAGCCCGGTGGCCTGCTCGGTGAGCTGGCGCACGGCGGGGCGTCGCCGGTAGGGGGCGAAGTCCTTGACGAGCTGGGCGAGGTGGCCGACGACGTAGGTGGAGTCGACCCCGCCGGTGAGGGTCTGCACCGCCTGGGTGGCCAGGGTCACGGCGTGATCGACCTCGGGCCGGTCCTGGCGCAGGTAGGTGGTGGCGAGCTTAATGTGGTCGAGCGCACCGTCACGGGCGTAGCTGGGGTCCCGCAGACGCAGCGCGGTGCGCAGGTGCTGCCGAGCCCGGCCCCAGTCCTGCAAGTGCAGGTAGCAGTAGCCGGCAAAGGCGTGCGTCTGGGCCTCGTCGATCCAGTAGCACCACTCCGGTTCTCCCGAGGATGACGGAGCATCGCCGAGTCGGTCGAAGGCGCTGTCCAGGGCGCGGCGGCACTCGGTGACCGAGCCGTCGCAGGAATGGGCCTCAGCCGCGCGCAGGTCCAACAGCGCCCCGACCCGGGGCGAGGCCCCGGGATAACCCGCCCGGGCGGTCTCGGCCAGCGTGACCGCCTCCCGGATCTGACCCAGGTCAATGGCGTGTACGGACATAATTCCCACGATGTTGGCGCCCAGGGCTCGGTCCCCGGCGGCGTGCGCGGCATGCAGCGCGGCAACCCAGTACCGCTGGGCCTGTGCATGCTGCACGCTTTCCCACGCGGACCAACCGGCCAGCCGCATCAGCTCGGCGGCGGTGGCGTGCAACCGCCGCCCGACCGTATCGGTGTAGCGGCGCTCTCCCAGCAGGCCCAGCACGTACCGCAGATTCGCGCGGGCCAGCGGCAGCAGCGTGTCGCCGCCCATCTGGTCGTCCATCCGGCGCAACTGTCCGGCGATGACATCAAGGTGATCGACCGCCCCGACCGACACCGGCGAACCGGATGAGCGGGCGGCGTCGGCCTCCGGGCGGGCGATGAGCCACTCATGGGCAGGCGCGCACATTCCAGTCCCCAGCAAGGTGAGCAGTATCCGCCGCTCCATGCTCATAGCGTCGGCCACCACCCGCACCGCACGCAAGCTCCCAGCCGCGGTCCAGGGCAGGATCAGCTCACTGATGGCCGAGACGGCCTCCACCTGATCACCGCCCCAGCCCAGATCAGCCGTGGTGATCGGGCGTCCCAGCTCCTCACTCAGCAGCGCGGCCACCAGCACCGGCCACGGGGAACGCGGCCGGTCGCCGTGCAGCCACTTATAGGGTGTCTTGGGGTGCATCTGCTCGACGCGCCCGTGCAGAGCCGCGAAATTGTTCAGCCGCCGGGCCAGCGCCTCAGGCTTCCAGCCCAGTTCAGTGAGCACACCAGTCAGCGCGTTCGGTGAGTCCGTCATCCCCCATACCCATGATCGCAACCAGATGGTGACCCGTACCGTAACGCCCCGATCCGCGCGAGGGAACCTCAGCGCGGCTCGCACACCCACGAACACCGACACACACCGCCGACACGCATTCCGGCACGCCGTCCACTCCGGTTGTCTTACCAACTATGAGCGACAACCTGACCGACGCACTCCGGCCGCTGGCCAATGCCCGATGAGCATCCCCGAGATGAGAACTCCCGACATGAGCGCTCCCGGTGAGACGTTCCGCGCGATGTTGCGGGTTCAGACCCTGGAGGGTGAGCCCACCACCCTGATCGTCACCCGGCCAGACGCGGATCGGGCTGGGCACGTGTGGCTCACCGGCAACGGAAGAACCCAGGCCACCATCGTGCTGACCAGCCAGGAGGCCGAGGAACTCGCCGGAATGCTCTGGGACGCCTCCAGCTCCTGGGGAACCCAGTGACCGACGCCGCGCCCCCAGCGACCAACGCCGCGCCCGCAGCGAGCCGGCCTTGGCCCGAGCCGCAGTCCGGCGCCATCTGACCCGGGCGTCCGCCGGTCGAGCAACCCCACCGGTTCCCCCAGCTCCCGGCGGCCACCCGTCCCTTTCGCCGACGCAGTGGCGAAAGGACCTCTGCCCCCGGTACCCGTACCGGGGGCAGAGGGCATATTCGGGCAACCTTAGCCCCACGTTCAGGATCCTGTTCCGCTCTCCCCATGCCAAGACTAGCGGCCACACGACAGCACGGCCCGTTTCTGGCGTATTCCGGAACCGCCGCTTTAGAGCAGGTCAATCTCGACAGTGCGGTCTACACGGCGCAGTCGGCCGGGATCGGCACTCAGCGCGGGCCAGCCCCGGGTTCGGGCGATGTGCACGACGTGCCCCGCGCAGCCGTCGAACACGTCAGCATTCAGGAGTAGTTGGTCGACCTGACCGGCCATGGCGGCGTCGAGTTCGCCCACGATGACCGAAGGGTGAGTCAGCACATCAGCTAGCAACGGCGCCGCATTGGGGCGCACAGCGCGGACTTCGGTGAGTGCCAAGCTCGGCACATAGAGGGTAGCCCCAGCGTCAGGGCGATGTCGAACCACACCAGCGCGGAGTGTCGGCGACGCGCCAGTGCGGCCAGCGCGGAAGCGTCGAGGACTTTACCGCCGATCACGCGGCGGGGGCGACATGGTGTCGCTGACGGATCACGTCATCACCCGGCCACGGTGCCCCACAGGACGCGTATGCGCGGCGGTAATCCTCCAGACTGGGCATCCCACCCAGCCGGGCCACCAGCCGGTCCATCACCGCCTCAGCCCGCTCAGCGGGACTAGCCGACGGTGACGGCAGCGGCGGTAGGCCCTCCGCGTCAAGCTGATACGGCTGTATCACGCGCGCCACGATAGCTGGTGAGGAGAACACCACCGACTCCCCCCTACCGGTGCAGGCGATCCGCCCTCAGTGCGCCGAATTCGACAAGAGAGCTGCTCGAACGCGACGGGAGAACGCTGATGTCGAATTCGGCGCACTGAGGTTCGAAGCACTGAGGTTCGAAGCACTGAGAGCCGGGGTCAGCGGACTGAGTCGAGCAGGTGGTAGAGCAGCAACAGCTGGGTGATCGCCAGCGGCTCGCTGTGGACGCCGTCACCGATGTGGCCTAGCGCGGAGGGCAGCTCCGTCTCGGTGTCGAGCTTCGTCCAGATTGCCTTTTCCAGCAGCCGGCTCTCCTCGCGCGGCACATACCCGTGGATGTGCAACGCCTCCACCGGTCGGCCGTCCTCGTCGCGGGCCAGCCGCAGGTGCATGGCGCGCCGGTCGGACTCGCGGAACACCCCGGTGAGGTCAGGGTGGCGGATCGTGGGGCGCAGCGTCAGCTCGGCCGACAGCGGGGTGTCCGGTGGGTCGTGGCGCTGCTCCACCGGGCCGAACCGGACCACGATGTCCGCGGCGGCTCGTTGCGGGCGGATGAACTCCTCCGACTCAGGCTCTCGCTTGTCAAGCTCGGCCAGCACCTGCTCGGCGGTGTATCCGCGCTTGCTGACATCCCGCTTGACCTTCCAGTCCCGACGGATGGGCTCGGGCGGGTCCAGGTACACGGTGATGTCGAAACAAGCCTGGGCCAGCCGGGTGTGCAGCGGCAGCAGACCTTCCACGATCACGAACTTGGTGGGCTCGATGAGCTCAGGCCGGACGAGCTGACCAGTGTCGTGGTCATAGACCGGCTTGAGCACCGGCTGGCCGGTGGCCAGCAGCTGCAGGTGCTGCTCCATGATCTGCACGTAGTTGCAGTCCGGGTGCAGCGCGGTGAACGGCAGTCCCTTGCGTTCCTGCCGGTCATAGCGGTGGTAGTCATCCACGCACAGGGAGGTGATCCGGTGGGCACCCAGCGCGTCCACCAAGCCCTTGGTCAGCGTGGTCTTCCCCGCAGCGCTGTCGCCGGCGATCGCGAGCATCACCGGCCGCGACGTACTGGACCCGGCACGCTCCATCCGCATTAACTTATCAGGCACGACACACCCCGCTGTTCTCCGCAGGACCACACGACGGCTCACTGCGGTACCTGAGGGTAAGCACGCCGGTCCGGTTCGGCGTCCCCTGCTGGAGGGAAAGACAAGGGGATCCGCCCACCTGGTGTCCCCATACCGGGTCAGACGACCAGGCTTGCTCCGCTCATCATCATTACACTCAGCGTATGGGTGGCCAGCCGCTGCGCGTGGTTCTGGTCGATGACCACGAAATGGTGCGGGCCGGTCTCAAAGCGATGCTCAGCCGGTTCGCCGGGCAAGTGCGGGTGGTCGGGGAAGCCGCGGATGTGGCGACTGCGCGACGGATCGTGGCGGGGCTGGACCCGGACATCGTCCTCGCCGACGTGCGGTTGGGCGGGGAGAGCGGGCTGGACCTGTGCCGTGACCTCGTGCAGGACTGTCCCGGGCGGCGGGTTGTCCTGCTCACGGTCTACGACGACGAGCAGTACCTATTCCAAGCCATGCAGGCTGGAGCGGCGGGCTACCTCCTCAAGCGGATCGAGGGCCCGGAGCTGGTCGAGCACCTGCACCGGGTGCACGCTGGTGGGGTGGTCGTCGATGCCGGCCTATCTGCCCGGGCCGGGGCTTCGGCCGCGCAGCTGAAAGCCGGCGAGTTCTGGCCCGGCGCGCACCTGGGTCTCACTCCCCGGGAAAGCGAGGTGCTCTCGCTGATGGTGGCGGGCTCGTCCAACCGGGCCATTGCCGCCGAACTGGTGGTCGGCGAGGAAACAGTCAAAAGCCACGTGCGGGGCATTTACCGCAAACTGGACGTGACCGACCGCGCCGCAGCGGTGGCTACGGCGCTGCGCGAGGGCCTCTTTCGCTGACCGCGCTGACCGGTTACCCCACCGCCACCGCGGCCGAGTTGGGCTCGACCCGGTCGGCCAGCGCTTGCTGACCCGCGGTGATCAGGCTGGGCTCCCCGTGCCAGGCGGTCAACGCCGGGCCGACCAATGCCCGCCCGAAGGAGAAGGTCAGCGGCCACGGTGTCTCGTGCTTTTGCATCGCGGCCAGGTTCGCGGTGGCCACCTCCGGCGACTGACCGCCGGAGAGGAAGGCGACCCCGGCTAGCGACGCCGGCAGCACCGCCCGCAGTGTGGCCACGGTCCGCTCGGCGACCTCCTCAGGGCCGGCATGCTGGCCCGATTCCGAACCCGGCACGACCATGTTGGGCTTGAGCACCGTGCCGGCAAGGTCCACTCCAGCCTCGTCCAGCTCCTCGATCAGGTGTTCTAGCATCGCGCGGGTCGCTTGCGCGCACCGGTCGATGGTGTGGTCACCATCCATCAGCACCTCAGGCTCGACGATGGGCACCACGATCGACTCCTGGCACAGCGCGGCGTAGCGCGCCAGCGCGTGCGCGTTCGCCCGCATCGCACGCCGACTCGGCCTGCCGTCACCGATGGTGATCACGGCCCGCCACTTGGCGAAACGAGCGCCGCGGGCGGCGTAGTCCCGCAGCCGCTCGCGCAGGCCATCGAGACCCTCGGTCACCTTCTCGCCCGGTGCGAAGGCCAACTCCTTCGCGCCGGTGTCGACCTTGATGCCGGGCAGGATGTTCAGCGCCGCCACGGCAGCGGGGAAGTCCCGCCCGTCGCTGAGTTTCTGGTTGAACGTCTCGTCGGAGAGGATTACTCCGCTGATCCCACTGCTCAGATTCGGCGTGGTGAGGAGCATTTCCCGGTAGGCCCGCCGGTTCTCCCCGCTCACCGGGACCCCGGCCTTCTCCAGCCGGGAGGACATGGTGCCGATGCTCTCATCGGCCGCGAGGATGCCGCGCGGCCGGCGCACCATCTCTTGGGCGGTCGCGTGCAACGCCTCGATCATGGCCCTCCCTTTCACCTGCGGCGGGCCCATCCCGCCGTCCCTGAGCCTAAGCCGGGATCATTATGGCGCACCTCCCCCGGTGGGTGGATCCGATGGGGGGTCGGCGGCCCCCCTCGACGCCGGTACCTTCACCGGCGTTCCCGTAGGTGCCCTGCCGGGCGCCGCGGCGGAGGGCGCGCCGTGTGGTCGCCAGCCGCAGGCGTGCAGGTGCCGGACGAACAGCCAGGTGGAGGCGCCGAAATAGGCTCCGACGGCCGCATGCCAGGGCCGGCGCATCGGGGTGCCCGGAGTGGGCACCACGACCAGCCGGCCGGCGGAGAGCAGCTCGACAATGGCGTCCCGGGACAGCAGCGCGCATCCGAGCTCGGCCACCGCGCCGGCCACCACCGCCCCGTTGGACCCCAACACCAGTCGGGGTGGTGCGACGTGCTGGGAGGCCAGGTAGGCCTCGACTCTCGTACGGGTCGCTGAGCCCTGCTCGCGCAGCAGCCAAGGCGTGCGCGCCCAGTCGAACGCCTCGGCGACCGCGGGTGCGGCCACCACCACGAGCTCGTTGGGCTTGGTGGCGACCACGCGCGCCTCGACTCCCGAAGGCGGCGCCCCCGCGATGACCAGGTCCACCTCGTGCGCGCTGACCAGGTCCCACACCTGCGCGCTGGGGGCCACCTCCAGGGCCAGCGCGACTCCCGGGTGCCGCCGACGGAACTCGGCTAACAAGGCGGGCAGCAGGTGCTCCCCGGCGGTGGTGACCGCGGCGAGCCGCAGCCGACCCCGCTCCGGGTCCAGCTCCTGGAGAGCAGCCGCCGCACCCTCGGCGAGCAGCCCCAGGATCCGGCGGGCGTAGCGGGCGTAGACGACACCGGAGGGGGTCAGCCGCAGACCACGGCCCACCGGCTCCACGAGGGGCACGCCGAGCTCACGGGCCAGGGCTCCGATGGACGCCGAGACCGCGGACTCGGTGACCGTCAATCGGCTGGCGGCGCCGCGCACCGATCCCGTGGCGGCCAACGCCACCAGCGTGCGCAAGCGAGACTCCGTCATAGCACCTCCTGGGTCATAGCACCTCCTGGGTCATCGCACCTCCGAGGTCATCGCAACTCCCAGGTCCCGGCAACTCCTGAACGATCAGTACATAGTCACGACCAAAGTCTTGATAGACAGACTGATTGTGGAGCGCCAAGCTGGTTATGACCAGAGGAGGGAAGTGTGACTGGCACCGAAACCACCACATCGCAGCAGAAAAAGCAGAAGAAGACAGATCGCTGGTCGGCCGGGGTCATTCCCTACGCCGAGATGGGCTACTGGAAGCCCGACTACCAGCCCCCAGACACCGACGTGCTGTGTGCGTTCCGGGTGACCCCACAACCCGGGGTGCCCCCGGAGGAGGCGGCCGCCGCGGTCGCGGGCGAGTCCTCGACCGCGACCTGGACGGTGGTGTGGACCGACCGGCTCACCAACTACGACACCTACCAAGCCAAGTGCTACCGGGTGGAGCCAGTGCCCGGCGCGGAGAACCAGTACATCGCCTACATCGCCTACGCCATCGACCTGTTCGAGGAGGGGTCGATCGCCAACATGACGTCGTCGATCATCGGCAACGTCTTCGGGTTCAAGGCGCTCAAGGCGTTGCGCCTGGAGGACATGCGCATCCCGCTGCACTACGTCAAGACCTTCCAGGGTCCGGCGCACGGGATCATCATGGAGCGGGAGTACCTGGACAAGTTCGGCCGGCCACTCCTGGGCGCTACCACCAAGCCCAAGCTGGGCCTCTCGGCCCGCAACTACGGTCGCGTGGTCTACGAGGCGCTGCGCGGTGGGCTGGACTTCACCAAGGACGACGAGAACATCAACTCCCAGCCGTTCATGCGCTGGCGGGACCGGTACCTGTACACCATGGAGGCGGTCAACCGCGCCTCGGCGGCGACCGGCGAGGTCAAGGGGCATTACCTCAACGTCACCGCGGCCACCATGGAGGACATGTACGAGCGGGCCACCTTTGCCAAGGAGGTCGGCACCGTCATCATCATGATCGACCTGACCATCGGCTTCACCGCGATCCAGTCGATGGCGAAGTGGGCCCGGGCCAACGGGTGCATCCTGCACCTGCACCGCGCCGGGTACGCCACCTACGCCCGGCAGAAGAACCATGGGGTGAACTTCCGGGTGCTCGCCAAGTGGATGCGCCTAGCTGGGGTGGACCACATTCACTCCGGCACGGTGGTCGGCAAGCTGGAGGGCGACCCCAATGCGATCCGCGGCTACTACGACACCTGCCGGCTCGGCAAGTTGACCGTCAACCCGGTCCGGGGCATTTACTTCGACCAGGACTGGGGGTCGATGCCCGGCGTGATGCCGGTGGCCTCCGGTGGCATCCACGCCGGTCAGATGCACGACTTGCTGTACTACCTGGGCGAGGACGTGGTGTTGCAGTTCGGTGGCGGCACGATCGGGCACCCGATGGGTATCGCCGCGGGCGCGACCGCCAACCGGGTCGCGGTGGAGGCGATGATCAAGGCGCGAAACGAGGGCCGGGACTACCACAAGGAGGGCGACGACATCCTCAGAGCGGCCGCCAAGAAGAGCCGTGAGCTGGACGTCGCACTGTCCACCTGGGGGGACATCACGTTCAACTACGAGTCGACCGACGTGCCCGACGTGGTCGAGACGCCGACCTCGGTCTGATGGGAGCAACGAGAATGCGCATCACTCAGGGAACTTTCTCGTTCCTGCCCGATCTCACCGATGAAGAGATTACCAAGCAGATCCAGTACGCGCTGGATAACGGCTGGCCCTGTTCGGTGGAGTTCACCGACGACCCACACCCCCGCAACACCTACTGGGAGATGTGGGGGCTGCCGATGTTTGACCTCACCGACGCCGCGGGCGTACTCGCCGAGGTGAACGCGTGCCGCAAGGCCAAACCGGAGCACTACATCAGGCTCAATGCCTACAACGCGAGCTACGGCAAGCAGACCGTCGGGCTGTCCTTTATCGTGCAGCGACCCACCGATGAGCCCGGCTTCCGTCTGGAACGCCAGGAATGGCATGACCGCACCATCCGCTACACGTCGCATCCCTACGCCGCCGACGCGCCGCACGGCCGCCGGTACAACGGGCAGGGATGACGGGTCATCCGATGTCGACGAATAACCGCCCACCCGGTCCCGAGGCACCCACTCGCATCGGGTTTGGGATGTCCCGACCCGGCCATGATTCGGCCGGGTCGGACACCCCCGACGACGCTGAGCCGGGCCCGCAGACGCTCCCGCCGGACGCCCGGGTCGATCTCGCCCGGGAACGCGCGGAGACAGGTATCGATGAGGTCTTTACCTCACTGGATGCTGATTTAGTCGGACTGGTCCCGGTCAAAACCAGGATCCGCGAGATCGCCGCACTGTTGCTGGTCGACCGGGCCCGGGCCCGGTTCGGCCTGTCCACCTCCCGACCCACCCTGCACATGTGCTTCACCGGCAGCCCAGGCACCGGCAAAACCACCGTGGCGATGCGGATGGCGAACATGCTGCACCGGCTGGGCTACCTGCGTCGCGGGCACCTGGTCTCGGTGACCCGCGACGATCTGGTCGGCCAGTATGTCGGGCACACCGCACCCAAGACGAGGGAGGTCCTCAAGCGGGCGATGGGCGGGCTGCTGTTTATCGACGAGGCCTATTACCTGTACCGCGAGGACAACGAACGGGACTACGGGCAGGAGTCCATCGAGATCTTGCTGCAGGTGATGGAAAACCAGCGGGAAGATCTCGTGGTGATCCTCGCCGGCTACAAAGACCGGATGGACTCCTTCTTCGTGTCCAACCCTGGGATGAGTTCCCGGATCGCGCACCACATCGATTTCCCCGACTACACGCTTGCGGAATTGGAGGACATCGGAAAACTCATGGTCGCGGCGGAGGGTTACTGCTTCACCCCAGAGGCCCAAAAGACCTTCCGGGAATACCTGGAGCGCCGCAAGGCCCAAGCGCGGTTCGCCAACGCCCGCAGCGTCCGCAATGCGATCGAGCGGGCTCGGCTGCGGCACGCGAGCCGCCTCATGGAAATGGATCGACCGGTCAGCAAAGAAGAGCTCACCACCTTGGCCCCCGAAGACCTCCGCGGCAGCCGGGTCTTCGCCGAAGGCTCCGCGGAAACTCCCTCCACCTGACCCGTCGACGGCTACCTGGCCCTTCGGCCCGCCGTCGGCTAGCCTGGCGCGCTGGAAGAGCGCGCCAGGCTAGCCGACGGGTCTGCCGCCGCTAGCGGCCTCCGATGACAGTACTGCGCAAATCTCTTTGCTCGCTGGTGCCGGCAACGATCGGGATCAGGTGCGGTGGCGGCTTGTGGTGCTTGCCGCTCATGACGCGCCGCCCGCAGCCGCGATCCGCGCGTCCGTCTCCGTGTTGCGGACGGTGGCCTGTCGCAGGCACGCCGGGCAGAAATACGGCTCGCAGTCGCAGTCGTCCGGGCAGATAGCGTGCGGCAGGTCCGCGTCGGCGACCATCTCCCCGCACACGGTCCAATACGCCCGGCGCGCGTGCAGGCCCCACTCGCTACTGAACAGGCCATCAGCGGCTAACAAATGCACCAGCACCCGCAGCTCACCCGGTGGCGGGCTGCCAGGGGGGTCATCCGGCTGGCTACGGTCAGTCATGGGTCCTTGACCTCCTCGTCAGGTCTGGGATCAAGGCCCCGCCGTGGTGCCCCTAGCACCCGGCGGGGCCGCCTATCGGGGTCAACCGTGGTGTTCAGGGAAGCTACGCCAGCAACTCACCGAACGCCGCCAACGCGACGAGGAGAACTGCCGGTCACTCCCGGAAGGTGTAGTGGTCTCGCCCATGGTCAGTGACCATCGCCGACCAGCGCCCCGCCTTGATCCCGAGGCTGGGGTAGCACCCCAGATGGGTTACACTGGCAGACCAGCCCGGTAGGCCATCCCGCGCAGTTCCCAGCTCACCGTGCCAGGCCGCGAACAGAGCAGCAACTCGGCGAGCACCTCCCGGGCGAACGGGTCCCGCTGCACGCGGTGCGGGTGGATCTGTTCGGCGCGGTGCAGCGCGATCACGGCGTCATTGTGGCGTCCCGGCACCCGGGCCAGCGCCCGGCCATAGTCGCGCCAATAGGCCGACCGGCGCGACAGGTAGGGATGCGCGTTTGGGTTCAGGTTCTTCGCGAGCGCGGTGACCAGCTCGTGGTCGCCGATCTCCAGCATGGCTTCCATCTGCCACAGACCCACGTTGGTGGGGCCGAACCCCAGCCCGTAGGCGGTGCCCTCCCCGGTGCGCGCCGCCAGCTCCGCAGCATGCTCCACGGCCGCCTCCGCATCGGCACGGTGGGAGCTGGCCGCCGCAGCCCATGCCTGTGACAACGCGAGCGCGCCTGCGAGCTGTGTCGACTCCGCGGTGGTGGTGGGCACCTCGACCACCGCGAGATCCGCCCTGGCCAGTTCAAATGCTCCTGAGTCCAGCAGCACACGCGTGGAGCGGCATGCGACCAGGCCCAGCGCGGTCGGGGTATCCCGCCGCTCGGCGAGCTGGTACCCCAGCGTGACGTCATTCTCCCGGCGCAGGTCCAGCGGAGCACCCGCGATGCGCAGCCAGTGACTGACAGTCTGCGCGTGCAATAGCACCGCCACATCGAGCAGCTCAGCGACGTCGCGCCCGGCGGCCAGGCTGGTATGCACGTCCCGGATCAACCCGGGCAGCGCCGAGGCTAGCTCAGCCTGACGGCACTCATGCAGCGCGTCTTGCACCGCCCTCACCCGCTCCCGCAGGACCTCCACCGGGACCACCTGCCCACCGGGCCGGCGACGGCTGACCGCCACCAGCGCCAGCCGCACCTCGTCGATGGCGGAATCGCTGTGCCCGTTGATCGGCGCGGGAAGGGGCAGCCGCATCAGATCCCCCGGGGCGACCTGCAGCGCGTTCGCCAGCGCCACGATCTCCGAGAGCCGGTCCAGCGCGACTTCCCCGCGCTCAATCCGGTCCAACTGCGACTTGCTCATCCCAGCCAGCCCCGCGATCACCACCAGGGACTTAGCCCGAGACTTGCGGATCTGGCGCACCCGTCGACCGATCGTCCGCGCGTCATCAAGATCCACCGAACACCACTCCCTCGCCGAGGTGATCTGATCTCCCCCGCCGATGCCCCGAGACCGTCGTCCCCGAGGCGGGTACACCTCGGCGAAGGGGTACCCGGACAGGCTACGCGGCGACCTAAAAAGGGAATAGACGAACTGGGCCTAGCGATAGTTGGTGAACTGCAGAGCGACGCCGAAGTCACGGTCCCGTAGCAGGGCGATGACGGCCTGCAGATCGTCTTTCTTCTTGCCCGAGACGCGCAGCTGATCGCCCTGGATCTGGGCCTGCACGCCCTTGAGCTTCTCGTCCCGGACCGCCTTGGCGATCTCCTTGGCCTTGTCCTGGCTAATGCCCTGCAGGATGCGCCCGGTAGCCCGGTAGACCTTGCCCGAGGCGGCCGGCTCGTCCACTTCAAAGGACTTCAGCGACACGCCCCGCTTGACCAGCTTATCCTTGACCACGTCGATAGCAGCGCGGCAGCGCTCCGCAGTCTCAGCTTCAATCGTCATCGCGTCCGCACCGGCCCAGGTCACCGTCGCCCCGGTGCCCCGGAAGTCGAACCGGGTCGCCAGCTCCTTGGCCGCCTGGTTGAGCGCATTGTCCACTTCTTGCCGATCGACCTTGCTGACCACATCGAACGACGGATCCGCCACCGTAGCCTCCTCCCGCTCCGCCGGTGCCGACCTTACCCGCTGGGCCGGCATGACCCTGTGTAGTATCGTTCCCTGCGGCCGGGGCACCCGGCCACGAGGCGGGTTGCCCGAGCGGCCAATGGGAGCGGACTGTAAATCCGTCGGCAATGCCTTCCAAGGTTCGAATCCTTGACCCGCCACACCAGCTAGATCGGCCCCTGACCAGCAGCGAGACGGTCAGGGGCCGATCTTCGTTGGGTCCGGTGTTGTCCGGCGATGTGCGGGTGGCTGCGCCCTATACGCGCCCTAGCCCCGGGGTGTCTTGGCCGAAGGGGATCGGCTCCCACACCGAGAACTGTGCGGTCTTGCTCAGCGCGTCGCGTAGGGCGCGAGTGATAGAGCAGGTGACCTCAGAGCCCGGTAGTGCCATCCGCCAGCTCAGCGTGAGCAGAGCGGGCTGGGCTGTTGCCGCCACGGGCGTCATCGGGTGAGAAGCCTGTTAGATCCGGGGTGCGGCGATCTGTCGTGCCGTCCGGGCTAGCTCCTTTTGCGCCTCGGTGCCGGGCCAGGGTGTCCAGGGCGGTGGCCAGGGGCACTAACAGTTGCCGTCGCACGGCGACGGCTGCTGGGTCTTCACCGTTCCGATGGTCTCGTGGGCCAGCGTCGACACTCTGAGGGTTTCCCGGCTGAGACCCTGAGTGCAGCACCCCAGTCGGCTTCGCCGGGAAGGGCAAAGTTTGCCCTGCTCGATGGCGGTAGCGGTGGGATGTGAACCCACGCCAGCGCGGGAGCCCTCTCGTGCTTTCGAGGTCAGTGACGCGCCGACCAGCGGTGACTGCCGGAGTAGTGTGAGCAGGTCACCCGCCTGGCGCGGTCGCCCGTGGCCGTCGCTGACCACGAGCGAATGCCACCACGAATGCAACCACCCTCCGGTCCTCTTCCAGCGGTTCAGCTCGCGAGGGAAATAGCGCTTATCCCGGAGGAGGGGGTCTCACCACGTGCGAGACGCATGACCTTCGGCACGTGGCGGTGTCCCGGCTTGGCTCAACGGTGGGGGTAGCCACCCTCACTCAGGTTGCACTGCCCCGGTGGAGTTCATACTGCTGCACGATGAGATCGCGGAAGAGCGTCCAGTCCTGGCGCCGAGCCCAGCCTGATCTCGGCGAGGAGCCTGCTGATGTGGGCCCTCTACCCGTTCGCGGTGGCCGCGATGAACGGCGTCGATTGCGATGGCGAGTCGAGCCGAAGATTGCCAAGGACGCTCGCCGCCGGTACACCCAGGACAGCAACAGCGTGCCGTGTCGGGTGTCTGAATCACTCATCGAATAGCGGGGGCGCGCCCGCGGTCACCGGGGCGGGGGTAGGTTCGGGCAGGTCAGCTGTTCCAGCGTGGTGCCGTTCCCCAGGAACCGGGCGGTGGTCACGGCCTTGTCCCCCGGGCAGTGGTGCTTCTGCGGTAGTGCTCGCCGGCTACGTGGTGTCTAGTGCGTGCTCGTCCCTCGGGCGATCGTCCAGGTTCGGGACTTTCTCTATCCCGGAATCCTTGCCTGGACTTTCCGTCGCCGTGTCGCGGAACTCCGTGGCTGGCCTTTACCCTTGGGGTGTGCCTCGGGGGTGGCCGCTGACGGGGCGGTCTGAGGAGCTGAGTCGGATCAGTGAGCTGACCCGTCGTCGGGATGGGCCGGCGGGGGTGGTGCTGGCTGGGGTGGCGGGGGTGGGCAAGACCCGGCTGGCCCGGGAGGCGCTGGCGGCGGCTGAGCGGCGTGGCGCGCTGGCCCGGTGGGCGGCGGCGACAGCCTCGGCGCGGACGCTGCCGTTGGGTGCGTTCGGGGCGACGTTGGGCGTTGTGGGTCCGGATCCGGCCCGGTTGGTGCGCCAAGCGAGTGAGGCGTTGCTGACCGGTGCGGGGCGGGCGGGTGTGATCGTCGGAGTGGACGATGCGCATCTGCTGGATGAGCTCTCCGCGGTGCTGGTCCACCAGTTGGTGCTGCGGCGGGCGGCGAGTGTGCTGCTCACGCTGCGCACTGGGGAGAGCGCACCGGACGCGGTGACCGCATTGTGGAAGGACGGGCACCTGCCCCGGCTAGAGCTGCAGCCGCTATCCCAGGACGAGACCGCGAGCCTGGTGGAGGCGAGACTGGATGGGCTGGTGGACAGCGCCGCGGCGCGCCGGTTGTGGTCTATCACGCGGGGTAATGCGCTGTATTTGCGGCAGTTAGTCGACGGCGAGCTGGAGGCCGGCCGGTTGCATCAGGTTGCCGGGGTGTGGCGGTGGTCGGGCGAGCCGGAGCTCTCACCGGGCCTGGTCGAGTTGGTGTCGACCCGGATCGGCCAGCTGCCGGAGGCGCAACGCCACGTGGTGGAGGTGCTGGCCTTCGGCGAGCCGCTGGGCATACCACTGCTGGTGGAATTGACCGACGCCTTCGCGGTGGAGCAGGTCGAGGCCCGGGGCTTAATCGAGGTGTACCCCGACGGGCTGCGGCTGCAGGCCCGGCTGGCCCACCCGCTTTACGGCGAGGTGCAACGGGCGCACATCGGCGCACTGCACGCTCGGCGGCTGCGCGGTCAAGTCGCGCAAGCGCTAGGCGCCACCGGCGGGCGACGGGCCGGTGACACCCTGCGCCGCGCGGTGTTGATGCTGGACTCCGACCTGCAACCCGATGCCGTGTTGCTCACCGACGCCGCCCGTCGCGCCACCGAACTCGGAGACCTCATGCTGGCCGTACGGGTCGCGCGGACCGCGGTGACCGCCGGTGGCGGGTTCGAGCCGCGGCTCATCCTGGGCAACGCACTGGGCTGGTCTGGCCGGGGAGCCGAGGCCGACACCGAGTGGGTCGCGCTGAGTTCCTTGGCCCGCACTGATGCCCAGCGAGCCCAGGCGGCGGTAAGCCGGGTGCTTGGCTTGGCCTGGTGTTTCGGGTGTCCCGCCGAGGCCGAGGCCGTGCTCGACACCGTTGCGAGCACCATCTCCGATGACACCGCAGCCCTGGAACTGGCCGGGGTGCGCTCGGTTCTCGATGCCTTTCTCGGGCGGACTGTCAGGGCCGCGGAGGCGGCTGCCGGGGTGCTCGCCCATCCGCACTGCTCCCCGGCCGCAACACTGCTAGCGAGTTGGGGTCTCGCGGCAGCCTGCGGGGGACTTGGGCACCTTGAGGGGGTTGAGGAGACCTTAAGGTGGATCGACGCCCGCAGCGAGTCTTTCGAGATTGGGCTACACGAGGCGGCTGTCGTCGTGAGCTGTTGGCTACGGGGGCTGCTCCTGGCGGGCATGCTGGACAGGGCCGATCAGACCGCGCGGCGCTATCGTGAGCGCTGCCAGGACACCCCCGGACCCGCGGAAGTGATGACCAGCTTCATGTGCGCGGAAGTGGCAACGTCCCGTGGACAGGTCAAGACCGCGGCACGCTGGTCTCGTCAAACCATTGCAGGGCTACATGGCGCGGACCCCGGCGGCTGGTCGTTCAGCGCGCTTGTGTTCCTCACCGGCGCGCTAGGGATGGCCGGTGACGCAACGTTGGCACGCCAAGCACTCGTGGCGATGACGGCCGCGCACGCCGCCGCCCTGACCGCCGACGACGGCACAGCGCTGCACGCCGCCTCGGTCCACCTCGAAGAAATGGGCGCGCTGCTGCTGGCCGCTGATGCCGCCGCCCAGGCCGCCGACGCCCACACCCGCCAGGACCGGCGCGGCTCCGCCCACGCCGCCGCCACCCGCGCCCACCGACTCGCCCAGGCCTGCGAAGACGCTCGCACCCCCGCGCTGGTCGCCATCACCGCACCGCTGCCCCTCACCCCCCGAGAACGCGAGATCGTCACCCTCGCCGCCAGCGGATTGTCCAACCGCGAGATCGCCCAGCGGCTGGTCGTCTCGGTCCGCACCGTGGAAGGCCACCTCTACCGCGCCTACACCAAACTCGGCACCTCCAACCGCACCAAACTCACCGCCCTCCTCCACGGCGACTAAACCCCGGCTGCGTACCAGCCCCTCCCGATCCGAGTAGTCGACTACTCGCATCACCGCGCCGCATCGCGCCCACGCTCGACCACATAAGCGAGCACCGCCCACGGTCGACACGAAGGGGCCATGATTCCCATGACGGCCGCCACCGTCAGTCACATTCCCCCCGATGCCACAGACAGCGTGGCCGACCTGCTGCAGGGGATCAGCGAGAAGGATCCGGCGGCCTGGGAAGAAATCCTCCGCCGGTACGGCACGCTCGTGTCCACGACGGTGCGGTTATTTCGACTCCAAGAGGCCGACGCACTCGACGCGATACAGATGACCTGGCTGCGGCTGGCCGAGCACGCCCACCGGGTGCAGTTCCCCGAGCGGCTGGGCGGATGGCTAGCGACCACCGCCCGCCGCGAATGCCTGCACATCCTGCGCCAGACCAAGCGCGAACCACATTTCACTGATGGGGCGCCAGAAACTGTCGCCGACCCCTCAGCGGATCCCGAGCAGCGCGCCATCGACACTCACACCACACGAACACTGCGGAAACTCATCGACGAGTTGCCGCCGCGCCGGCGGAGCCTGCTACGGATGCTGTTCACCGACAATCCATGCTCCTACGCCGAGGTCGCCCGCATCACCGGAATCCCGCTCGGCGGGATCGGCCCCACCCGGGCACGGACCTTACGACAGCTACGGGGCAAGCACGACCAACACAAGGTGGACCAACACAAGGTGGGACCGGGCGCCTAACACTGACCACCACTGTGAACTGCCGCCGGATGCCACCGCCAGCCAGGCGAGCGACCGTTACCGTCGCGGCCGGTCGATCGAAGATCTATCCTTGCCGAACGGACGATACCGGACTGTCTGTCACACAGCGTCACACGGCTGTTACTTTGTGTGCTGCCGAATACCCCTCTATGGGATCAAGACGCCGCCTGCGGCGGCGCGGACATGGCTGAGTCCGTGTCCTGTGTGCCCGCTCGGGCCGGTCCCGCTCGCTGCGCGCGGCCTGGCGGCCGTGCTCGGTCGGCCCCGCCGACGGCCTGTAGAAACGGCACCTGGGACTACTGGCCGCAGATGCTCGTAACCGGCGTACAGGGGAGGGCGGAGGTTCTCATCCTGCCGTTAGGACGCCGTCGAATCGACAGGTTGCTATGTCTCCTCTTTCCGCTCGTTGGGGTGGATCTGCTTGTTGATCAGGCCGCGTAGCTCGGCTGCGGTGTGAGACACGCACTCGGGTGCGCGGACAGCAGCTTAGACGGTTGCGGACGCTGACGGTTAGTCCTGGGCGGGTTTGATTGCGTCGTCGTCACGGTGGAGTTGATACGCGAATGTTCGTTGGGGATCTGGGCCGAGACCGCTGCTCTCTGTGATTGAATTAGATCTCGCTGGTCTGTTGGTAGGTGGCTTGGTGGTGGGGGCATAGATACAGGATGAGGCCTTCGGGTGTCGAGGTTCGGCAGAGGCCTCCCCACGCGCGGTCGGGGTCGAGTTTGGCGAGCCAGGCTTCGAGTACGCGGAAGTCTGCTTCATTCGTGGCGTGGGGAGAAGGGGCAGGATCTGCTGGGGTGATTCCGGGAAGTTCATCCTTGTACCGGAGTTGCGTGGGAGTCTGGGAGACTAGTTCCTTCATCAGGTCACAGTCAGCCTTGAGGTGTTGATCAAGTATGTCGACGCTCATGCCGAGGATCGGTCCGGCGAGGGGGGTGGCGTGCTTGAGGACGGTGAGAAGGTGCTGCAGGTAGGGACCGAGCTTGCGGAGCCATTCGGAAAGCTCGGTGATAGGGTAGCAGCCCTGCGGTTCTGGTAAGCGGTGCCAGGCGCCAGGTTCTTCGCAGTACAGGCGTAGTTCGTAGGCTGAGCCGGCCAAGCGTCTGCGAGAGGTGGGTACCACTGCGAAAACACTGGGGCATCGGGCTTCCTGCTGCGCTTGCGCGATACGGTGAAGCTTGAGGAACATCCGTTGTGAATACTCGGTCTGCTCAGTCAGCGTATCATCTAAATGTGTAAGCTTCTTCTCGATCTGCTCGATGCTCATGCGAGTTGCGTCGCGTTCAGACGGCGCGAGCCCCCACAGGAGTTGCGGCACGGATACGAGTTTATATGACTTGCGACATTCGATCTCGTGCCGAGGAGGGACGAGATTCAGTCGCCTGGTAAGGTCGTCGTAGTCGAACAGTTCGTCACAGGGGCGGTCGTTGTTGTCCTGACACGAACAGCGAACTTGGCGCTTAATATCTAGGCCAGGGAAGCGTTTGAGTGTCATATTCAGGCCGTCGTCGAGTACCATGAAGAACGCTCCCGGAGATGGACCTCGCACGGCGAGTTCCACGGTGTTACGGTGTCCGTTTGCCTGGAGCAAAGCGAAATGCCGACCGTCGGTGTGACCAAGGAGAGCTCCGCTTCGCCAATGTGTGTTCTTGCTGAACCGGTGGGATCGGGCAATAAGCCAGGTGGGGATGCCGGGTGGCATCGTGTTTAGCTGGTAAAGAACCCTGATCTGATGAGTGTCCGGCAGGCTTCCAATTTTATTCCATTCACCCTGGAAGGGTGGAGGGTTCCAGGAGAGCCGTTCCACCACCAGACCCGAACCTCCCTCTATCGGATAAGAGAGGTCATATTTGTCCATCATGCCAAGGAAGTGGTCTCGCATGCCACGGTCAAGATCCCACCACAACTCGTTGAGATGCTCACGCGTCAGAAGACCCTTCTTGGCCGTCACTTGCTCACTGTCCAGCACCTTACTAATATACTCGTTGACCCACTCGGGCTTCAGCACGACAGTCTGGGCAAGTTCCGGATCTTCATGATAATAAAGGATGTCACCCAATCGGTGAAGTGCGACAGCGATGTAGTTCTGCTGGGCGGTGTCACTGACACCAGCTTCGGTCATCATCCGCCACATCTGCTCAGGTGTGACATGCTTGTTCTGTGAACTCCGAAGCGATTCCGCTGCAGTCAGCCACGTCGCGGGCCACTTCGCTCCCATCAAGGGAAGTTTGGCTGCCTGCTCGGACAGCAACTTGTGTAACACCTCAACACCGTGTCGCGTCGCGTTGTCCACAGGGATGTTGTCGACGATCATCGGATAGTCGTGGCAAAGCTCATCCAGAGGAAGATCAACAGGTCGGTCCTCGACGTGAGTGGCGACCAGGACGATCGGTGACTGCGGAGCCCGCGCTGTGATGATATCTAGCCAGTAACGAAGCTTGCCTTGCTCCCAGCCGAGCCGGGAATTCCATAGCAACAGGAACAACGATTGGTTGGTCAGAAAGAATTGGTGGGTAGCGTGGTAGATCTGCTGGCCGCCGAAGTCCCATGCGCTCAGCCGCATCTGCACGCCGGGTTGACTCGGGTGGTCGATACAGAGGTGCTCGATCTTCAGGCCATGGGTTGAGGGTTCGCCAGGATCATGTGGATCATCTGCAAGGGCCTTCACCAGCGAAGTCTTGCCGACGCCCCCCTGGCCCACGACAAGCAGTTTGGACACCCACTGCGGAGAGGTGCCCTGTCTGCGAGCCTGGATAAACGCCAGAATCGACTGCGAGCCACCCTTCGCGATCTCTGGTGGAGGACTCACCAGGGGATTTCCGTGAACTGACAACTGCTCCAGCCCCCTCAACTCCGTCAGCCAGTCCGGCAGGGTGCTGAGCTGGTTGCCGCTGAGGTCGAGCCGGGTGAGGTTGGTGAGGGTGGAGATCCACTCGGGAACCTCAGTGAGCCGGTTGTTGCCGAGGTAAAGCTCGGTGAGGCCGGTGAGGGTGGCAAGGCCATCCGGCAGGGTGCTGAGCTGGTTGTTGGACAGGCCGAGCCAGGTGAGGCCGGTGAGGGTGGCAAGGCCATCCGGCAGGGTGCTGAGCTGGTTGCCGCTGAGGTAGAGCCAGGTGAGGTCGGTGAGGGTGGCGATCCACTCGGGAACCTCAGTGAGCCGGTTGTTGTCGAGGTCGAGCCAGGTGAGGCCGGTGAGGGCGGCGATCCACTCGGGAACCTCAGTGAGCCGGTTGTTGGAGAGGTCGAGCCGGGTGAGGTCGGTGAGGGTGGAGATCCACTCGGGAACCTCAGTGAGCGAATGTCCGCCGAGTCCGAGTGTGGTAAGGCCGGTGAGGGTGGCGATCCACTCGGGAACCTCAGTGAGCTGATTGTTGGACAGGTTGAGCCAGGTGAGGTCGGTGAGGGTGGCGATCCACTCGGGAACCTCAGTGAGCCGGTTGTTGTCGAGGTCGAGCCAGGTGAGGCCGGTGAGGGTGGAGATCCACTCGGGCACCTCAGTGAGCCGGTTGTTGGAGAGGTCGAGCCGGGTGAGGTCGGTGAGGGTGGAGATCCACTCGGGGACCTCGGTGAGCGAATGTCCGCCGAGTCCGAGTGTGGTAAGGCCGGTGAGGGTGGCGATCCACTCGGGAACCTCGGTGAGCTGATTGTTGGACAGGTTGAGCCAGGTGAGGCCGGTGAGGGTGGCAAGGCCATCCGGCAGGGCCGTGAGCCGGTTGTTGGACAGGCCGAGTGTGGTGAGGCCGGTGAGGGCGGCGATCCACTCGGGCACCTCAGTGAGCCGGTTGTTGGACAGGTCGAGCCAGGTGAGGTCGGTGAGGGTGGAGATCCACTCGGGGACCTCGGTGAGCGAATGTCCGCCGAGTCCGAGTGTGGTAAGGCCGGTGAGGGTGGCGATCCACTCGGGAACCTCGGTGAGCCGGTTGTTGGAGAGGTAAAGCTCGGTGAGGTCGGTGAGGGTGGCGAGGCCATCCGGCAGGGCCGTGAGCCGGTTGTTGTCGAGGTCGAGCCGGGTGAGGTCGGTGAGGGTGGAGATCCACTCAGGGACCTCAGTGAGCCGGTTGTTGGACAGGTCGAGCCAGGTGAGGTCGGTGAGGG
>JAFAPC010000079.1 GCA_019247305.1 Pseudonocardiales bacterium
GCGGCGTTGCCCAGGACGCGGGCGGCTTCGGTGATGTCGTGAGACAGGACAAGGGCGTGGCCGAGTCGTACCTGGCACAAGGTGTATCCGCCCACATAGGTGGGGTCGTACCGGGCTAAGGCGGTGCTGGCGGCCTGGAGGGCTTCCTGGGGTTTACCCAACCGGGACAGTGAACGGCCACGCGGGCTGTCGACGCTGCCGTGGTGCACCCAATAGGCCGGTGACTCCGGGGCGCTCGCTCGTGCGCTGGTGAGGAAGTCGTGGGCGCGGTCGTAGGCGGTCATCGAGAGCTCGTATTGACCATTGAGGGCGTACGCGCCGGCGGCCGCCTGCTCCACGAGGGCTTTGAGTCGAGGGTCATTGGTGCGGGCGGCTAGGCTGCGGGCAACAGCGGCGTTGTCGAGCGCGGCGGGGGTGTCACCGAGCTCGAACGCGGCAAAGCTGGTATTCGCTGCCGCGTAGGCAGCTAACGCAGCGCTGCCGGCGTCGTGAGCGGCTTTGCGAGCGTGCTGACAGTAGCTTCTGCTCTCGTCGGGGTGACCCATATTGAGCAGGTAGCCACCGAGGGCTGAGGCCATATTGCTATCGATCAGGTTCAGGGGCCTGCGGAACTGCTCGGGGCAGTCACCGGCCTGGAGGCGGTGCAGGAGCCGGTGTTGTGCTGCGACGGTCTCGAATACCTGGCAGGGGCCGAGGGTGTCTTCTAGGCGTTTGCTCTGGGCCAGCATGGTCGCGAGGTTGTGCACGACCTGCGGATCAACCCGGCTGGGAGACTCCACCGCCTGGGCCAGCCGGGTGTACTCCTCGGGGTTGAGCTCCGTGAGCCCGGCGGCGGCCAGGATTGATCCGCTCAGGTACATCGCGTCCCGACGGCCCAGCGCCCGCACGAGTTTGATCATCACTGTCATCAGCTCCTCGGCTAGCTTCCCGCACCCACCGCCGAGGGTAACCACGGTGATCCGGGGCCAGGGGTCATCGCCGTGGCGCAGGAGCACCACCGGTGAGACGAGGGCCGGCCAGTGGGGCAGGAGTGGTGCCGGTGCCCGGGTCTGGCGCTGCTGGGTGTTGCGGCGGTGGGCCTGGCGGTGAGCGCGGTAGTCCCGTTCAGCGTGCACCAGCTCGCTGTGCTCGGCCACTAACTCACCCTCGGCGTGGCAGACGTCATCGGCGATCCGCCACAGCGCGGCGGGCAGTCCCCGGATGCCGTTTTCGATCTTGGAGATCATGCTGCGGGTCTTGCCGAGGACTCGGCCTAGCTGGGGTTGGCTGACCCCGGCCGTGGTGCGGTAGCTGGCCAGGTGGGCACCCAGGCTGCGCCGCAGGGCCATCACCGTGGCCAGCTTCGCCGCCACGTCCGCCTCGTCATCCCCCACCGTGTCCCGCACCTCTTCGGTCACGGCGGTTAACTCTAGCGGCAGTGACCCACGGGCTGGGAGTGACAGACCACCGATCCGAGACCAGGACTCCTGACGTCCCGACCAGCACGGCGGCCACAGTTGCTGCTGTGCACCTGGTGTCGGGCCGCCATCGGCAACTCCCCTTCACACCCGGCGGGCGCACGCCCCAGCGGATACCTACAAGGGCGACAACCACTGAGGCGCGCGTGAGAGCGTATGGGGACGCCCATGAACCCCTCGCTCCCCGACACCAGGAGGCTTATGCAAAACCCCTTGAGAACATGATCAAAAATTGGCGTCCCCGCAGGTCAGCGACATGATCACAGAGCTCGTCTCCGAGTTTTGCATAAGCCTCCAGGTGCACCCCCCGCCGCACCCCACATCGAGAGGAACGCAACAGTGATCAACGAAAATACCACGACAAGTAGACGCCACCACGGTGCACCGCGTCTGTTGTTCAGCTACGGGTGTTGAATTCTAGACTAGAACGAGGTGATGATTACTCGGCGGCTGTCGATGATCTGGCAATCGGATCGACCGTTTGTCTGGTACCCCCTGGCCGGACAACGCCACGCCATCAAACGGCACGACCGTACCGCCGCACTAGGGCTCCTTGGTCCCTAGCACGTTGACACTTGAGCCAAGTTCCCCGGAAGGCGTAGTGTTCTTCTCGTCCGCTCCCACACAGGCGTTTGGACCGCCTGACCAGCCACGATGGGTGGCACAACGACGGCGACTGAGGTTTAGG
>JAFAPC010000109.1 GCA_019247305.1 Pseudonocardiales bacterium
CCCCAACGTCAAAAAATGGCTAGCCAAACACCCGCGGTTCCACCTGCACGTCACTCCCACCTCGTCCTCATGGCTCAATCTGATAGAACGGTGGTTCCGGAACCTGACCGACAAGGCCATCCGCCGGGGCGTGTTCCACAGCGTCAACGATCTTGTCACCGCGATCGAGGACTATCTGAAAGCCAACAACGACAACCCGAAACCATTCGTCTGGACCGCCACAGCCGAGCAGATCCTCGCCAAAATCGCCCGCGGACGAGTCGCCCTTCAGCAAGTGAAAAATCAATAGTGAGACACTACACTAGTTGGGTGCAAGGAGTCGGTTGGTGTCTCGGGGAGGCCGGACCGCGAGCATCATCATCATCATCATCATCACCGACAGTCAGTGGCGAGCGCGTCCTTGGGTCGATCGTCCATCTGAGCGGCTCGCACAGGCTGTGGGACGCGCATGCCAGCTTCAGACGCCGCTGGTAGGCGACCGTCCCGCAGTCCGGCTATGGCCGCGCTGCCAGGGGCCCGACGAGGTGCGCATCAGGGGGTGAGGGTGTGCAGGAAGTTGCGCCAGGCGGGGGTGGGGACGGCCAGCGCGGGGCCCTCGGGGTCCTTAAAGTCGCGCACCAGCACCCGCGCCGACGCGGGCGCGACCTACACGCAGCCACGGTTGAAGGTGCTGTAGTTGCTGGTGCGCCAGCCGACCTCGACACAGCCGCCGTTGGCACAGCTGTAGCTGCTTTTCTGCCAGACGATCCAGTCCGGCTCAGGGCCGGCCATCATGATCCTCTCGATCCGCGGAGAGCTCGGTTGCCAGGTGGCAATCAGCTCCGTTGATTCTCTCTCGCCCAGCGCGCTCTGGGCCAGCAAGCCCAGGATGCGCCGGTAGGCGGCGATCTCTGCGGGTTCTCCAGGAAAACGCCCGGAAATTGTCAGGGGTGGGGGCGATGATGGTGGCGTGCTCGACACCCAGCTGGATCCCAGGCAGGCGATGGTTGCTTGCCTGGATCGGTGGCGGCAGTTGATCGTCGGGTGTGATGACGCGGGGTTGCAGGTTCAGGTTCAGGACATTGAAGCGGTGTCGCGGATGCTGCATGCGGTGATGCTGGAGGCCGTCGCGGAGCTGGACTCTCGCGCTATCGCGGCTACTACTGGGTTCGGCAGCACCAAGCGGCTGCTGGCGGGGATGCTGCAGCTGTCGGCCACCGAGGCCGGTACCCGGGTTGCGCATGCCACCCAGCTCGCGTCGCGGCGCACGCTGAGTGGTGAGGCGCTCCCCCCGGTGCTGCCGAACACGGCTGCGGGGCTGGCGGCGGGGGAGATCGGGGTGGGGCAAGTTCGGGTGATCGCCGAGACGATGGCGGCGATCCCCGCCTCGGTGAGTGTCGAGCAGCGCGAGGCTGCGGAGGCTGATCTGGCCCGGTATGCCCGCTCGTTCGCTCCGGCGTCGCTATCCAAGATTGGGCGGCACATTCTGGCGCACCTCGACCAGGACGGTCCGAAGCCCCGGGAGGAGCCCGAGCCCGCTGCTGCGGCGGGCGAGCTGCGGTTACGGGAACGCCGCGACGGGCGGCTGGGATTCGAAGGGTTTCTGGAACCCGAGCACGGTGGCGCGTTCCGTTCTCTGATTGAGCAGTTCGCCGCGCCCCGTCCGGCCAGTGAGGGGATCCCCGATCCGCGGACCGCCTCGCAGCGCAACGCTGATGCATTGGTGGAGATCTGCGGGCTGGCCCGCGCCGCCCACGACTGCCCCACCACCGGTGGGGAACCCCCGCACGTGAGCGTCACTATTGACTGGGAGACTCTGCGCACCGGCTTGGGGACGGCGACGCTGGACTACGGGATCCACGTGAGCGCCTCTGAGGCCCGTCGGTGGGCCTGTGATGCGAAAATTATCCCCGTCGTCCTGGGCGGGGCATCTGAACCGCTGGACGTGGGGCGGGCGATGCGCACCATCCCACTTTCTCTTCGCCGGGCGCTGGTCGCCCGGGACCGGGGATGCGCCTTCCCCGGGTGTGATAGGTCACCGGGATTGTGCCAGGCTCACCATTGCCGCCACTGGGCCGACGGCGGTGACACCAGCATCGACAACTGCGTCCTTTTATGCGAGACCCATCATCGGCACGTGCATTGCACTGGGTGGGAGATCCTGATCCGCCCGGGCTACGTCGAGTTCATTCCCCCAGCAATTCTGGACCCCGACCGTATACCACTGCGCAACCCCCTGCGCTGCTAAGCGCTCACCCCCGTCAGTGGCGTTGGGATGGATCGTGGGATGCCCCTGCGCTGATTGCGGGTGTGCCTCTCAGCCGAGTGGCCGGGAATCCCGACAAACCCCGACGGACTTGAGCGCTGACCACTGAGCGTGGACTTCCGACATGTCGCGGTCTGCGCCGACCGCCAGTACCCGGCACCGACATCGTCGACTCGGACAGTGGCAGCATCAGAGCTGGTGAGAACGGCCTGCTCGCGAAGCAGCAGCTGTTGAACGATGCGGCGGCGCTGCTACGCACGCTGAAACCGACAGCCGATGCACCGCGCCAGCCGCTGCGCCGGCTGCCGATGAGCGGTGCCTACGACAGATGCCGGAGCGACACGGCCACTCGATCGGCCGAGATTCTGTGGCAGGGACTCAGCGGCCGGGATCCGCATAACAGGTGATCGTCGACACCGGGGTCATCTACGCCAACATCGACCGAGCCGACGACTGGCACGCTTCGGCCGCCGAGGCCGACTTCCTGGCCGCGCTCAGCCGCCACGACTTTGACCCTATCCCGCTGACGAGCAGGGACTACGCGCGAGCTGCTGAGCTGGTCCGCAAGTATGCAGACCTTCCCCTCGGCGCCGTCGATGCGTCTGTGATCGCGGTCGCCGAGCGACTGGGCGACCGAGAGGTCGCTACTACCGACCGCCGGCACTTTCATGCTGTGCAGGAAGCTCGCGTCTTCACGCTCTATCCCACCGTGTAGTAAATCGGCCTCGTCGGCACGCAGTTACCATGGTCAACCGTCTACGGCACCTGTCTCTGCCATGCATCGCTCGGCACGGTCAACCCAAAACAGCGTTCTGGATCTTTTCATCCCCAACTGCCCGAACGACGCGCAGACCGCTGATGAGCGGTTGTCCGCGTCCGGGTTGGTTCGGCGGCGGATTAAAAGCCCGTTGCGCCGAGTGTCGGGTGGTGATGGTCAGGATAACTCCTCAAGCTTGTCAAGCAGCTTGTTGAGGGCTTTTCGCATGTCGCTCCACATGTTGCTATGGCTTGTAGCGCGTTGGCGAGCTGAAGCTGGACTTAAGCCCCTTGGTGGTGGAGCGGCCTCCTTGAACTCCAGGTAAGCGTGCACTGCTCCGATAAACGCTGTAAGGCTATCTCGGGTGTCATTTCTGATCTTCTTGTCCGATGCAAATGCTGAGCGCAGTTCCTTATAGACCTTATTCGCTTTCATCTCCATTTCAATTTTATTCGTACTGGTCGTGCTCGGATTCTTGGTCAGGTCCTCGAATGTGCGCAGCTCAGCCAGCGCCACCCTAATTTTTTCGTTGGATGGATCCTGCGGTCGGGCCGCGGCGGACACTACGGTTCCTCACTGTCCTGTCTCGTGAGGATGCCAAGCAACCAATCCGTGAGGTGAATCGCTCGTGTGCAGGCATCTCTAACCTGCCGGCGTGACGACTCCGCTGTGGTCGCCGTAGCCAAAGTGGCGGCAAGATTGTCGATGAGCGATTGCGTCCGGTCGGGTAGTAGTGGATGACGGGGCCACTGTTGACTGAGTTGTGCCCGCAGACTCCTAGTCGAGATGGCAAGATCGTCCCACGTCACCGCATCGAAGCTGGTTGTGGACAATGCGTCGATGAGAGGCTGCCACAGGTTGGTCAACGTCCGCAATTGGTTGCCCGCCTTACCGCGCGCTTCTCTCCATGCCGCAAGACTGGATACGGTGGATTGTGATAGTGGCTCCTGCGCCATCGCCTCGTCGGCATCACCAGGCTGATGCCGACTACGCACTGTGTCAACCAACTCTTTCAGTTTCTCGACGACGCAGGTCCACTGACTGTCTCGCTGGCCTCCCTCGAACTTGTTGAGTTGATCGGACGGGTAACGGTGCAGCTTACGTAATGGGTCATCGACGCCCAGGTAGATGGCGGAAAAATAAATTACGAAAATCTTACATTCCTGCGCCTCAAATCTGATCAGTGCGCGACGAAATTCTTTGGGGTAAGCATACCTAGAATTCCTGTACTCTGGCGTGAGTAACACGACAAATATATCTGCATTATCGAGGTGGGTGAGGAGCTGTTCTTCCCATTTACCAGAGGATATCATGCCGTCGTAAAACCTCTCGACACCGGGCTGATCCTTGAGTGACGAGGTATGATTGAGAAATTCTGTTAAGAGTTTTTTATCGTCGTCTCGGGCGTAGCTGACGAAGATGCGGACAGGGGGCACCGTGGACATCACGTAAGTCTTGCACCGGCAAGCTGACCAGTCACCAGGGGTCCTATAATGTTAGATGCAGAGGCGTTGGCGTGTTGGCAACGTGCGGGCAGAGGCAGCTACCGTGGTGCTGTGATCAGATGGCAAAGGCGTGTATAGCTCCGCTGGACATCCACGACCCATGCCGCGTTGTGGAGAGCTGCGAAGGCTGGATGGCGCTGCCGGTGACCGAACCCCTTGTCCACTGGCCGGTCGGCGACCAGCGTCATGGGCACCGCGGCTGTGCGGGAAGGGGAATGTAGGGAGCCACTATCGCCGTCATCCCAAGGGCGCGGGCCACCTTCAGGCGCGGACGCTGGTAGGCAGCCGTGGCAGTCCGGCGATGGGCCGCACTGCCACGGGCCTGGCGAGGTGCGCCTCAGGGGGTGAGGGTGTGCAGGAAGCTGCGCCAGGCGGGGGTGGGGACGGCCAGCGCGGGACCTTCGGGGTCCTTGGAGTCGCGCACCAGCACCCGGCCCGGCGCGGGTGCGACCTGCACGCAGTCGCCGTTGGAGGCGCAGTAGCTGCTGGTGCGCCAGCCGACTTCGACACAGCCACCGTTCCAGCAGCTGTAGCTGCTTTTCCGCCAGACGATCCGGTCCGGCTCAGGGGCGATCATCATGATCCTCTCGATCCTCGTAAAGATCGGTTGCCAGGGTGGCAATCAGCTCCATTGATTCTCTCTCGCCCAGCGCGGTCTGGGCCAGTAAGGCCAGCATGCGCCGGTAGGTGGCGATCTCTTCGGGCTTCTCCAGGAACAGGCTGGTGGTCTCGCTTTCCAGGTAGGCCACCGGGCGGAACTCGGCGAACTCCATGAGCTTGAACGCTCCCGACGCCGCGGCGTACCCGCCGCGCGCGGCCGGCACCACCCGTAGGCTCAGGTAGGGGCGGGTCGCCTTGCGCAGCAGGTGCTGCAGCTGCTCGGCCATCACCGCCGGCCCGCCCACCGGCAGGCGCAGCACGAACTCGTGGATGAAGAAGCTGAACCGGGCCGGGCGTTCCCGGCCGAACAGGCTCTGGCGGCCCAGCCGGGCGGCCACTCGGTCCTCGATCTCCTCCGCCGGGATCATGCCAATCTCCCGGATCAGCGCGCGGGCGTAGTCGGTGGTCTGCAGCAGGCCGGGCACCAGTGTCGGCTGGAAGTCGTCGATGCTCACCGCCTTGTTCTCGTGGTCGATCAGGGTGCGCAGCTGCTTAGGCAGCCGACTGCCGTGCTGTTGCAGCCAGCCGGGGGTGTTCTGCTCCCGACAGATCGCCAACAGCCGCTCCCGCTCGGTGCCGGTCACCGCGACCACCGCGAGGAACGCGGAGACGTCCACCTCGGTGCCGCCGCGCTTGCCGGACAGCAGCCGCGACACCCGGCTCTGCGACCAGCCGAGCTTCTCGGCAGCGCCCTTCTGGTCCATCCCGGTCCGCTCCATCGCCCGGCGCAGCCCCTCGCCCAGCTCCCGGCTGCGGATCGTCGGCTCGCGATCGCGCATGGTGACCTCCCCGGGGCACTATACGGCTTGTCCGGGGGACAAATCGAGCAACTTGTCCGAACATGGACTTGTATGTCCCTGAGTCATTCGAGTTGCCTGTGCACTGGCGGGGCGACCGGCCTCGCCGTACCCCACCCGGACCTGGGAGATCTCCGATGGACCCCCTCACCTCAGCGGTCGCCGACGCCTTCACACTCCTGCGGCAGGACCTCTGCCAGCGTTTGGACGACGCGGAGTCCTCGTCGACCAGCTACGAGGACTGGGACGAGGAGGATATCGACGCCGCGCGCGAGCTGATCCCCCATCTAGTGCTGGTTCTCCGCGGGCTGCTGCTGGATCACCAGATGCGACCGGGCGGTGAGTGCCGGACCTGCTCTGTGGCGTGGCCGTGCCCGGTGGTGGCCCTGATGCACGGCCTGCTCAAGGATCCTGAGAACCAGTTCCCCGCGCTCACCCACCGGGTACACAAGGAACGGTGACTACCGTTACCCGTGAGTGGCGTTACGTCCCATAGCGCACAATGCCACTCACGGGTGCTCATGCACCTGGTTCTGGGTGGCGGCCAGTCCCTGGGTGAGGAGCTGCTCGACGGCATCGGCGCACCGGTCCACCAGCAGGTCCAGCTCGCGACGCTGCTCAGCGGAAAAGTCGCGCAGCACGAAGTCCGCCGGATCCATCCGGCCTGGCGGGCGGCCGATACCGAAGCGGACCCGCAGGTAATCCCGGGTGCCCAGACACGCCGAGACCGAGCGCAGACCATTGTGCCCGCCCTCGCCTCCGCCGCGCTTGAGCTTGAGCACGCCGTACTCGAGGTCCAAATCGTCGTGCACTACCACCACATCGGTCGGTGGGATCGTGAAGAACCGTGCCGTCCCGGCGACCGCTGGCCCGGAGACGTTCATGAACGAGCGTGGCCGGGCCAGCACCACACGCCGTCCGGCCAGCCGCGTCTCCAGGACGTCAGCCCCGGCTTTGTGCGAGGTGAGACGCCCCCCGACCCGGCGGAGGAGCTCCTCAAGGACCATGAACCCAACGTTGTGCCGGTTACCGGCGTAGCCGGGGCCCGGGTTGCCAAGACCCACGACCAGGGTGATCTCAGGGGCGACCCAGTCGGTGCGACCACCGGTGATCACGGTCGCCTCAACAACCCGGGTCAAACCGGCTGGGCGGCTGATCCGGAGGTGGCGCCAGCCGATGCGGTGTCCTCCTCGCCCATGGCTCCGAGGTCCGCAGCGCTCGGTGCGACGACGTTGACCACAAGGTGCTCCGGGTCGGTCCGCAGCTCCACCCCGTCCGGCAGCGTGACCTCGCCGGCCAGCACCCGGGTGCCCTCCTTAGCGTCCTGGACGGACACCTCGATCTCCTCGGGGATCGCCAGCGCGTCTGCCTCCACCTGGAGGGTGACTAGCTCCTGAGTCACCAGGGTGCCCGGGGCGGCGTTGCCGGTGAGGGCGATGTGCACGTCTACCACCACTCTCTCGCCACGCTGGACGATCAGCAGATCGACATGCTCGATGTACCGCCGGATCGGGTGCACCGTGACGGTCTTGGTCAGCGCGAGCCGTGGCCGTCCCTCAAGGTCGAGGCTGAGCACGGCGTTGCTGCCCTGCTCGCGCATCACCCGGGCGAATTCCAACGCGGGCAGCGCCACATGGAGCGGGTCGATGCCGTGTCCGTAGAGCACTGCGGGGATTTTGCCCGCGCGCCGGGTACGGCGGGCGGCTCCTTTGCCGAACTCGGTGCGCGGCTCAGCGGCCAGACGGACCTCGGACACGGCGGACTCCTTAGCAGGTTGGCGGCGCGACACCGGTAAGCGTGACCCCGGAACGAGGTACGGCAGGCCTAAATATGGTGGCGGCGAAGTATAACGGGTCAGGCGTTGCCGTCGAACAGACTGGTCACCGAGCCGTCCTCGAAGACCTCATGGATCGCGCGGGCCAGCAGCGGCGCGATTGACAGCACCGTCATCCCGGGAAAGCGTTTGGAGTCCGCGATGGGCAACGTGTTGGTGAAGACGATCTCGCAGGCGCCGCAACTGGCCAGCCGCTCGGTAGCCGGGCCGGACAACACCCCGTGGGTGGCCGCGACGATCACGTCGGCGGCACCGGCCTGGCGGAGCGCCCGCACCGCACTGGCCACCGTGCCACCGGTGTCGATCATGTCGTCGATCACCACACAGAGCCGGCCGTCGATGTCACCGACCACCCGGTTGGCCACCGCCCGGTTCGGCCTGCTGGGGTCGCGGGTCTTGTGAATGAACGCGAGCGGCGTACCGCCGAGGGCCTCGGCCCATCGCTCGGCCAGCCGCACCCGGCCGGAATCCGGCGACACCACGGCCAGCTGACGCCCGGCGTAGGTGTTCTTGATGTGGCCGGCGAGCAGCGGCAGTGCGAACAGGTGATCCACCGGGCCGTCAAAGAAGCCCTGGATCTGGGACGTGTGCAGGTCCACCGTCATGATCCGGTCCGCGCCGGCAACCTTGAGGAGATCCGCGATGAGCCGGGCGGAGATAGGCTCGCGTCCGCGGTGCTTCTTGTCCTGGCGGCTGTAACCCCAGAACGGCATCACGGCGGTGATTCGCTGGGCTGACGCGCGCTTGAGCGCATCTACCATGATCAGCTGTTCCATGATGGCATCGTTGATCGGGGCGGTGTGGGCTTGCACGACGAAGGCGTCGCAGCCGCGTACCGACTCCTCGAACCGGACGAAGATCTCTCCGTTGGCGAAGGAATAGGCCGACTGCGGGGTAACGACGACGTCGAGGTGCTTGGCCACTTCCTCGGCCAGCTCGGGGTGGTAGCTCCCGGAGAACAGCATCAGGCTCTTCTTCGGTATGGCCGCCATGCTGGAAGGGCTCATACTCACTCCTGCCGCGTCTGGTCGCCGTGGCCGCGCTGGGCTTGCTGAGCCGCCTGCGCCGCAGGGGTTCCCGGGCGGCGCCGGCTCACCCAGCCCTCGACATTGCGCTGACGGCCGCGGGCCACCGCCAGCGCTCCTGGCGGCACGTCCTGGGTGATCACTGAACCGGCCGCAGTGTAGGCACCGTCACCAATGGTCACCGGGGCGACAAACATGTTGTCCGCGCCGGTCCGGGCGTGTGCGCCCACGGTGGTGCGGTGCTTGGTCACCCCATCGTAGTTGACGAACACGGTGGCCGCGCCGATGTTAGTGCCCTCACCGATCGTCGCGTCCCCAACGTAGCTCAGGTGCGGCACCTTCGCGCCCGGTCCCAACTGCGCGTTTTTGGTCTCCACGAAGGTGCCAACCTTGGCTCGTTCGCCGACCCGGCTGCCCGGCCGTAGATAGGCGAACGGACCGATCTGCGCCCCGTCGGCCACCACCGCACCGAGGGCATGGGTGCGCACCACGGTGGCCCCGGCACCGACGGTGCAGCTCGATAAGGTCGAGTCGGGCCCGATCACCGCACCTGGGCCTACCACGGTGCCCGCGTACAGCTGCACCCCGGGATACAGCGTCACGTCCGGGGCAAGCTGGACATCGATGTCCAGCCACACCGAGGCTGGATCAACAACAGTGACCCCGGCTCGCATCCAGTGTTCCAGCAGCCGTCGATTCAGTTCCGCGCCCACTGCGGCCAGCTGTACCCGGTCGTTCACCCCGGCCACCAACCACGGGTCCGCACACTGGCGCGCCCCGACCGGCAGCCCCTCGGCGCGGACGATACCCAGCACATCAGTGAGATACAGCTCACCCTGACTTTGACTATTCGGTGGTCCCATAGCTCGACGCAGCCGGCCCAGCGCTTCGTGCAGCACCCCGGCGTCGAAGACGAACACCCCAGAGTTGATCTCGTGGATGGTGTGCTGCGCCGCAGTGGCGTCCCGATGCTCGACGATGCCGGTGACCGCGCCCGAGTGGTCCCGCAGCACCCGCCCGTAGCCGGTCGGGTCGTCGACCACCGCGGTCAGGACGGTCACCGCGTGCCCGGCGCGGTGATGCTCGGCGACCAGCTCACCTAATGTACCGGTGTCCAGCAGCGGTACGTCAGCACAGCTGACGAGCACAGTCCCGCTCGTCCCGGCCGGCAAGGCGCCCAACGCAGCGCAGACCGCATCACCGGTGCCGCGCTGGCGGGCCTGCACGGCGGCACGCACGTCGAGCCCCAGTACGGCGGCGACCGTGCGCAGGTAGGCATCCACCACGTCCCGCCCGTGGCCGACGACCACGACTAGGTGCTCGGGAGCTAGCCCGGCGGCAGCCCGGACGGCGTGCTCCACCAAGGGCCGGCCGGCCAGCGGGTGCAGCACCTTGGGGATTGCCGAGTTCATCCGGGTGCCTTCACCAGCGGCCAGCACGACCGCGGTCGTGAGGCTCCCAGCTGGGAGCATCAGCCTGTCCCCTTCCCACCTGTGGTGCCATCGATTCCTCTGACGCCGTGCAGCGCTCCGCCGCCAGGATTCGAACCTGGACTATCGGAACCAAAATCCGAGGTGCTGCCTTTACACTACGGCGGACGGGCGGGACGGCAGCCTGCGTGCACATCGTGACACGGCCGCTGGGCTCGCGTCAGCCAGCCCTCCCGACGTTGGTGCGGTCTGCCGCCCGAACGCGCCGTGCGGAGCCGGTGCCAGGCGCCGACACGCTCGACACGCCCAGCAGGAGCGCGGTGTGTCGTGACGGGCATCGGGTCGATAACCTACGGTTCGGTTAGCCCCCGCTGAGCTGAGGAGCACCGGCCGATGACGCTGACCGCTGACGCCAACCAGCAGCGCCCGGAGCCCGAGCCGGTTCTCTGGGGGCGGCGACCGTGGTGGCCGCAGGTTCTGGTGTACCTCTTCGTCCTTGCCCCCATGCTGGCCCTGGTGATCGCAGTGCCGGTTGCCTGGGGGTGGGGGCTGAGCTGGGTAGACATCGTACTGTTCGCGGTCACCTACTTCGTCAGCCTGCTGGGGGTGACCGTCGGTTACCACCGCTACTTCACCCATGGCTCGTTCAAGGCTAAGCGGTGGTTGCGGGTGAGTTTGGCGGTGTTGGGCAGCACCGCCATGCAGGGCCCACTCCTGCATTGGGTGGCCGACCACCGACGGCATCACGCGTACTCCGATAAGGAGGGTGACCCGCATTCGCCGTGGTTGTTCGGCACCTCCCCGATTGCGGTGGCCAGGGGCTTCTGGCATGCCCATATGGGCTGGCTGTTCAACCGGGACCTGTCCAATCCGCGACGGTTCGTCCCAGACCTGTTGGCGGACCCGACGATGGTGCGGGTCAGTAGGTTGTTCTGGCTGTGGACCGGGATCTGGCTCGTGCTGCCGGGAATTGTCGGCGGGCTGGTGACCTGGTCCTGGTGGGCCGTGCTGACCGGGCTGTTCTGGGCTGGGCTGGTCAGGGTCTCGTTCCTGCACCATGTCACCTGGGCGGTGAACTCGGTTTGCCACATGATCGGTAACCGGCCGTTCGCCTCGCGTGACAAGGCCGCAAACTTCTGGCCGATGGCGATCCTGTCCGGGGGGGAGTCCTGGCACAACCTGCACCACGCCGATCCGACATCGGCCCGCCACGGCGTGCTCCGGGGCCAGATCGACATTTCGGCCCGGGTGATCTGGCTGTTTGAGAAGCTCGGTTGGGTGTGGAACGTGCGCTGGCCTACGCCGCAGCGGCTGGCCAAGATCGCGGCAAGGGTGTGAGTCGTTCCCTGTCGGTATCCTTCAACGGCCTCGCGCGGCCTCTGGAACAGCGGATACTTCACTGCGTCATTGAGTGATGACCCTACGCATCCAACACGCTGTGAAACCTCGTTACCTCATTCGGGTGAAAGTCCCCGGTGTTGCACTCCCCGGGTAACGACGGGCAGTGGGCGGTAGATATACGCACTGTGGGGAGGGGTGAACCCACTGTACGAGAGGGTGAGTACGGCTCACAGGGACCTGCTGGTCACTAGACGTGCTCGCTTTCGCGTCCGTCCTGAACATCCAGTTGTCGGCAGACATCTCGAGTCACGGCAGGGGGCCCGTCTCGATGAAGTTCGTTGCAGGTACGACCCAACCGGCAGCAACCCTAGCTGACCGCGGATCGCGAGGTCTTACGACGTTCGACCTTGACGTTCGCGTGGCAGTGGTGGGTTATGGCTACTGGGGCTCTAAGCACACGCGGGTGCTCAGCAGCATGCCGGGTGTGCAGGTGACCATCGTCGATGAGGATCCCGAGCGGATCTCTGAGGCGAAGCGAAGCTACCCATCGGTGGAATCGGCGCTCCGTCTTGACGACGTGTTGGGACGGGTGGACGCAGTGGTCGTCGCGACCCCGCCGAGCGCGCATGCCGCGGTCGCGCTGCAAGCACTGCGTCACGGACGGCACGCCCTGGTGGAGAAACCGCTAGCCACGACGGTCGAAAATGCTCAGGAGATGGTCGACGCGGCGGCGGCCAGCGGTGTGCACCTGATGGCAGGACATACCTTCGAGTACAACGCAGCCGTATGGAAGCTGAAAGGAATCATCGATTCCGGCGAGCTCGGCAGAATCCTCTATATCGATGCTGCTCGGCTGGGGCTGGGCAAGTACCAGCGTGACTGCAACGTCATCTGGGACCTCGCGCCGCACGACATTTCGATCGCATCGTTCTTGCTCGATGAGATTCCCACGACTACCTGGGTATGGGCCAAACGGCATGTCGGTAACCGCCACGCCGATGTGGCTTACCTGCGACTAGACTTCGAGCGGGCCCTTACCCACGCATTCGTACACGTGAGCTGGTTGGATCCGTGCAAGGTCCGACGGGTCACCGTTGTCGGGGAACGCAAGATGGCCGTCTACAATGACATGTCGGACAATGAGCGTATCCGGGTGTACGACATCGGTGTCGACCCAACCGATCCCGACGACCATGGTGAGTCACACGCTATGCCGGTTTCCTATCGAACCGGCGACATCGTCTCGCCATTTGTCCAGTTCAATGAGCCGCTTCTGGTTCAAGATAGTCACTTCATCGAATGCATTCGGACTGGAACCAAGCCGAACACACCTGGTGAGCGTGGGCTAGATATCGTCCGAGTGCTCGCTGCCACCGACGTTGCGGAGGCCACCGGGCGCCCGGCCTTCGTGGCTGGCAACATCGACCCGGCCGAGATGGACCTTATGCAGGGGGTGGCCTCATGACCGGCGGTAACAGCATTTCTGCCGGTATTTCTGTCCGCGTTCCTTTTTTGGACCTTGGCAGCGTCAACAACGCGCTGCGCGAGGAATTCGACCTCGCCTGGAAGACCGTGCTGAACCACGGCCACTTCGTTGGAGGTCCCGAGGTTGAGCGCTTCGAGCATGAGTTCGCGACCTACTGCGGAACCAGGGCCTGCGTCGGGGTGGCCAATGGAACCGATGCCCTGGAACTCATCCTCCGGGGCCTGGGAATCGGGCGTGGCGACGAGGTCATCGTCCCCACGAATACGTTTATCGCCACGGCCGAGGCGGTTTGGGCGACCGGAGCGCGGCCTCGGTTCGTCGACGTGTGTCCCGACACCCTGCTGATCGATCCAGACGCAGCGGTTGCTGCGATCAACAGCTCAACGGCCGCGATCATTGCCGTGCATTTGTACGGCCAGATGGTGGACCCTGAGCCAATCTCGGCGATCGCCGCTGCGCATGGGCTCGCCCTCATCGAGGACGCCGCGCAGGCCCACGGCGCCCGGCATCAGGGCAGGGGCGCAGGCAGCGTAGGCATCGCCGCCGGCTTCAGCTTTTATCCTGGCAAGAACCTAGGCGCCTTGGGCGACGGCGGCGCGGTGGTCACCAGCGATCTCACCCTGGCCGACCGGATTCGCAGCATCGCCAATCACGGGAGGTCTGCGGCCGATCGCTACCTGCATGACCTAGCCGGGCGAAACAGCAGGCTCGACACCCTGCAGGCAGCGCTGCTGTCAGCGAAACTGCAATGGTTGGATGCCGGTAATACCCGGCGCGCGGAGGCGATGGCGGCCTACCGCGAGATGCTGCCGCAGCACTGCATACCGGTATCAGCGCAGCCTGGCGCCGAACCGGTGTATCACTTGGCGGTCATTCAGGTCGACGACCGCCGCGAAGTCAGTGACGCGCTTACTGCGGCCGGTATCGGGTGGGGTGTGCACTACCCGATACCCTGCCATCAGCAGCCGGCCCTGGCCACCCTCCACGAGCCGGCGCCGGTTGCCCAGAGACTGCCAGTAGCTGAGCGCGCGGCCGGCCGGATCCTCTCCCTTCCGATGTCCCCCACCTTGACTATCGATCAGGTTGCGCGGGTCTGTGATGTGCTCGGAGGTGCGCTGTGACGGACATTTCCCATGTCTTCCAATACGGAAGTAGCGAGTCGAATGGACGTTCAGTAGCTCATGAAGAACGGCTGCAGCGGCCCCTGGCGACCGGCGAGGTGCCGCCGCAGCGTTCGGCGGGTCAACTCGAAAGTCCCCCCGAAAACCGCAGTGATGGCTGGTTGACAACACGCCTGGTCTTGCTGGCGTTGACAATCATCCTGCTTGGCACTGCCGCCGGGCTCCTCGGTGCGCTGGTCTTGCCGAAAACCTACGGAGCCAGGGCGGAGGTCCTTTACACCATCAGCCAGGACCAGCAGGGCGGCGACCCTCTTCGGCAGAATCGTCAGCTCAGCAACCAGTTGGTGTTTCTGAAAAGTCGGAACGTGCTTGAACCGGTCGCACAGAAGCAAGGCCGGCAGTTCAAGGATCTCGACAAGGACGTCAGTGTGGCGGTCCTGGACAACAGTGAAGTCATCCAGGTCGAGGCTGATGGTCCTACCAAGCTGGCTGCGTTGCAGACGCTGCAGGCTGTTATGGACGGGTATCTGACGCTCATCCGCCAGCCCAGCGGAGCGAGTCTGAATCTCGCCACCCAGCTCGCTGACGCCCATGCGAACACCACCCAGATCCAAACGCGGGTCCAGCAACTCACCACTGCGGTGGTGGCCGGAACCGCGACTCAGGCTGCGCTCAATGACGCCCGGGCACAGCTCACCACATCGTTGGACCGGGAGAAGGCTATCCAGACCAAGATCGATGAGCGTAAACTCAGCGGTGAGGCGGGACCGGACGCTCAGCTGCTGACGCCGCCCTACTCGCTGCCCGACCCGGTGTTTCCACAGCCGTTGATCGCGGCCGGCACCGGTGCACTGGTCGGTGTGATTGTGGCCGGCGTGATGGTGGCGTTAAGTGCGCGGCGCCGGATGAGGCCGTGAGGGCCCGGCTGTGGCCGTTGCAACGGTGACAGCGCCGGAGAACCAGACCCTGGCCACCACGGCCCGGAATTCGGCCACTGTCGCGGTGTGGACCTTGGTGAGCAGAGTAACTGGATTGTTGCGGGTGGTGGTGATTGGGGCGGTGTTGGGGCCGACCTATTTCGCTAACGCTTTCCAAACCGGTTACGTCGTCCCGAATCTGGTGTTTACGTTGATTGCTGGGCCGGTGTTGGCGATGGTGTTGGTGCCTGGTCTGGTGCGTGCGGTGGGTATGGGTGGTATGAGGCGGGGCCGGGAGGTCCTCGCTGGGGTGAGTGGGTGGCTGCTAGCCGTATCGGCTGCGGTGGTGGCACTGTTGATGATCCTCTCGCCGGTGGTGGCCTGGACGCTGAGTTTCGGGATTCCGGATCCTGTTGTCCGGGCACGGGGCTGGTGGTTGTCCATGCTGCTGGTTTTGCTGGTCGCGCCCCAAGTTCTGCTGTACGCCCTGCTGCATGTGGGGATGGCTGCTCAGCAGGCTCGTGGGCGTTTTGCGTTGGCGGCGGGGGCGCCTGCGGTGGAGAACGTCATTTTAGTTCTGACGGTGGTAGTAGTTGGTGGGTATTACGGGGCGGGTGTTGATTTCGAGCATGTGTCGGTTGGTGTGGTGGTGGTGTTGGGGGTGGGCAGTACGGTGGCAGTCGCGTTGCATGCGGGGCTGCAGTTGTTTGGTACTGCTCGGGTGGGTTTGCTGAGTTGGCCGTCGATGCGTTGGCGGCATGATGGTGAGATTCGGGCGGTGACTCGGCGGTTGGTGCGGTCGGTGGGGGTAGCAGCGTGGCCGGCTGCGGCGATGTATGTGTTATTCACGTTGGCTGGTTCGGTGCCTGGCGGCGTTTTCGTGGTGCAGCTGTCCTACTCTGTTTTCTATTCCCTGTCCTATATCAGTGCTCGTGCAGTGTCGATGGCTGTGTTGCCCGGCTTGGCTCGTGCGGCTCACGGTGAGGATGGGGTAACGTTTGGTTCGCGGTGGCGGCAGGGATTGTCTTGTGCTATTGTCGCCAGTTTGCCATTGTTGGTGTTACTTGTGGTGAACTGCCTACCTGTGGCGGACGTTCTTGCTAATGGTGAGTTGCGGCGTGTGGCGTTGATTGGGCCATTGGCTGCTTGTTTGGGGGTGGTGGCAGTGGCTCAGTTGGTGAGTGGAGTACATGACATTGGTCGTCAGGCGTTGTTTGCGCGGTTGGAGGACCGTGTTCCGCGTCGGGCTAGTGAGATGGCTTTCGGTGTGATACTGCTCGCTGCGCTGGTGGGGTTGTTGTTGCCTGCTGACGGGTCTCGTCTGGTGTGGTTGGTGGTGGCGATTCTGACTGGTGAGCTCGCTGCCGCTGGGACGGTGTTGACTCGGCTGCGTCAGGTGGTGGGGTCTGAGCGGTTTGTGGAATGGCAGAGTTTGGTCGGTGCGGCGGTGGCCGCGTTCGCAATGGTGCCGGTGGCCGCCGCGATGTGGTGGATCCAGCAGATTGATGGTGGCGGCCGGCTTGCTGAGCTTGCGCTTCTTACCCTGGGCGGTGTCGTCGCGCTCGGGGTCTATGTCTTGGTGCTCCGAGTTGCGGCGCAATGGATAGGCGGTCGATCATGACCCAAATCGAGAACTCGCTAACCCCTGCGGTTAACCGCTGGCTGGGGCTGGGAGCCGCTGGTTGCGCCTTGGTGGGCGGGATTCTCGCGGTGGCGGCCGGGCCGCTGCTCACCTTCACCATTATCGGAATACTGGCCTTGATCGGGCTGTTCGCCGTGGCGGCTTACCGGCCGGTCTTCGCGACATACGCTTACCTGGGCACTCTGCCTCTCATCGCCGGCATCGACCGCGGCAACCTCATCCCGTTGGTACGTCCCAACGAGGCACTGCTGGTCGTGCTGTTGGTCGGTGTGCTGCTCGGCGGTTGTTTCCGATGGTGTCGGGGCGAGACGGTGCCGCTACAGCTGCATCAATTCGACATCCCCGTTGGTGTCTTCCTGCTGATGTCGACGGCGTGGCCACTGCTGTCCATGATGCTGCGCGGCCAAACGCCAGCGGTCTCCGATTTGGCCGCCGTGCTACCGGTCTGCAAACTGTCCGCCATCTATCTGCTGGTGCGCTTCAGCGTCACCACCGAGGCCCAGCTGGTGCGGTGCTTCCGGCTGATCATCTGGCCGGGAGCCGTGGTTGCGGTGATCGCAATTTTGCAGACCTTGCATTTCGGCCCCGTCGTCTCGATGTTGCAAGCCGTCTGGACGCCCGACAGCAGCTCGGCGGCACTCGCCGAGCGGGGCACCACGACGCTTGCCTCGTCGATCGCCACCGGCGACTACATCATTATCTGCCTGACGTTGATGATTTGCTGCGGAGCCCGGGGGCTGTTGGATCGCCGAGAGCGGCTGGCTTTGGGACTCCTGCTCGGGGCGGGTGTACTCGCCGCCGGCCAATTTTCCACCTGGATTTCCGCGGTCGTGGCAGCCGCGCTCATCCTGTGGCGCTTCGGCTCCGTGCGTGGCAACTCGATTCGGTTCTTGTGGCTAGTTCCGGTCGCGCTCGCGGTGGGCGCCCCAGCGTTGATTGGCCGGTTGCAGGGGTTCGATGACTACGGCGTGCCACGCAGTTGGATCGGCCGCTGGGACAATCTGTCCAACTTCTACCTACCGCGGTTTGGCTTCATCAACGTCCTGCTGGGAGTGTCGCCCAACTCGGTGCTGCCAGCACCCGAGAGATGGCGTGAGGTCATCTACCTCGAGAGCGGCTACCTGGAGTTGCTCTGGATCGGAGGAATTCCGCTGCTGGCCGCTTTCATGTGGCTGTCAGTCGCGGTGCTGCGCGAAACCGGCAAACTCATGGCCCGGTCGCACGGCCAACCAGAGGGCCAGCCGGCTGCGGCGGCGGCCTCAGCGCTGTGGGTCTGCTGGTGGTTTGTCCTCATTCTCACCGTCCTCGATCCGCATCTGACGCTACGAGGCACCGGGGATGTGCTTTTCATGCTGATGGGAATCACCACGGGGAGGCTTAGTGTCCAGCGGTGTTGAACAAGCACGCTTGCCCGCTCGATGGGAACCAATTGCCCGGCGCGCCGTCGATCTGCTGGTGGTGCTGGTCGCGTTACTGATACTCGCGATCCCGATGCTGCTCATCGCCATGATGATCAGGGTGGGGACGCCAGGTCCGGCGTTCTATCGCCAGAAACGGCTGGGCCGGGGTGGCCGACCATTCACCATGTATAAGTTCCGCACTATGCGGACCGGTTGCTCCGACGCGCAGCACCGCGAGCTCATCGCTCGTGAGTTGCGGGGTGAGGACACTTCGATCAACGGTAGCTGGAAGATCGACAGTGATCCGCGGGTGACCCGGATCGGCTCGATCCTGCGACGCACCAGCATTGACGAGCTTCCCCAGTTACTCAACGTGGTGCGCGGTCACATGTCGTTGGTCGGGCCCCGCCCCTGTCTGGCCTGGGAAGCAGAGATGTTCCCGGCCAAATTCGCCGAGCGCTTTGACGTCCCGCCCGGCTTGACCGGGCTCTGGCAGGTCAGTGGACGCAGCACCATGGGCACGCTGGAGATGTTGGAACTCGATCTCGTGTATGTGCGGAGCTGGAGTTTCTGGACGGACCTCGCAATTCTGCTGCGAACTGTCCCAGCGCTGCTGCGGGGACACGGCGCGCGCTAAGTAAAGATTTGTCTTATGGCAGCTGGGGGGAGCAGCCTTGACGGCCGTTGAAGTGAAGGCTCTCACGATCCCACGACTGTCACGTCGGGTCCGGGCGGTGGTGCTCACCGTCCATATCGTGATGTCGGTCGGGTGGCTGGGGCTCGACGGCGCGCTGGTGGCCCTGGAGGTCACCGGGCTGTCCACCGTTCACCCGGCGGTGCGGACTGGGATTGCCGCCGCGACGGGGGTGATCGCCTGTTGGGTGCTTGTGCCAGTGGTGTTCTTCGCGCTAGTCAGCGGACTAGTGCTGGCGCTGTTCACGTCCTGGGGCCTGGTGCGGTACTGGTGGGTGCTCGCCAAGTGCGGGCTCGCCGCTGTGTTGACCGTCACTGGGTTGCTGTTCCTGCTGCCTGCGTTGCCTCAGATCCTCGGCGGGGGCGGTGCGCCAGTCGGAATGCCGACGCTGATCGGGAGGTCGGGCGCGCTGGTGCTGCTGCTGAGCGCGACGGGACTCTCGGTGGTCAAGCCATGGGGCAAGACACCGCACGGTCGCGAAGTGTTACGAAAGCGGCCACCTCGCCCAGGTCAGCAGAAATAGCGATACAGCAGTGTGCCGGCCTGTTTGGTTACCTCGTCGGGCACCGAATCGTCGGTGAGTAGTTGGGTGAGCCCGCCGAGCATCGCACTGGCTTGGGAATTGCTGCGCGCCTGCTCTCCGCCAGCGCGCAGGGTCACAATCTGCCGCTCCTCGGTAGCCCACTTGCGTTTGTACGCGATCAAGCCCGGCTGATCGAGGTCGCTGAGTCCCCAGTCAAGCAGCCGGGCTCCTCGCTGGACGCCCCACCGTATCCCGGCCCAGAAAATCGCGTCATTGGGGCGAAAAGCCAGCTGATCCTGGCGCGAGGCCCCGAACTTGTAGTACAGCACGTCGCCCCAGGTGAGGAAGACCGCACCAGCGATCAGCTCATCGCCGGCGCGAGCGAGCATCGTCACTATCGCATCGTCGCGGGCGAAGGCGTCCCAGATATGGTCGAACAGCTCGATGGGCTGGGCGAGCAGCCGGTACTTGCGCTTGCGCAGTGAGACGTGCAACTCGTGAAACTGGTGCACGGCCTGCCGGTCGGTGTGCGCCTCGACCCGGGCTCCTTGGCGCTCGGAGGTCGCGATATTGCGCCGGGCGTGCTGGGACAGTCGCTGCTGGATCTCCTCCACACTGCCGTGCAGCGGCGTACCGTGCCACGCCGCCGCCGCGATCTGGTCCCAGCGTGGGTCGCAGATGGGCACGGCATCTTCGAAGCACCGCAACGTCAGCGGAGCAGTCGCGGTGATGGCCTCGTCCGCGAGGGCTTTCCAGTCGAGCTGGTCATCGATCAGTGGTTCCGCCCGGTCCGAGAACGGCAGGCTGGACAACCTGTCACCGCGAATGTCGCTGATCGGCACCCAGGCCAGTCCGGCGCGCGGTTGCCCGTCTCCGTCCAGCCGGATAGCGCTGACGGGGGTGAAGCCGTAGGTGGCGCAGACCGCGTCGATCCACGGCGGCGAGGTGAACACGCTGCCACGTGGACCCAGGGCGAGCAGCTGCCAGCGGGGGTCACTGCGCGGATCGGTGCGTACGGTTTCCGGCTGCATCGTGGGGGCGTTCACGGACAGTACAGTACCCGCTACTCTAAGAAGATGACTACGCTCTTCATCGCCACAACAGGCGGGCACTTGACACAGCTTGACAGCCTGGCGGGCCGCATCCCCGCCAATGGTGTCCCCGACGACGATGCTGTGTGGGTGACCCATGAGAATGAGCAAAGCCGGTCGATGCTGGCAGATCGAGACGTGGAGTTCGTGCCCTACGTCGGGGTGCGCAACGTGCCGGACGTGCTTCGGTGCATCCGCTATGCGCGCCGGTTGATGCAGCGGCGAACGTTGACGCGAGCGGTGTCGACGGGGTCGGGGATCGCGTTGGGGTACTTGCCGTATCTTGCGGCGCGGGGAGTGGAGTGCCACTACATCGAGAGCGCGACGCGGGTGAGCGGACCGTCACTGACCGGGCGGGTTCTGGAGTGGGTTCCTGGAGTTCGCACCTATACCCAGTACCAGAGCTGGGCGGGCCGGCGGTGGAGCTACGCCGGCAGCGTGTTCGACGGTTATGAATCCACTGCGGCGACACGGGCACTCGAGGGGGTGGTTCGGGTGGTGGTCACGGTGGGGGCGGCGACTCAGTACCCATTCCGCCGGTTGTTCGAGCACCTGGCGCCGCTCCTGGCGCCCGAAGGTGCCCTGGCGCAAGCGGCTGGGCTGCCGGTAGAGGTACTGTGGCAGACCGGGGACACTCCAGTGGATGATCTGCCTATCCAGGCTACGCCGGTGCTGCCTGCGGCCGAGCTGGGTGCCGCGCTGAGCAAGGCGGACATCGTGATCAGCCATGCCGGCACCGGGTCCGCGTTGGCCGCCCTGAACGCGGGGCGGTACCCGATCCTGGCTACCCGCCAGCGCGCGCGGGGCGAACAGGTTGATGACCACCAACACGAGCTCGCCACCGAACTTGCCCGACGAGGCTTGGCCACGCACCGCGACGCGCAGTCCATCACCATCGACGACATGATGGCGACCCTGGGTATCGCGGTGCGACGTACCTCATCACCCCCGCCATTGGAATTGCGCCACTAGCGGCTCCGACGTCGGTGGGCTGGCAGGCTCAGGCGGCCTGCGCTGGTTCGGTAAGCAGTCGCAGCAGGATCGGGTCGGGGTCAAGAGCTTCGCCGCTCCAGATGGGGGTGAGGCTGTCCTCGGCGATCTCCAGCTGTCGTGCGGCGTGGTTTTCCACGAGGCGTTCCACAGCGCCGGTGGTGGGCGGCGCGGCCTGCGGGATTGGTGCGCCGCCCGGCCGGCGGAACTCAAGATCTCTGTTGATCCAGTGGATCTGGTAGCCGTGGTCGTGGATCATGCCGTGGTGGAAACGGCAGACCAGCACCAAGTTGGAGATATCCGTGCGACCCCCGGCAAGCCACGGCACGATGTGGTGTGCGTCCACCCGCTGGTTCGCACACCCCGGGAACCGGCACCTTCCGTGATCACGAGCCCGCAGCGCCCGTAGCAGGTGGCGCGAGACCAACCGGTGGCGGCGCCCCAGGTACAAAGGGTTACCCCGGCGGTCCGTGATCAGCGCCGACACCCTGGCCTGGCAGGCCAGCCGGTGCGCGGTGCTGATCGGCAGCGCTGGACCGCCCTCGATCTCGGCGGTGGCGGTATCAGCATGCACGTGCACCACCACGTCGAACTGGTCGCTGACCGATCCTGAGCGGTCAGCGGTACCCCTCTCACGTGCCGCTTCGGCGAGTGCCACCAAAGCGTCGGCCCGCCGTGCCGCGACTCGGTCCACCGCAGCACCCGGCGCCCGCTCGCTGGCCGCGGCTACCAACTCGGCCCGCTCAGCTTCCCATGCCGGCTCCGGGTCGGGCTTTCCGCGGAACCGGCCTGCGGCTCGGTGCGCTTCGCGGCAGCCTGCGCAGCGTCGGCGTGTTCCCCGGCACGCTGCGCAGGTTCGAGAAATGCTTCCAGCGCCGCGAGGAACAGTGCACCCTGTTCACCGGGCAGCCGGGCGCGCAGCAACAGCGAGCCGTCCTCGGCCCACTCCCAGCTGACCGAACGCTGCGCCGTCACCGCTGCGGCAGCGTCGGCGCCCGCGGCTCGGGCCAGCCGGACCACTCGCTCGAGATGGCTGGCAGTGCCGGCCAGCGCCACCTCCAGCAGGTCACCCTCGGTCTGCGGAGTCGCGATCCGGGTGATTGCCCGTGCCTTCGTATACGAGATCCGACCCGCCCCGAAGGCGGCCGTCACCAGCGGCAGCGTCGGCAGTGTCCGCGCTACTCGAAGCTGCTCCCGCGCCGTGCGCAGATCCATCCCGACCCGCCAGGACAGCCAGTGCGCACACGAGCGCAACCCGGGACCCGCCCACGCCCCCCTGGCGTCGAACTCGGCCAGCAGGAGCAGGAACCGGCACTGTGCCGCCGCCAAGTGCCCGGCCAACCCGATCAGCTCGGCTTCCAGCTCAGGCGTGCTCAACTCCGCGACATCCATTCCCAGCACCTCCACCTGTATCGAACCTATGTTCGAATACTAGCGGAGGTCACCGACACAAACGGTTCCGCGGAACACCCCCAGACACCCGAACCATGCTGGAAAGACGGCGAGCTGAGCGAGGAAGTAACGTGCCGGAGGTGGTTGCCCTGACGACGGTGGGGGCCACGTGGGCTACCTGTCGTGGATAAGGAACGGGGCAGGGCCGGCTTGGTCGTACCGGATGTTACCGGCGCAAAGTGGATACGATGTGCTCCCGGAGACCACAGGTAGCACCTGGGTCGCTGCTGGTGGTTAGGGTGGCTGCCAGGGTCAAGAGTCGGTGCCGGGCGATTCTGGTCTCGGTTCGGGCTGTGACGTCCACCGCTTTTTCGACGAGAGCGTTGGCGCGGTCGAAGTCGTTGGTGCGGACGGCAAGGGTCGTGAGGTCGGCCAGCGCAATCGCGCGAGCCTTATTGGACATGGGGGAACGTGAGCAAGGAGTCAGCGGCGGCGGTGGCGTCGGGGTGGCCCAGCGCGGTGTAGGTGGATACGGTCAGGCTGCCGAGCCTGGTCGCGGTGAAAAACCCGGTCCACACCCGCTCGGTGCGTGGCCGAGCGAAGTCGAACACGGTAAACGCTCGTTCGAGGGCGCGCAAGGCTGCGGTATCCTCGCCTAGACGGGCCAGTTCCTCGGCTGCGCGGGCTGCGATCCATGAGCGCGCCGCGGGTGACGAGTTACCCGGCACGTATTCCTCAGCCTGCCGCAAGAGGCGGACAGCGGGCGTGATATCGTTGCGGGCGCTGGCAACATAACTCCAATTTCCCAGTGCGCAGGCGGCGAGCGCGCGATCACCAGTGTCCTGGGCAATCTTCAGCGTGGCCCGCCACGCGTCCACTGCGTTTTTTTCCTGCCCAAAATCAAAATATAACCACCCGAGCAACGCCTCAGTTTCACCCAGCATGATTACGAGTGGATCCCGGGTGGCATCGGTTCGGGAGTTGCCCACCAGGGTGGTCAGCGTGGTGCGGTGTCTCATCAGTGTGTCGAAGACGTCTCGGGGCGGCCCCGCGTGCTCGGCGTCATACAACTCTGCCATCCGGTCTTGCATCAGCTGGACTGTGGTGGCGTCAACCGGGCGTCCTTTCTGGAGGGTATCCCTCAGCCGCTGCCACGGAGCGTTCGCGAGTAGGCCACCACCAGCGGCCCCAGCGGCGGCTCTGGTGGTCTTCAGGAGCTCTCGTCTGTGCACGTCCTCCTCCTCATCCCGGTCTGGCTCCGCCACGGTAACTCGCGATGGCAAGGCGGTGGGTGCCTCGGCGGGGTCGGGGGAGAGGTCGAACCACAACAGGTGCGCGGGAATGTGCAGCACCCGTGCCCACCGGTCAAGTTTGGTCAAGTCCCGCACCGGGGTGGCGGCTCGCTCTAGGCGGCTGAGTTGACCTTGGGTGATGCCCAGCCACCTGGCGAGGTAGGTCTGCTGCACCCGGGGCGTCTGCACGAGACGGTAGGCTCGAATCAGCCGTCCGAAGTGGCGTTCCCGGGCGGCGGCCCGCAACTCTGGTTGCTCCCAGAACTCCGCCGGATGCACCGGCGCCCCGATAGCGTCGGTCGGCGCGGACGGGTGTGGGTGTTGAGTAGTCATCGCACCCCCAGATGGACAACGCATGTGCTCGGCGAACCCTAGCGCATCCGCCACCGAATCTGGGGCGGTTCAGTCGTGGTCGATAAGGTGGTGGCGCACCGCGAAGGTGGCCGCCTCGAGCCGGGAATGCACTCCGAGTTTGGTTAGCAGAGCCTGCACATAACTGCGCACGGTGGTCGTTGAGACGCCAAGTCGCAGGGTCATCGCCGGGGTGTCGAGCCCCTCGACGAGCAAGGCGAGGCATTCTCGCTCGCGGGCTGTCAGATGGGCCGCGAGCCGGTGTGCCTCGTCGATCTCCTCGGATTGCCCGCTGCTCACCCGAGGTGTGTCCAGCCCGACCGCGCTGTTGACGACCTGCTCCAACGCTTGGACCAGCTTGCCCACGCCCCACGTTTTGGGCAGGTAGCCGGCGGCCCCCGATCGGACGGCTTGGTGCATCGCGTCGGTATCGTCCTCGGCCGCGAGAAGGAGTATCCGGGTCGCCGGGCTTACCGTGATAAGATGGCGGATAGCGGCGACTCCGTCGCCGTCGGGAAAGCGTCGGCCCAGTAGGCAGATATCGGGTCGGTGGTGATGGACCGCCTCGATCGTTCCGGTGAGGCTTCGGGCGAGGACCGGTACGCGGAATCCCTGCCCGACCAATACCGAGAACAGCGACTCCACGAACACCGCGTGGTCGTCGCCGAGTACGATGCTGGCCATTGGGTCCCCACAATATGTCGTCGCAGAAAAGCCGCGATAATCAATTGACTTCCTCCAGGATACAACGCGGCATGGCAAATTGATTACCGAGATCACCGGACCGGTCACGTAATATGCTCTGCGTGGACTACCAACCGCCTACGCGGCGCTCGCCGCCCCCGGCCAACCCTGGGCGGCCGAGGACGAGGCCGGTCGGTATCGTGTCTGCTCTGCGTCGACCACGTCTGCGCCCGAAAGGTTCATCACGGTGCCTGTAGCGACTGCGCTACCGACCACATCCGCTCACCTGTCCGGCTTGCTTGAGGCTGTCCTGCCAGAACCCTCGCTCCAGGAGCTTCTCGGCCGGGCCGGTTGCCCTGAGTTGACGCTGCACGGGCCGCCGGCGGCCCGTCCGCTGGTCGTGGCCGCGCTGGTCCGCACCGGGCATCCGGTGCTGGCCATCACCGCCACCGATCGGGAAGCCGGTGAGCTGACCGCCGAGCTGGCCGACGTGCTGGGCGCCGGGGTGGTTGCTGAGCTGCCCTCGTGGGAGACGCTGCCGCACGAGCGGCTGTCCCCCCGGGCCGACACCGTAGGGCGGCGGCTGGCGGTGTTGCGCCGGCTGGCCCATCCCGAAGAAGGCCCTGCTGAGGCCACCGGGGCTGACGCAGCCGGGCCGCTGCGGGTGGTGGTCACCGGTGTGCGATCGCTGATCCAGCCGATGCTCACCGGCTTGGGTGAGATCGCCCCGGTGCGGCTGCGGGTGGGACAGGTGCACGACTTCGACGGTGTGCTGGCTCGGCTGACCGATCTCGCCTACAGCCGAGTCGACATGGTCGATCGGCGCGGTGAGTTCGCGGTTCGGGGCGGTATCGTCGACGTTTTCCCGCCCACCGCCGACCATCCGCTACGGGTGGAGTTCTGGGGCGAGGAAGTCTCGGAGATCCGCTCGTTCGCCCTCGCCGACCAGCGCACCCTGGCGCCCGCTGACGAGCTGTATGCGCCACCGTGTCGGGAGCTGCTGCTCACCGCCGGGGTGCGGGCCGCCGCGGCGCGGCTCGTGGGGCAGGCCGGCGCCGGGCCGGTCGCGCAGCTGCTGGAGAAGATCGCCTCCGGTGTCCCGGCTGAGGGCATGGAGTCGCTCATCCCGGTCCTTGCCCGCGGCGAGGACGGCACTACCCAGCTGCAGCTGCTCACTGACGTGATGCCGACCGGGACCCACGTGCTGCTTGCCGATCCGGAACGGATCCGGACCCGGGCTGCTGATCTGGTCCGCACCGGGGAGGAGTTCCTGGAGGCGTCCTGGATGGTCGCCGCCGGTGGTGGCGCCGCCCCGGTCGACATCGCCGCGCTGGACCTGTCCGCCTCGGCCTACCGCGGCCTAGACGAGGTCGCCGAGCATGCCCGGAGCACCGGGCTGGCGTGGTGGGCGCTGAGCCCGCTGAGCACCGACGCCCACGGCCCGTTGCGGCTGCAGATCACCCCCGCTCAGCCCTACCACGGTGACGTGGCGCGCGCCTTCGCTGACCTGCGGGCGCATACCGTCACCGGTGGCGCGGCGGTCCTGGTTGTGCCCGGCGCCGGCACCGCGGCGCGTGCCTGCGAGCAGTTGCGTGACGCCGAGGTGCCGGTGGTGCACGCCGCGCAGGGGCTGGGGCAGCCACCCGCCGCGGGCACCGTCACGGTGGTTCGCGGCACCCTGGAGGACGGCTTCGCGGTCCCCGCGCTGGGGCTGGTGGTGCTCACCGAGGCGGACATCACCGGCGCCCGCGGTGGCACCGGCAGCCGGGACATGTCGAAGATGCCGGTCCGCCGCCGCAACGCGGTGGACCCGCTGGCGCTGCGCAGTGGCGATTATGTGGTGCACGAGCAGCATGGCATCGGCCGGTTCCTGGAGATGGTGGAGCGCACGGTCGGTGGTGCCACCCGGGAGTACCTGCTGGTGGAGTACGCGCCCAGCAAACGAGGTCACCCAGGAGACCGGCTGTACATCCCCACCGATCAGCTCGACCAGGTGACCCGCTACGTCGGCGGCGAGCTGCCGACGCTGAACAAGCTCGGCGGCTCAGACTGGGCCAAGACCAAGGGTCGGGCCCGCAAGGCGGTCAAGGAGATCGCCGCTGAGCTGGTGCAGCTGTATGCGGCTCGGCAGTCCTCCCCAGGGCATGCGTTCGGACCGGACACCCCCTGGCAGGCTGAGCTGGAAGACGCCTTCCCCTACACCGAGACGCCCGACCAGCTTGCCGCGATCAACGAGGTCAAAGCGGACATGCGCAGTGGTGTCCCGATGGATCGGGTGGTCTGCGGCGACGTCGGCTACGGCAAGACGGAGATCGCCGTGCGCGCCGCCTTCAAGGCCGTGCAGGACGGTAAACAGGTGGCCGTGCTGGTGCCCACCACCCTGCTCGCTCAACAGCACCTGCAGACCTTCTCCGACCGGATGCACTCCTATCCGGTGACCGTGCGCGGGTTGTCCCGGTTCACCCATCAAGCCGACGCCGCAGAGGTGTTGCGCGGCCTGGCCGAGGGCTCGGTGGACATTGTGATCGGCACTCACCGGCTGTTGCAGCCCGGGGTGCGCTGGAAGGATCTTGGCCTGGTGGTGGTCGATGAGGAGCAGCGCTTCGGCGTCGAGCACAAGGAGCACATCAAGGCCCTGCGCACCGCCGTCGACGTGCTCACCATGTCCGCCACCCCCATCCCACGGACCTTGGAGATGAGCCTGGCCGGCATCCGCGAGATGTCGACCATCCTCACGCCCCCCGAGGAACGTCACCCGGTGCTGACCTACGTCGGGGCCTACGACGACAAGCAGATCGCCGCCGCGATCCGCCGCGAGCTGCTGCGCGACGGGCAAGTTTTTTACGTGCACAATCGGGTGTCCTCGATCGAGAAGGCCGCTCGGGGCATCCGCGAGCTGGTGCCCGAGGCCCGGGTAGCGGTGGCGCACGGGCAGATGAACGAGGACGCCTTAGAGCGCACCGTCGCGGGGTTCTGGGAGCGCGAGTACGACGTGCTGGTGTGCACCACGATCGTCGAGACCGGGTTGGACATCTCCAACGCCAACACGCTGATCGTAGAGCGTGGTGATCTGCTCGGGCTTGCCCAGCTGCACCAGCTGCGCGGGCGGGTCGGGCGCAGTCGGGAGCGCGGCTACGCCTACTTCTTCTACCCCCCCGAGACGCCGCTGACCGAGACGGCGCACGACCGGCTGTCCACCATCGCCCAGCATGCTGAGCTGGGCGCGGGCATGGCGGTAGCGATGAAGGACCTGGAGATCCGCGGCGCGGGCAACATCCTGGGCGGTGAGCAGTCCGGGCACATCGCCGGGGTCGGTTTCGACCTCTACATCCGGCTGGTCGGTGAGGCCGTTGAGGCGTTCCGCCGGGCGGCCGGCGCCTGCGGCTCCGAGGGTGCGCCCGAGCCCACGCCGGTGCGGGTTGAGCTGCCGGTGGATGCGCACCTGCCGCATGACTACATCCCCGGTGAGCGGCTACGGCTGGAGGCCTACCGAAAGATCGCCGAGGCGGTGGACGCTGCGGCACTGGCCGCCATCACTGACGAGTTGCGTGATCGCTACGGCCCCTTGCCGCTGGCCGTGGTGACCCTGCTGGACGTCGCGCGCTTTCGCCAGGTATGCCGGACGCACGGGGTGACGGAGGTGGCCTTGCAGGGTGCCAAGCTGCGGTTCACTCCGGTGACGCTTCGAGATTCCCAGGTGGTTCGCCTCAGCCGGCTCTACCCCCAGGCGGGGTACCGGGCCGCTGGTCAGACCTTGTCCGTGCCGAGGCCCAGCGAAGGCTCTGGAGGTATCGGTGCCCCGCCGCTGCGCGACCGGGAGCTGCTCGAGTGGTGCACCAACCTGGTCACCTCCGTGCTCGATGGCGTGAAAGGGTAGCGCCCGTGCGAAGCGTCCTGCGTACCGTGGCCGGGGTGGCGGCCATGGGAGCGCTCCTCGGCGGTTGTGGTGTTGGCGCTAGCCAGCTCGGTGCCGCCGCCCTCATCGACGGTACCGAGATCCCCGTTGAGCAGGTGCACGACCAACTGGTGCGGGTGCTGGCCAAGGAGAGTCCACTGCTGCGTGCTCAGCTGGAGGCGGACCACCAGCTGGGTGAGTTGTCGCGCAAGATCATCACTGTGCGGATCAGACACCAGCTGCTCGCCATCGCCGCGCAGCGAGCCGGCCTGGTCGTAGACCAGGCCCAGGTAAACCGGCTGATCAAGGAAGTCGGGGGCGCCGAGGCTGCGTCCCAGGGGACAATCTTTGACGCCGGCTCCTACCGGCAGCGAGCCAAGGACAAGCTTCTTACGGCCGCGCTGGGCCGCGCCGTCTTGCGCACCAGCGCGGTCACCATTGACTACACCACCGCCGAGACCCGAACCGCCGCCAAACGGCGAGTGGAGGAACTCGCCCAGGCTGGGCCCAAGCGGGCTCGGCAGTCGATCGATGCTGACGTGCGGGCCGGCAAGGACGCCGAACTCGGCAAGCGGATCGTCGCTGCGGACGACCCGATCTTCGCCGCCACCCCGGCCTTCGGCGTCGCGGCGGGCACGGTCGTGGCCTTCCAGCTCGCGGACACCCAGCCCTGGGTAATCATGGTCGTCAGGAACCGGAGCGACCAGGGCGTCCAACCGTCCGATCATGCGCCCAACATCGATCAGATCGATCCTGCCGTGCTCGAAGCCATCGGTCTGCGTCAGCTGGCCCGGGAGGGCGCGGAGCTGGGAGTGCGGTTGTCCCCCCGCTACGGTGTGTGGGATCCGCTGAACCTCCAGGCCGTCTCCGATGACAACGAGACCAGCGGCTTCGTCGCGCCGTTACGTCTCGCCCCCAGCGCGTGAGCCCGCACCCGCCGGTCGTCCTCACGCTCTCCCACCGGCTCGGTGGGGTATTTCCGGCGGCGGCGATCCGCCTGCTGCGGGAGGGAGCCGCCCTGCACGCCGACACCGACGTTCCCCTTGAGCTGGCGCAGCTGTGCGGGGCGCATCCGGTCGGCGAGGCGATGCAGGGACTCCTGCTCACCCTGGACCCCAGCACCGGCGCGGCAGCCCGCTGGGTCGCTACCGGTGCCACCATCCTGACGACTCCTGAACCCGCGGGAGCGGCGCTGCTGGATGCCGTCGCGGTGATGGACCGCTTGCGGTCCCCGGGCGGCTGCCCCTGGGACGCCGAACAGACCCACCGCTCGCTGATGCCCTACCTCATCGAGGAGGCCTATGAGCTGTATCAGGCCCTGGAAGACAGTGACACCGGCGCAGTCTGCGAGGAGCTCGGTGACGTGCTGCTGCAGGTGCTCTTCCACGCCCGCCTCGCCCAAGAGATGCCCGAGGGCTTTGACATCGACGCGGTGGCCACCGGGCTGGTGGCCAAGCTGGTCACTAGGCATCCGCATGTCTTTGCGGGTAGTGCGGAGGTCCGCACCGCCGCTGACCAGGAGATCCGCTGGGAGCAGCTCAAACACGCCGAGAAACGCCGTGAGTCGAGCGTCGATGGGGTTGCGCTGACCCAGCCGGCTGTGGCGCTGGCGGCCAAACTGGTGTCCCGAGCGATGAAGGCCGCGCTTCCCGCTGACCTGCTACCCGGTGCCGACGGGGGTACCGGCGCCTCGTTGTTCGCGCTGTCCGCTGCGGCGAAGCTGGCCGGCGAGGACCCTGAGGCCGCGCTGCGCGCTGTCGCCCGGCAGTTTGCCGAGGACGTGCGTGCTGCGGAGCGCTCCGCTCACGCCGCCGGGTTGGATTCCCAGGCGCTGACCCCGCAGCAGTGGCGGGAGCACTGGCGCGTACCTCCTGAGCCTCAGCGTCGTTAAGTCCTCATATGAGGGGGTTGGCCCGAGCGTCGCAGTACCTGCTGCGGGGGATGTTGTCCGGCGGTGCGCTGGCCTGTGCCGGTTTCCTGCTTGCGGTGTTGGTCTCCCTCGCCGCTCCGTTGCCCGATCGTGGGCTCACTGCCCCCGCGTCAGCGGTGATGGCCGCGCCCGCCGCGTTGCCCGACGTGCCCGAGCCCGCCACGCAGCCGGTCGCCGAAACGGAAAGCACCCCTGGGCCTGCCGCGTCGGCCGTTCACCAGCCGGTGAACCAGACCGTCGCCATCCCGGTGCAGATTCCCGCACCAACGCATATCCCCGCCCGCCCGCAGCTGGCGTTCGCCGATTGGGCCACCCGGATGTCCCGGGTCACGAATATTCCGCAGCGCGCGCTGGAGGCGTACGCCAATGCCCATGCCGTGCTGGCCGCTACCCACCCCAACTGCCGCATCACCTGGGTGACCCTGGCTGCCATCGCCGCCGTGGAGTCCAAACACGGTGGCTTCGAGGGCCGGACGCTGCTACCTGACGGTCGTCCCTCGACCCCGATCATCGGGATAGCCCTGAACGGTGCGCCCGGGGTCAAAGCCGTCGCGGACACCGACAATGGCCTCCTGGACGGCGACAAGGTCTGGGATCACGCCGTCGGGCCGTTTCAGTTCATCCCTTCCACCTGGGCGAAGTGGCGCGCCGACGGGAACCAAGACGGGATCACCGATCCGCAGAACATCGACGATGCCTCGCTGGCCGCAGCGCAGTACCTGTGCGCGGAGAACCGGAATCTCAGTTCTGGTGACGGTTGGCTGCGAGCAATCCTGTCCTACAACGATTCCCTGGACTACGCCCAGGAGGTCTACGGTGTCGCCCAGGGCTATGCGCGCAGCGCCAGGGGCGTCACCTGAGCGTCATCGTCCAGCGATCCGCACTTGTACTTCGTTGAGCGCTTCCTGGTAGTCCGGCGTCGGGTTCATCGCCGCGGCCATCGCCAGCTGCGCACGGGCCTCCTCCAGTCGGCTCTGTCGCTGCAACGTGCGACCCAAGGCGAAGCGCGCGTAATGATCGGACGGGTTGTGCTCCAGGACCTGCAGGAAGGCTTCCTCGGCGCGACCGAGCTGGGCGGACTGCAGGTAAGCCCGGCCGGCTAGCAACTGCACACTGGGCGCGTTGGGCTCAGCATCGAGGACCGGAGCCAACTCGCGGAGGGCTTCCAGCGGACGCCGTTTGGCGAGTAGCGACTCCGCGAGCCGGAACTGCTCGACGACATCAGGCTCGACGACATCAGGCTCGACGACATCGGGGGAGCGGTCGATTGCTGTCATTTCATATCAACGGTACGCGCCTGCGACCGGGCGCGCTGGACCATGACTAGGCTGCGTCCCTAACTACTCAACCAGAACCAAGGAGCGTGTCGGTGGCCGTCATCGAGGAGGTCGGAGCCCGCGAGATCGTGGACTCCCGCGGGAACCCTACTGTCGAGGTCGAGATTGCCCTCGATGACGGCACGGTAGCCCGTGCCGCGGTGCCCTCGGGTGCGTCCACCGGGCGCCACGAGGCGGTGGAGCTGCGCGATGGTGATCCTCAGCGTTACCTCGGCAAAGGCGTGGAGGGCGCGGTTGCTGCGGTGCTGGATGAGATTGGGCCCGAGCTCATGGGCGTCGAGGTGATCGAGCAGCGGGTCGTGGACCAGAAGCTGGTCGACCTGGACGGCACCCCCGACAAGTCCCGGCTGGGCGTCAACGCGATCCTTGGGGTCTCCCTGGCGGTCGCCAAGGCAGCCGCGGAGTCCAGTGGGCTGGAGCTGTTCCGCTACGTCGGCGGTGTGAACGCGCACGTGCTGCCGGTGCCCATGCTCAACATCCTCAACGGCGGTGCACATGCCGACACCGGAGTTGACGTCCAGGAATTCATGATCGCCCCGGTCGGCGCGGACTCGTTTCGGGAGGCGTTGCGCTGGGGTGCGGAGGTCTACCATGCGCTGAAGTCGGTCCTTAAGGCCAACGGGCTGGCCACCGGGCTGGGGGACGAGGGCGGTTTCGCGCCTGATCTCCCGGCGAACGCCGGCGCGCTGGATCTGATCGCCACCGCGGTGGACAAGGCCGGTTATACCCTCGGCCGGGACATCGCGCTCGCGTTGGACGTGGCCGCCAGCGAATTCTTCGCTGACGGCACTTACACCTTCGAGCGCAGCGCCCGCAACGCCGAACAAATGATCGCGTACTATGCCGAGCTACTCGACGCCTATCCTCTGGTGTCCATCGAGGATCCGCTGGCGGAAGACGACTGGGATGGCTGGGCGCGGCTGACCGTCGAGCTTGGTGATCGGGTGCAGATCGTCGGCGATGATCTGTTCGTGACCAATCCGGAACGGCTGGAGGAGGGCATCACCCGCCGGGTCGCTAACGCGCTGCTGGTGAAGGTCAACCAGATCGGCACTCTGTCGGAGACCTTGGACGCCGTGGCGCTCGCCCAGTCCCACGGGTACCGCTGCATGATCAGTCACCGCTCCGGTGAGACCGAGGACACCACAATCGCTGACCTGGCGGTGGCGATCGGTTGTGGGCAGATCAAGGCCGGCGCCCCGGCCCGGTCGGAGCGGGTGGCCAAGTACAATCAGCTGCTGCGCATTGAGGAGGCTCTCGGGGACGCGGCTCGCTACGCCGGGAACCTGGCGTTCGCCCGGTTCGCTCCGGAAGGATAGCAGCGATGGGGGTGCGGATCGGTGACGCCATGGGCGTCACGTCCCCGCGCCGGGCGGCGCTGCTCGCGGCGCTGGTCTGCGGGCTGATGCTGAGTGTGGCGGTGCCGCTGCGCAACTATCTGGGACAGCGCGCCGAGCTGGCCGCGGTGTACGCCCAGCAGCACATCCTGGTCGATAAGATCACGGAGCTGACGCGTCGCCGCAGCCTGCTTGCTGATCCGCAGCACGTCGAGACCCAGGCCCGGGAGCGGCTGCGCTACGTACGCCCAGGGGAGGCGCCCTACCTGGTGCAGCTTCCCTCCGCCGGCACCGTCGCCACCGGCGCCGGCGCCGGCTTGGAGGCTGCGCAGCCGTGGTACGACCAGCTCTGGAAGTCGATCAACAATGGGTGAGCCGGTGCACCGCCCGGCGCTGGACCAGGCCGACTGGGAGGCTGTCGCCGCACAGCTGGGCCGCCCGCCGCGCGCGCTGCGATCGGTCGCGCACCGCTGCCCCTGCGGGCTACCCAGCGTGGTGCAGACTCATCCCTGGCTCGCCGACGGCACCCCGTTCCCCACGCTCTACTACCTGACCTGCCGCAGGCTGACTGGGCTGGTGGCGCGGATCGAGGCCAGTGGCGCCATGCGGGAGATGACCGATCGGCTCGCCCGGGATCCCGCGCTCGCGCAGGCCTATCGGGCCGCCCATGAGTCCTATCTGGCCGAGCGGGACGCGGTGGCGCCGCTGGGCACCCAGGTCAGCGCCGGCGGGATGCCGAGTCGGGTGAAGTGCCTGCACGTCCACGTGGCGCACGCGCTGGCCCGCGGTCCCGGGGTGAACCCGTTCGGCGACGAGGTCCTCCACCAGATCGACCCCTGGTGGACCCCCGGCCCCTGTATCCACCTTGGAGGTGACCATGGCCAGGGTAGCCGCGATTGATTGCGGGACGAACTCGATTCGGCTGCTTGTTGCTGACGTGATTGGTGACGCGCTGAGTGATGTGCACCGGGAGATGCGCATCGTCCGGCTCGGCCAAGACGTCGACGCCACGGGCCGGCTGGCTCCGGAGGCCGTGGAGCGCACCCGGGCCGCGCTGGCGGACTACGCCGCCATTGTGCGCCGCGCCGGTGCGCAGCGGGTTCGGATGGTGGCCACCTCCGCGACCCGCGACGCCGCCAACCGGGAGGCCTTTTTCACCATGGTCCGCCAGACCCTCGACGCCGATGCCGACGTGATCACCGGAGCGGAGGAGGCCCGGCTGTCGTTCACCGGCGCGGTGAGCGACCTGGACCCTGCTGACGGTCCGTTTGTGGTCGTCGATGTGGGGGGCGGGTCCACGGAGGTCGTGCTCGGGGAGCGGGATGGCCCCCGAGTGAACCTCACGGCGGCACGGTCGGTGAACGTCGGATGTGTCCGGATCACCGAGCGGCACCTGCACTCCGACCCTGCCACCCCCGAGGAGGTCGCTGCCGCGCAGCGGTTTGCGACCCAGACCCTGCGGGAGGCTTTCGCCGAGGTGCCGGTGGACAAGGCCCGTACCTGGGTGGGAGTGGCCGGCACGGTCACCACGCTGTCCGCCATTGCCCAGCAGCTGCCGGCCTATGACCCCGAGCGCATCCACCTGTCCCGGCTGTCTCGGGAGCGCGTCGACAGCACCGCCGAGCATCTGCTGGCCTCGACGCATCAGCAGCGGTCCGGCAACCCGGCCATCCACCCGGGGCGGGTGGACGTCATCGTCGGCGGTGCGCTTATCGTGCGGGTGCTTGCCGAGGAGCTGCATACCCGGGCCGGCATCACCGAGCTCGTCGTCAGTGAGCACGATATCCTCGACGGCATCGCGCTCGGTCTCGCCTGATGTGCACCGCGCCGGACCTGGACACGCTGGATGAGGAGATAACCCGCTGCCGGGCCTGCCCACGGCTGGTCGCCTGGCGGGAGCAGGTTGCAGTCAGCAAGCGCGCCGCCTACCGCAACCAGACCTACTGGGGGCGTCCGGTGCCGGGGTTCGGCCCGCCTGATGCCGCACTGGCCATCATCGGGCTCGCACCCGCCGCGCACGGTGGCAACCGGACCGGTCGGATCTTCACCGGAGACCGCTCCGGCGACGTGCTCTACGCCGCGCTGCACGCCCTCGGCTTGGCGGACCGGCCGGTCGCCACCCACCGCGATGACGGGCTGACCCTGTACCGCACCCGGATCACGGCCCCGGTCCGGTGCGCACCCCCCGCCAACAAGCCCACCCCCGCTGAGCGCGACACCTGCCGGCCCTGGCTGATCCGCGAGCTGCAGCTGCTGCGCCCGACGCTGCGCGCGGTGGTCGTGCTCGGCGCGTTCGGCTGGCAGGCACTCCTGCCGGCGCTGAGCGCCGCGGGCTGGACGGTGCCCACACCCCGGCCCCGCTTTGGGCACGGCACCGAGATCGCCCTCGACGGGCTGCACCTGCTCGGCTGCTACCACGTCAGCCAGCAGAACACGTTCACCGGCCGGCTCACCCCGGCGATGCTCCGCGACGTGCTCAGCCGCGCGGCTGAGCTGGCCGGGATCGGAGGATACTGGTGATATGGGCCTGACACCGGGGAATCCGCCCCGCATCCTCATCGTCGGCGGTGGCCACGTGGGGATGTACACCGCCCTGAGGCTGCAGTCGAGGCTAGCCGCGGGCGAGGCATCGGTCACCGTGGTGGACCCGCAGCCGCAAATGACCTACCAGCCGTTCCTGCCCGAGGCCGCAGCTGGGTCGATCGAACCGCGCCACGTGGTCGTGCCGCTGCGCCGGCTGCTCCGGCGCTGCCACATCGTGGGTGGCCGGGTCATCGGAGTCGAGCACGCTCACCGGTTCGCTACCATCGAGAACTACGCCGGAAACGTCGAGCGGCTCGGCTATGACGTGCTGGTGATGGCGCCCGGCTCCATCGCACGCACGCTCCCCATTCCTGGGCTCGCCGAGCACGGGATCGCGTTCAAAACCATTGGCGAGGCGATCTACCTGCGTAACCACGTGCTGTCCCGGCTGGAAGCCGCCGACAACACGACCGATGTGCCGCTGCGCCGCAAACTGCTGAGCTTCGTGGTGATCGGCGGTGGATACGCGGGAATCGAGGTACTCGGTGAGCTGGAGGACATGGCTCGCTATGCCTGCCGCTATCACGAGACCATCGAACCAAAGGACATGCGCTGGGTGCTCGTCGAGGCCACCGGCCGGATCATGCCTGAGGTCAGCCCGAGAATGGGCCGTTACACCGCCAAGCGGTTGATGGGGCGTGGTATTGAGATCTTCCTGAATACCCGGGTCACTACCATGGAAAACGGGCACGTGGTCCTCGACAACGGCACCGAGTTCGACGCTGACACCATCATCTGGACTGCTGGGGTGCGGCCTAACCCGGTCCTGCAGCAGACCGACCTGCCGCTGGATGACCGCAAGCGACTGCGCTGTACGGCGAGCCTGCAGGTGGTGGGTTGCCCGGAGGTGTTCTCCGCCGGGGACTGCGCGGCCGTGCCTGACCTGACCTCTGAGGATCCGAACGCCACCTGCAGCCCGTCGGCCCAGCACGCCGTCCGGCAGGCCAAGGTGCTTGCCGACAACGTGGTCGCCCACCTGCGTGGGGCGCCGCTGGGGCACTACCGGCATCGGTACGCGGGGTCGGTGGCCAGTCTGGGCCTGCACCGTGGGGTCGCCGAAATCTATGGGATCAGGCTTAGGGGTATGGTGGCGTGGTTCATGCACCGTACCTACCACCTGAGCCGGATGCCGACGTTCAACCGCAAGGTTCGTATCGTGGCTGACTGGACGACTGCCCTGCTGTTTCGCCGTGAGGTGGTAGCGCTGGGCCAGATTAACGACCCGAAAGCTGACTTCATCCGCGCCAACGCCGCTTCGTGATCCGTCCCAAGCCGGCGCGAATACCCTAGCCGCACGCCCCCGTAGCCCAACCGGCAGAGGCAGGTCCCTTAACAGGATCCCAGTGTGGGTTCGACTCCCACCGGGGGCACCGTTCGCGCAGCACCGGGGGGTCATCCGCGCGGATGACCCCCCGGCTGTGTCTACTTTCTCGACGGCGCGAGCTGGCGCGTCATGACCACTGATGCTGTCGGGCGTTCACACGGATCTGCCCCGCATCAGTCTGCGCCTGCTGGGCGTAGTTGTGCGCCTGCTGGGCCTGGTCCTCGGCCTGCTGGGCCTGCTGGTTGGCCTGGTCGGCCCGTTCCTGCGCGTTCTGAGCACGCTGGTTGGCCTGCTGCGCCTCGTTCTGCGCCTGCTGCACCTGGTTCTGGGCCTGGTGCACCTGGCCCAGCGCCTGCTGAGCACGCTGGTTGGCCTGCTGCGCCTCGTTCTGCGCCTGCTGGGCTTGGTTCTGGGCCTGCTGCAGCTGGTTCTGCGCCTGCTGGGCTTGGTTCTGGGCCTGCTGCGCCTGGTTCTGGGCCTGCCGCGCCTGGTTCTGCGCCTGCTGGACGGCGTTCCTGGCCTGCTGTGCCCCCTGCCGCGAGTTGTTGGCATCATGCTGTGCTATGCGGGCTTGGTCTTCCACTCGCTGGAGGTCCCGCTGCAGCTCGTTGATCGACAGACCAACGAGAGTGCGCTCATCCTGGTAGCGCTGGTTCTGGGCTCCTCCCTCGTTTCGCTCGGTGGTGGACTGTGCTCGTGCGGCCTGTGATGATGTCACGCCGACTCCCTGATGCATCGGTTGGTTGACCACTGGACATCGAAACGGACGCGCTGCAGCATTATTTATGATCGACCCGCGGCTTCGATCTAAGCTGCTTTGGCCCCGAAGCGGGCGATCACCCCGCCTGCCAATGCGTCCGTAACAACCTTTAACCAACCCGACACAGTAGGTCAACACCTAATCGTGTGTTTATTTCAGTCGTGTTACCAGGACTGTTCGCCGTGCATCCCCGCCTCGTCTGAGCTTGTAGCCGTCGAAGCTGCTGAACGACTTGTATGTACTGCGCGGGTGCGTGCCGTGTCGTCCTCTTGGTACCCTTGTACGGACAGCGGCCTAGCGTCGCGTGTTCCTTGAAATGTTACATCGTTTTGATTTGGCCGTAGTGTTTGATTGGTAGCAGTGGTGGATCTGTGGCGGGGTTGCCACGAGGCTGAAGGAATCGCCGGACAGTCAGATACACGGGGACAGCACACACTGGAACACCAGCGCCGACCGTTAGTCTGGACCGTCACCGCTGAGGAGATCCTAGGGAGGCCCATTGGCCGACAATGCCGCTGACGCACGTCACCTGTATGAGCAAGTTGCGGCGGTACTCCGCAGGGCGATCATGCGGGGTGAGTTAGAGCCCGGGAAGTCGATTCCTTCCGAAGCCGAGTTGAAGGCGCAACACGGTGTCAGTCGAGACACAGTGAGAAAGGCGCTCGGAATCCTTACCCAAGAAGGGTTGATAACCGCTGGCCAGGGAAAGGTGCGCTACGTGCGCGCCTATGCGCCGTTACGCTGGACGTTATCTAGTTTCGAGGGTAAGGATCGGCTCGATTCTGAGAACACGTATGATGCTTGGGGTGCCGAGGTCGCTAGTCAGGGACGACAACCAGCCGAGACGATTGAGGTCAGCATTGTGGTGCCCCCGGAACAAGTGGCTGATCGGTTGAAGCTCGATCCCAACCGGGCCCTGGTCGTGGTGCGTAAACGGGTCCGCTATGTAGACGACAAACCCTACCAGCTCGCAGACAGCTACTTCCCGGAGGAACTTGTGCGTGGCACTCCTCTCATGGCACCCCGGTCGGTCTCAGCACCCGCCGGTCTGCTCGCCGCCATCGGGTTTGCTCAGTCGCGGTTCGTCGATGAGATAAAGGTGCGTATGCCGACCTGGACCGAAAATGACCGGCTCAAACTAGCCCCTGGCACGCCGGTCGCCGAGGTTACTCGCACCGGATACGGGGAGGATGACACGCCACTGCGAGTTATGATTACCGTGGCCCCTGGAGATCGCAACTTATTCGTTTACGAAATTGGTGTTTGCTAATGCCGAGTCTTCGTGATCTTGGTCTAGATCAGAACCCGATTGAGCAACCACTGAGCTACCCCGGCAGGTCTGTACCGGGCAGCTGCCTGCTAGTGGGCGACTGGCTCTACCCGATGCTCGACACGCGGGGAAACAAGGTTGCACAGTGGTCGATTGAGGACAACGAGGGGCCTCTTAGCGTGGTGGGTAGACGCCGGTGTACTGTTGAGATGGCCTTACGAGCAATGGATGCTGCACCGATGGCCGAGCGGAGACCGGTGATCGCGGTCGGCTCGAACGCCGCTCCCGGTCAGCTTGCCTACAAGTACGCGAGCTGGCCGACCGAGCGTGTCATCCCAGTAACCTGCGTCAAAGTCACCGGTCTTACGGTCGCGCACTCGGCGCATGTCAGCAAACCGGGTTACGTCCCCTATGTCCCAGTTCGGTCACTGCCCGACCATGAGGTCGAACTGCACGTGCTCTGGCTCGATGCGGAGCAGACTCGACGTATGGACGAGACGGAGCCGAACTACCGACGGCTTTCGCTCTGCTCGGAAAATGCTATGGTGCTGCTCGAATCGGGGGACCTTTTGCCGACGGCTACTTTGTATGTCGGGCGATGGGGAGCATTGCGGCTCACGCCTGATGGAACACGTGTACGTGCAACTATCCAAGCGCGCTTATTCACTCTACTAAATTCACAGGAGTGGTTCCAGAACGTTGTGCCAGAGTCACAAGATGGGCCCGAAGCCGCGATGTCGGCGCTGGGCCACGATGCCGAACGGCGGAGACGTGTTCGGCAGGAGATAGCGCAGCGGCGCTTAGCAGTTTCCGATGATCTGTCGACCTAAGCGAACCGCCTCGGGTCTGATGGAGACGCTAGCCCGGCCTGGGTGTCGTTGGTCCTGCGTTGTGGCCGCGTGAGCGTGCGAGCAGGCGCGCCACGGCCCGCCAGCCGAGCAGCAACAGAACCAGGCTCACGGCGACGACCAGCACGAATGTTAGCGGCAACCGATGGGTGAATGCCGCGCGTAGGCCGAGACCGACAACCACGGCGCCAGCCCACACCGCCACGCCGACCGGCAGCCGTAGCGGCGCGCGCCACGCCCGGACGACCAGCCAACCGGCGAGCAGCCCCAGCAGGAAGGGCATCGCCGTGCTCAGCACCCCGAACACAGCCACGGCCTCGGCATGCGAGCTTCGCCCCACGGCGGCGAACACCAGCACCGCGAGTACATCAGCTCCAGCGGCGAGTGCCACGGTGCGAGCGCCCGGTGAGTGGACGGTCCGCGTGGTCACGTCGGCAGCCTAGTCGGCGGCCGCCAGATCTAGCACGAGCAGCTACTACGGCCGCGGAAGCTGGCCGAACTGCCGAACGACTTCGTCGTGATGGGGTAGTCCGCCCGAGCATTCCGCTGCGGCGCGGCCTGGCTAGGCCGACACGACGACCGCGTAGCTGCCCAGGCCGATCAGCCGCTGCCCGGCGATAGTTTCGGTCTTAGTGATCAGCGAGATGACCGCGCCCGTCTCCGGATCGAAGTCCACGTCGGTGATCGGACCGAGCCCCCTGCCGCGCTCGGTGAGCACCTGCTTGCCCATGATCTCCAGGTCGTTGTCCTCGGCCCGCTGCTCCAAGGCGTCGCGGGCTGGCCGGATCACCACGTCGGTGGCGACCGTCACCGCGTCAGGCCCGAAACCCTGCAGGTCCTCCCAAGCGAGCAGGGTGCCGGCACCGCTGGCCTTGTCCAACTGCACCTTGTCCAGTCGTAGCAGTGCTACCCTGGCCGGCCCGGGTAGCACGACGAAACTGTCTACCCTGGCCACTCGGGTCGCGGTGGTGGTGTTCACCACGTTGCGTTTGCGTGCCTGGCTGAACAGCATCAGCTGCTCCCTCTCCGTAACCAGGACCGGAAGGCGCCTACCGCCGCTCCGAACCCGGCCAGGTCCTCCGAGATGAACTCGGTGGCCGCTGAGGGCACGATGAGGTTTTCCCCCGAGACCGCCACGGTGTCCGGGAGTGGGATGAGCACCCGCCGCCCGGCCGTACCGAGCGCCTCGCTGGCCTGCACCTCATAGCCCACCACGTCCAGGCTTATCCCGCTGTGTAGCACGACATCCACCACGCGTCCGAGATCCCGGCCGTTGTCGGTGAGCACCCGGTCCGCCAGCACATCTGCTTTGCGGGCTTGCTTGCGGGGCGCAAGCTCCTTGGCGGGGATGAGCACTGTCTCATCAGAGACCATCACGGCGTCCCGGCCCACGCTGTGCACCCCGCTCCAGGGCAGCGAATCCTTCCGGGCCCGGCTGAACAACCCTGGATTGCGCAGGGTGAAACCGGCGATGCGACCGCCGGTGCGTCCAAAGACGATGTCTTTGATCTCAGCGAGCAGCTCGCCACCTAGGGTGACGACGGGACGGCCAGTCAACTCACTGGCCCGCAGCAGCAACATGGGAGCTGGCGTGCTCACCGTGAGTCACCCCGGTCCGGGTCGCTCAGTCCGATCACACCGCCACGCCGCCTCTTACGCTGAATGACGACCGCCAGCACAGCCAGCACCGCGATCATGACCAGTGCCAGGACCACCCAGCCCCACCAGTCCATCGCCACCTCCGTGCTGTGCTGTGCCGCTGTGCCGGGCCGCATGGTCCGGGCCTGGGTGCCTCCTTCGCGCACAGTAACGCGATGGCCCCCTGCTTGCTTGCCGGGGCGTCACCCAGCGGGGGTAAAGTCCGGCTTACCGGGCAGGAACCGGATCCGCCGCAGGCGCGTTGAACCCGGTGACGGCCTGCAATGCCCATCTGGAGGAACACGGTGCGCACCACCAGTAACCCCGCATTCCGCAATCTTTCCGTGGGGAGCGGCGGTTATGCGGGCTTCAACTCGGCCCCCGCACGCTTCCCGGGCGCTGACCCCCGCTATGGCGGCGCCCTGCCGATCACTAGCCGGCCGATGACCGTCGATGACGTGGTCATCAAGACCGGTATCACACTGGCCGTCCTGGCCGCCACTGGCGGGGCCACCTACCTGAGCGGACTGTGGGCACTCGCCCTTCCGGCCGCGCTGATCGGCTTCGTGCTCGCGCTGGTGATCATCTTTAAGAAAGTGGTCAGCCCGCCGCTGATCCTGGCTTACGCCGCGGTGGAGGGCGTCTTTCTCGGTGGCATCAGCGGTTCCATCGGCACGTATGTGCAACGCCTGACGGGTAGCGGCTCCCTCGTGCTGGAGGCGGTCACCGGGACGGTGCTGGTATTCGCCGGGATGTTGGTGGTCTACAAGACCGGTGCGGTGAAGGTCACCCCGAGGTTCACCAAGTGGCTCACCGGTGCCTTGATCGGGGTCGTCGGGCTGATGCTGGTGAACCTCGTCGCGAACTTCTTCCTCCCCGGTGGCCTTCACCTGCGGGACGGCGGGCCGCTGGCGATCCTCTTCAGCGTGGTCTGCATCGGGATCGCGGCATTCAGCTTTCTCATCGACTTCGACACCGCCGACGAGGCGATCCGGGCGGGTGCACCGGAGCGGACGGCGTGGTACATCGCCTTTGGCCTCACGGTGACCCTGGTGTGGCTGTACTTGGAGATCCTCCGGCTGCTGTCCTATCTGCAAAGCGAGTAGCCGCTAAGCGCAGCGCGGGGAGCAGTGACCTGATCGGCGACAGGAGACCCCGGTGCACTACGCCGAGCACATCCTCGATCTGGTCGGCAACACCCCGCTAGTGCGGCTGAACGCCGTCGCCCAAGGCCTCACCCCATTGGTCCTGGCGAAGGTGGAGTATTTCAACCCTGGCGGCAGCGTGAAGGACCGGATCGCGCTGCGGATGGTCGAGGTGGCGGAGCGGTCCGGTGCGCTGCGGCCGGGGGGCACGATCGTAGAGCCGACGTCGGGTAATACCGGCGTCGGGTTGGCGATGGTGGCGCAACGGAGGGGTTACCGGTGTCTTTTCGTCTGCCCCGACAAGGTTGGGGCAGACAAACGCGATGTGCTTAAAGCCTACGGTGCTGAGGTCGTCGTGTGCCCCACCGCAGTCCCCCCCGACCACCCCGACTCGTATTACTCAGTGTCCACCCGGTTGGCCGAAGGAATCGACGGGGCGTGGAAGCCTGACCAGTACTCGAACCCGGAGAACCCGGCCAGCCATTACCACAGCACCGGCCCCGAGCTGTGGGCGCAAACCCAGGGAAGGATCACGCATTTTATCGCCGGCATCGGCACCGGCGGGACGATCTCCGGAACTGGGCGCTACCTCAAGGAGGTCAGCGAAGGGCGGGTGCAGGTCGTCGGCGTTGATCCGGAAGGTTCGGTGTACTCGGGCGGCAGCGGGCGACCCTATCTGGTAGAAGGGGTCGGAGAGGACTTCTGGCCTCGCACTTTTGACCGGGGCATCTGCGATGAGATCATTCCGGTCTCCGATGCCGACTCCTTCACCATGACCCGTCGGCTGGCCCGGGAGGAGGGATTGCTGCTGGGGGGATCCTGTGGAATGGCGGTGGTGGGCGCACTGCGGGTCGCGTCCCGGGCCGCCCCCGATTCAGTGATCGTGGTGCTGCTGCCAGACGGCGGACGCGGCTATCTAGGGAAGGTCTTCAACGACCGGTGGATGGCCACCTACGGTTTCCTGCCCCCGGACTCCTCCGGGGCAACGGTCGCCGATGTGCTGGTCGGCAAGGACGGCGCTCTGCCGAAGCTGGTACACACTCATCCGAACGAGACCCTCGCCGAGGCCGTGCTGATTTTGCGTGAGTTCGGGGTCTCGCAGCTGCCCGTGGTCGCCGCCGAGCCGCCGGTGATGGCGGCTGAGGTGATCG
>JAFAPC010000191.1 GCA_019247305.1 Pseudonocardiales bacterium
GCGCATCAGCGCTTCCAGATCCGGCCAGACCGCGTAGGTCCGCTCAGCGAGCACGTCGGGCTGCTCGTTGAGCACCTCGTAGAGGATCATGATTCCCTGGTTGGGCAGCCCGACCTCGTAGGCGTCCGGGTACATCAACGCCCAGCGCACCGTAGTGCGGTCCCACTCCTTTACGGTGGCGTTGAGCTCGCCTCCCACATACTGCACCGGCTTGGCGACCCGGGACAGCAGTGGCTCCAGCTGCTCGAACACCGACATCACAGACATGGCGCTCAGCGTAGGTCGCCGGACCCACCGGCCTTCAGGGACGGTGCCCCCGGTGAGCCCAGCGCCCACCGTGGGGTGGCTGGGTCTTCATGTCTCTGGGTCTTCATTTCTCAGGCCAGCCGCGGGTGTGACGCTGTACCTCAAAGAGCTATTCGTCACCGAGACATTCCAGCGACTTCTGCTCGGGCGGTCTCTCATTGACGGAAGAAATACGACCGTCGTTTCACCATCGCGCGTGGGTTGGTGGAGCTCTTCAGCGCTGCCCACAATTCCCGGCGACCCTGCCCGCAGCTCACTCAGGTGCACAAGCATCCATAAGTCCCCGCACGGGCGACCCGCAGGGTGCACAAGCATCCATGAGACCGTCCGGGAGTGGGCTACTGGGTGCACAAGCATCCATAAGTCCGTGCTGGGAGCCTGATGCGGAAGTTTTCGGTGGCTGAAGGGTGCTGGACGCCAGCTGGTGCCGCTCTGGGTGCGCCGAGTTCGACAGGAGAGCTGTCGCGAGCCTTGTGCACAGCTCTGACGTCGAACTCGGCGCACTTAGAGCGACGCTTGGTGCTCTGGTACGCAATGGTTCTGGTTACTAGTCTTTGACTCGTCATGCTCGGGCGAGCTGAGTGTGTCACGCGTGTTTCTCCTCAACGTCATCAACCGGATACTCCTGGTGGATGTGTGGTCCTCACGGTGACGGCTCCCAGGCGAGTACCTCGGTGAGCACCTCGATCGCGCTGCCCTGCACCCGGCGTTCGATCAGCTCAGCCCCGGGGACGATTAGCGGCGATGTCCGCTGGCGCACGGCCAGACAGTCGCGACTGAACCCCGCGAGGTGAATGACATCGACCCAATCACCGCGCAGCCGGTGTCCCACCAGCGGCCCATCCTCCCCCGAAGCGACCCGCCGGAACACAAAGCCACCCAACTTGGCCTGGTCAAGCAGGCTCTTAGCGAGCACCACATCCGGGCTGTCCACAGTCCCCATCGCCTATCACCCCCCTCAACGCCCAAGCCACCTATCCGCGGTGCTGCTCCGCGGCCCTGACCGGCCCGTGTCCCCTCGGTGCCGCAGTGATCACACTCTGGGTGGCCGGGATAGCGGGCATCAGCGGATCTCGGGGGTGTCCAGGAGGCGTAGGTGCTGGGGTGGGAGGTTGACCAGGTAGTGCCATCCCTGATCGAAGACGACATAAACCCGGTCCCAGTCCCGTCCGACGATCTTTCCCTGGTGGTGCAGCCGGGAGCGCAGTGCCCCGTGGTCCTCATCCACCGAGACCTGCTCAACCCGATCGCCCAACGACAGTGTCCTGCCCTCGGCATCCTGCAACGGGAAGTCCTTCAGGGGACGGAAGGTGCCGTCGGGGCTGCGCCGAGAGTTCTCCGGAGCGAATCGGGGTCGTGGGGTACGAGGCTCCATGGTGGATGTTCTCCTTGTGGGGTTGGTGGAGGGCCGGCTGGCCACGGGGAGCCGGAACAGGGGCAGGAGGGCTCAACCAGCGGCCAGCCGGCGATAGCGGGGCCAACGCCCCGAGGCCTGGGGTCGACCGAGACATCAGTGCGATGAGCACCTGGCACAGTTTGGACAGGGCGCTGCCGCTGGGGAACAGGCTGGTACGGCCCAGACGAGGGACCCGCACGACATGGCACCGACGAGGAACCCACAAAGTATTACGCTCAGCACAACTGCCCCTACCGAGAGGATCGCGGGTACACCCTATGGTCACTGTCCAGTGCTGGACCGGAGCCGAAACCACGGCCCTGCGCCGAGCCATGCGCCTGAGCATTTGCGCCTTCGCCAAACACCTCGGCGTCGACACCCGGACCGTCACCAAGTGGGAATCCCGCGGCCACACCATCACCCTGCTCCCCGACACCCAAGCGCTCATGGACACCGCCTTGCGCCGGGCCCCCGAGGAGGTCAAGACCCGCTTTGACCAGGCAGTAGGCACGAAAGACCAGAAGCCCACCACGGCTTCCCCACCCGGGTCCCCAGAAACGTCACCCACCATCACCCAGTGGAACCATCATTCTATTACACTGGCAGCACAACAGATAACAGGTGAGGACTTGTCTATCCCACGTCGAAACACGCTAGCGGCGGGCCCCCCTGCGGTCCTCGCAGGGGCCGCACTGACGGAACCGCTCAAGCAATGGCTACTCCCACTCAACCAGGACACGAAAGTAGCAACGTCCGGGTCGGGTTTCTCCCCCACCGAACTCGCGTCACTCGAGGAAGTAATACAGCAATTCAGAGGCTGGACCAAAAACGGTCAGGGCATGCTGGTGCGCAAGGCGGCCATCGCCCAGCTGAACGATGTCACGGATCGTCTCCGCGAGGTGTCCCCGGAGCCCGCGACGTGGCGGGCTTTCGGAGTCGCCGCAGAGCTCGCCCAAGCGGTCGCTTGGATATTGTGGGACCATGGCCTGCATCGCTCCGCGCAGCGGTATTACATCTTATCCGTGCAGCTGGCAAAACTGGCGAACGACGACGAACAAGCCGCCTACGTGCTCGCACTCCTGGCCCGACAATGCTACGAACTTGGTCACCCCGAGGAGGGTTTGGAGATCGTGGCACTCGCCCAGTACGGCAGCCGAAAGACCGCAACGCCATGGATGCGCGCGATGCTGGCGGGACATGAAGCGTGGGGCTATGCTCTCCGGGGAGAGTCACAAGCTGTCCATCGTACTGTCGGTCTTACGGAGGAGTATTTCTCCCACGGCCCGTCGGATGACGACCATCGTCGTTTCCAATTTTTTGGCGTTCCTGGCGGGCTCGCTGGCCTGATCGGTGTGCGTTACCGCGAGTTGGCGCGACACGAGCCACGGTGGGCCGGGAAGGCTCACGAGTATCTTCAGGAGGCGCTTCGTCACCCCTCAGACGAACCCCGGCTCCACGCTTACGATCTTATTGCACTGGCGCGCACTCACTTGATCACCGCCGAGCCGGAACACGCCTGCGAGCTGGTTCATCAAGCGATTGCGATCGCGCAGCCGTGGATGAAAGGGCGAGTGGGCGCCAAACTGGGGAAGTTCCATCAGGAAGCGGCACAGTACGCGGATATTCCCGTGGTCGGCGATACCCGTGACCGCATCCGCGAGCTGACCGCCGCCAACAGATGGTGGATGCAGGGGTAGCCAGTGGCGCGAATCGGGATCACTGGTCACATGAACCTCGCTCGCGACAGCGTCCCGCTCGTCGCCGAAGCGCTCCGCGACGTCCTGACGAACGACGCCGAGGGCGACCTCGTCGGTGTTTCGTGTCTCGCACGGGGTTCAGATCAAATCTTTGCCCGGGTTGTGCTGGAGTATGGCGGCGCCGTTGACGCGGTACTCCCCGCAGCCGACTATCGAGAGCGGAAGGTCAAACCCGACAATGTAGCAGAGTTCGATGACCTCATCAGTCGCGCTCGCACGGTGCGGACATTACCGTTTGACACATCTCACAACGACGCGTACATGGCGGCGAGCGAGGAGATGTTTGACGCTGTTGATTCCCTCATCGCAGTATGGGATGGCAAGCCTTCCGGGGGTTACTCGGGTACCGCCGATGTCGTGGCCGCCGCCCGCGAGCGCGGGATACCGGTCACCGTGGTGTGGCCCGAGGGTGCACGTCGCGAGCACTAGCGCAGGAGGAGGAACTTCAGGCGGCGGGCGGCTACCACGACGCCCACGGCAGCCATCACCCCGAAGTACGCCAAGTGCCCGAGCAGGGACCAGCCGACAACGCCGGTGGTCAAGTCGCGCATCAGCGTCACCGCGTGGTAAAGCGGGAAGGCCTGCACCAGCCGCTGCAGCGCCAGTGGGTACACCGACAGCGGGAAAAAGGTCGCGGAGAACAAGAACATTGGCAGTATCGCCAGCACAACCAGGTCGAAGTCCTGCCAGGAACGCATGAACGAGGCGGCAGTTAATCCCACGGACGCAAACGCGAACGCCACGAACAGCCCAGCGGGTAACGCCAGCAATGCCCACGGTGTGGAGATCAGCCCAATCCCGAACATGATGGCGAGGAAGCCGGCGGAGTACATCCCGCCCCGGATCAACGCCCACCCGATCTCCCCCAGCGCGATGTCCATCGGACCCAGCGGGGTGGCGAGCATCGCGTCGTAGAGCTTCGCGTACTTCAACTTGAAGAAGACATTGAACGTACTGTCATATACCGCCCCATTCATCGCCGAGGCGGCCAGCAATCCGGGCGCCAGGAACGCCGGATAGCTCAGGTGCTGCCCAGCCGGCCCTACCACGGTGCCGACCAGGCTGCCCAGCCCCTGGCCCATCGCCGCCAGATAGAGCAGCGGCTCCACGAACCCCGAGACGAGGGCCAACCAGACGTTTCGTGACGCCAGCGATGAGCGCACGAGGAGCATCCGGGCACGGCCGGCGTAGAGGCCCGGCGGCACTACCCGCATCAGCAGCCTGAGGCGTGGCGCGCCGAGTTCCCGCGACAGCTCGTCCAGTGCGCTCCTCGGGGCGCTCATCGGGACAACCTCACCCGGAACTGCCACCGCGACAGCTGCACGCCCACCACCAGCAACACCGCCAGGTACGCGAGGTGTCCTGCGGCCTCGTCCAGCCGCAGGGTACCTAACGCGGCGCCGCGGGCCAGCTCAGTGCCGTGCCACAGTGGGCTGATCCAGGCCAGCGGCTGGACTACCGTGGGGAGCCGCGAGATCGGGAAGAAGGTCCCGGAGAACAGGGTCATCGGCAGCACGATGAACCGGAAGACAGCGACGAACACGTCCCCTTCGTGATTCCGCGCCGCCGCAAAGGCCACCAGCGGCGCGCTGAACGCCATGCCGCACAGCACGGCGAAGACCAACGCGAGCACCATGCCTGGTCCCGGGACCATACCGAACAGCGTGATCACAAGCAGGTAGCCGACGCCGGAGAAGGTCAGCCGCAGCGCGATCCAGGTGAGCTGCCCACCGGCCAGCTGACCGGGCGTGATCGGGGTCGCCGCGATGCCCTCATAGGTGCGCCGCCACTTGAATGCCGCGAGGATCGGATAGCTCGACTCGAAGGCCGCGGTCTCGACGGCGCCGGCCGCGAGCAGCGCTGGGGTGAGGTACACCAGGTAGGGAACCCCACCGGTGGCCTGGGCCGCGCGGCCACTGGCGGCGATCACGCTCCCGAGGCCGACGCCGAAGGCCGCCAAGAACAGCAGCGGCTGCAGCAGACTGGAGACCACCGTGGCCCGCCAGGTGTGCCGGTACCGAGTCCACAGTCCCTCGACGACACGCAGCGCGGGCCGCCACCTGGTCAGCACCCGGCCGTGGGATGGGGCAGTCATTCAGTCCACCAGGGATCGGCCGGTGAGCCGGAGGAACACATCCTCCAGGGTGGACCGCCGGACCAGGCTGGAGACCGGGCGCACCCCGCGCTGATGCGCGGCGGCCAGCGCTGCATCACCGTCTGCGGTGTAGAGCAGCAGCCGGTCGGGCAGCTCTTCGACGCGCTGCGCCAGGACGTCCAGCGTCGCACCCCAGCCGTGCTGGGCACCTGGGGTGAACCGCAGTTCGAGTACCTCGCGGGTGGAGTACCGGGCGATGAGCTCCCGTGCGGAGCCCTCAGCGATAATCAGCCCGTCGTCCATCACGACCAGGCGGTCGCACAGCTGCTCAGCCTCGTCCATGTAGTGCGTGGTGATGATCAGTGTGACGCCCCGCTGCCTGAGCTGGAACAGCCGGTCCCACAGCAGGTGCCGGGCCTGCGGGTCCAGCCCGGTGGTCGGCTCGTCGAGCAGCATCAGCTCCGGGTCGTTGATCATTGATCGGGCGATGGTCAGCCGCCGCTTCATCCCTCCGGAGAGCTGCTCAACGGGATCAACAGCCCGATCAGTGAGCTGGACGAAGTCCAGCAGCTCGGCGGCTTTGGCCCGCACCGCGGCCCGGGACATGCCGAAATAGCGACCGTAGACGTGCAGGTTGTCCCGCACCGAGAGCTCGACGTCCAGGTTGTCCTGCTGCGGTACCACGCCAAGGCGGGCCCGGATCTGCGGTCCGTCAGTATCCGGGTCCATCCCGAGGATCTGAAGCTCACCGGCGCTACGCGGGGACACGCACCCGATCATGCGCATGGTCGAGGACTTGCCGGCGCCGTTGGGTCCCAGGAAACCGAACACCTCGCCCGCCCGGACATCGATGTCGATGCCCCGGACGGCCTCGAAGGCACCGAACCGTTTGCGCAGCCCACGGGCCTGCACGAGAGAATCGGACACGCCCTTGACGCTACCTGGCGGCGGCCCTGTGCGCGGACCGCCGCCAGGTGGATGACTGTTCGATCAATAAGCGAGCTTCTCGGCGAGCGTCTCGTACTCGAACTGCTCCTCATCGCCGAACCACAGCCCGACCTCATACTTGGCTTCCGCGGAGTTCCCCGAGGCATGCACCAGGTTGATGATCGCTTTACCGCTGAGCTTCGACGATGCCTTCGTCTGATGCGCGAAGTCGCCGCGGATGGTTCCCGGCGATGCCTCGTCGGGATACGTGCTGCCGATGATGGCGCGCACTTTACGCACGGCATCCACACCTTCCAACACAAGCGCGATCACCGGACCGGTCTGCATAAACTCCGCAGTGGTGCGATAAACCTCCGCCCCCAAACGCTCTTCGAGATCGAAGTAGTGCTGGCGGGTGAACTCCGCGTCCATGTGTCTCATCTTCACGCCAACGATTTTGAGTAGCGCGTCCTCGAATCGCGCGACGACCCGGCCCGCGAGCCCCCGGGCGACGGCGTCGGGCTTCAGCAGCACAAGAGTGCGCTCAACACCCACGTCCGGCGAGTCCACCATTGTCTTCCTTCCGGTCAAAGTCCATGACGATGTGCCTAGGTGCCGAGGATGGTGCCCGAACGGCCATCTCCGTCAGACCTGACCGGCCTGATGCGGACGCCCCCCGCAACCGGAGCATACCGGGGCGGCCACTTACCGTTGCTGGACGAGGCGTCGCTGCGGTGCGGACCGGCGCTGTGGCCGGGGAACGGAAGGACGGCGACCGTGACGTTGTCGTGGCCACCACAGTGCAACGCGATCTTGACGAGCCAGCGGGCCGCCTCCAAGGGGGCTTCGAGCGCATCGCTGGGAAGCACCGCCGAGAGCTCCTCGACGGTGTCGAAATAGTTCCACAGCCCATCGGTGCAGACCACGACCACACCGGGCCCATCCGGGGTGATGGTGCGGACGTGGGGCTTGAGCTGATCGGCGTCCTCACCGAGACCGAGCCACGCGGTGATGGCGTGCGCGCGCCGGTCAGCGGCCGCCTGGGCTGGACTGAGTCGTCCGGCCGCTAACGCCTGGGCCAGCCAGGAGTCGTCCCTGGTGAGCCGAGTCGGCGCCGAGTCGGCGGATGCCAGGGGCATCCAGTAAGCCCGGCTGTCTCCCACCCAGCCCACCGTGACCTCCTCGCCGGTGACAATAGCGGAGACGAACGTGCAGGCCGGGGCTCTGCGATCGGCCTGAGCGGAATCGGCCTGACCGACATCGGCCAGCGCAGTAACCGCTTGGTCCGCTGCGCGGATAGCCGCCAGCGTCGCGGCGACCGGACCGTCCTCAGCGCGCAGGGCGGCGACCAGCGTCGCGGCGGCAACCTCCGCGGCGGTCTCGGAGGCCTCATCGGGACGAGCGGATGAGGACACACCGTCGCAGACGATCGCCACCGCGGCGCCACCCTGCGCTAACCCCGGGTTGGCGCGACGGCCGGGACCCACCTCGCGCAGCGCTAAGGCGTCTTCGTTGCGGTGGCGCCGCCGACCCCGATCGCTGACCCCCGCCGCGACCCCGACGTCGAGCTCGACCCGATCCCGCCGCCGGTCGGCCACCCAGGCACCGCATTGCTCGCAGTACCGGTCCTGCGGGCCCACCGCTTCGGCGCACTGACGACACAACTGGCCGGGCATCGGGTCAGCCGCCCGTGACGGTAGCATTGAGGAAGTTCCGCAGCGCTTCCACTGCCGCCTCCAAATCTTGATTGCCGGTATAGGCACCGTAGACCTGCTGCTGCATCTCCGCGCTGATCGCGGCCCACTCCGGGGTGACCGGCCGTGGCTTGGCGCTCGGCAACACCGTGGCCAGCAGGGCCACCATCGGATCAGCCACCAAGTCGTGGTACGCCACCTTGAGCGTCGGAGCCAGCGAGTGCCGCTGGGCCAGCCCCAGTTGCACATCCCGGGAGGTCGCGACAAACCTGACGAACTCGGTGGCCGCAGGGATGTTACCCGAGGATGCGCTCACGGCGAGGTTGTGGCCACCGAGCGCAGTAATCGAGCGATGACCGGTGAATGCCGGCAGCGGCGCGATGCCGAGCTTCCCGACGACCTGACTATCCGGGTCCCCGCCGTTCATCTGCTGGTAGGCATACGGCCAGGAGCGCATGAAGACCGCGCCGCCCGCCTGGAAAGTCTTGCGGGCCTCTTCTTCGTCCATCGTGTTGAACCCGGGTGCGTATACTCCCTCAAGGAACGCTGTGCGCATGAACGTGAGTGCCCGCACCGCCGGGTCGTGCTGGAAAAGCACCGACTGGCCATCGTGGCCGAAGACCTCACCACCGAGGCCCCAGAAGTACTCCAGGTACTGGACCACCAGCCCCTCGTACTGCTTGCCGGCGGCGACGAACGGCGCGAGGCCGCTGCGCTCGCCGACCCGGCGGCCGATGTCGATCAGGTCCTCCCAGGTGGTCGGCGGCTGGCCCACCAGGTCTGATCGGTAGTAGAGGATCCCAGCGTCGGTGACTTGCGGCGCGGCCCACAGTGTCCCGTTCCAGACGGCGGCCTGCACCGGACCGGGCAATGAGACCCGCTCAATCTCGGGGCGCAAATCTCGCAGGTCCACTAGCCAGCCGCGCTGAGCGAACTGCGGGATCCAGACCACGTCGAGAGTGAGGATGTCGAGGTTCTTTAAGCCGGCGTTGAGCTCCAACTCCAGTATCCGACGCAGATCGTTGGAGGACGGCGGCAGGGGCTCCACCCGCACCTTTGGTCCATCCGGATGCAGTCTCGCCCATTGCGCCACCACGTCCAAGGCGGTATCCCGGTCCGCCGGGCCGATCCCGCCGGTGGCCCATACCAGCTCTGCCCTCGACCCGGAGTGGGTGGCATCCGCACAGCCAGCGGTGGCCAGCACCACGGCCGCGGCCAGCACTGCCCGTCGACTGAGCATTGCGTCGCTGCTCATGTCCAGCTCCGGTTGCGGCGGTCGTTGGCCTTATCGACGAAGGTGATCCGCTTCGCCCTGGTGGGGGCCAGCCGGGCGAGCTCGCGGTAGGCGAGCTCTAGCCGGTCCCGCACGCCGTGCTGGTTGAGCGGGTATTCGAACAGGGTGGCCGGAATCGGTGTGGGTGGCTCGGCTGGCCACGGTTGGTTGGCGTGCTGCCAGCACAACACGGTCTCGAGCACTTCCGCAATCGCCAGCTCGCGTTGCTGGTCGTCAAGCTTCAGGGTGAGCAGCTGCTCGGCGGCGGCGAAGAAGTCGGTGACTGGTGGCTGCCCGGCTGGGCATCCACGGGCCCGGGCCAGGATCGCACACAGCCGGGCCGTGTCGGCGTAGCGGGAGCTCTCCGGCACGGTCTCCAGCGCGGTGGCCGCGCTGGCAATGTTTCCGAGGGCGAACTGGGCCCGGGCCAGCCCAAACGCGGCGCTCACGTACGACCGGTCGGTTTGCCACACGGTCGCGTAATGCCGTGCGGCCAGCTCGGCAACACCCTCGCGCTGCGCGCACAGCGCCAGCGCGAGCTTGGGCGCGGCCTCCCCCGGCAGCGCATCGAGCACCGCAGTGAAGCTGTGCTGGGCGGCCTCGAGGTCGTTGTCGACCAGCGACTTGAGTCCCCGGTACCAGTCGATCCGCCAGTCACCCGGCTGCTGAACAGCCAGCGCGTCGAGGTCGGCGCCGGTGTCGGGATGGCGCGGCTCGATCCGAACCCGCACCACCCGCAGCCGCGTCTCCAGCGAGGGGTCGGGTAACGCGGCGAGCACCCGCTCGGTCTCATCAGGACTCTCAGTGCTGATCGTGGCCAGGAGGCCGGCGTGTGGGTCGGCGGGATCGACCTGCGGGTCGGGCAGGGCCAGCGCCGCCGCAACCGGGTCCGGGTCCACGAGAAGGAAGGTGTCCGGCTCGGTCCCTACCACCCGCAGCTCCGGCCCGAACCGGACCGAGGCGGCGGGGAACGGCCGGCCCTCCCGCACCGCGCGGATCTCCCGCAACACCCCTTCCAGCTGCTCGGCCATATCCGCTGCGGAGGCGAATCGCTGGTGCGGATCGGGATTGGTCGCGCGGCGCAGCAGCCCAGCGAAGGACGGGTGGAGGGCTAGCAGCTCTACCTCGTCCGGATCCGGGATCGGTTCGTCGTCGGGGAACCCCGGGAACGGGAAGCTCAGCACAGCCATCATCCGCGCGATGGCGTACAGATCTGTCGCGACCGACGGACGACCGGATATCGTGATCTGCGGATCCATGTAGCCAGGCTTGCCCCAAAAGGTCTTATTGTCCTGATCGTCGATCCGGCGGACCGCGCCTAAGTCGATCAGCTTGACAACACCCGTGGAGTAGATCACGTTGTCCGTGGACACGTCGCAATAGAGCAGGCCGTGCTGCGTGTGCAGGTGCTCCAAGGCAGCCAGCACTTTTAGAGCAAACCCGCAGACGTGATCCACCGGCAGGTAAGGATCGCTGTCCGGACGCTCCTGGGATAGCTGCCTGAGCGACTTGCCGGGCAGGTACTCCATCACGATGTAGTTGACATCACGCCCGGTGAGCGGGTGTGGATGCCGAACCACGTTGAACACGGTGACGATGTTCGGATGGCTGGCACCGGCAAGCGCCTTCAACTCGGCGACCGCAGCCTGGCGACTATCTGGATCGTCGGGATCGATCAGACCCTTGAGCACCACCCGGCGGCGCAAGACCCGGCAATCCCACGCCCGATACACCCAGCCCAGCCCGCCATGGGCGATCGCGCCTTCCACCTCGAACTGGCCGTTGCCGACCAGATCTCCGGGCTGCAGCGGCGGCCGAAAGGAAAACCTGGTCCTACACTGCGGGCAAAAGCCCTCGACCCGACCAGGCCGGCCATTGCGGGCCCGACCCACCTTCTGACCGCACGTGGGATTCGGACAGAACCGCTTGCGCTCGGACACCTGTGGGTTCTCCAGCACCGGCGCTATCTGATCGCCGTTGGGTACCTCGGGCAGCGTGATCAGCGATGACCGGCGCAGGCCCCTGGTCACGACCTGCGAGGGCACCGGTCGGGTCATGCCAGGTCCCCCGTCGGCTCGGCGACACTCGTCATGGCGTCAGTTCCTGGTACTGCGGTGTCGGCGGTGATGGTGGCGGGCCCAGCGGCGTCAGCCAGTGCTCGTAGCTGGCCCGCCACCGGCCGTCCTGAGCCCGACGCTCCAACACGGCATTGACGAACCGCACCAGGTCCGGCGTCTTTTTCTTGATCACCACGCCGTAGGGCTCTGCGGTGAGCCGCAGGTTGACAACCTCGGTCTGGCGATCCTGTTTCACCATGCCAGCCAGCAGGGTGTCGTCGGCCCATACCGCATCGACCTCACCGAGTTGGAGCAGCATCAGGCATTCCGGCTGGGTGGTCGCGCCAACCAAGATCGGCTTCGATGGGGAGGCCAGGATTGTCGGCACCGATGTCGCGCCCTGGGCAGCGCAGACCCGCTTGCCCCGTAGATCGTCCAGGCCCTTGATGGTTGAACCGCGATTCACCAACACCTGCTGCGTCCCCTCGTAGTACACGGTGCTGAAATCGACCAGCTCACGGCGCGGGCAGGTGATAGTCGCCGCGGCGACCACCAGGTCGACCTGGTCCGACCTTGCGATCTCGAATCGCGTGGCCTCGTGCACTGGTCGGAACACCACTCGCTCGGGGTTACCGAAGATTGCCCCGGCGATATCCCGCGCAACGTCGATGTCGAATCCCTTCAGCTGCAAGTCCACGTCCCGGAAAGACATCGGATAGGTGTCCTCAAGGACGCCGACGGTCAGGTGACCTTGCTGCGCGATTCGGGCCATCGTGGACCCGGCGGGCATCTGACCAGGTGCCGGCAGCGGGCCCTGCGGGCGCAGGCTGGCTCGGAGATTGTGCGGGGTGCAGTCCTCCGAGGTAGCTGGTGGCTGCGCGGGTGAGCTCTCCGCCGCCAGACGTACGGCGGTGATCGGCCTGGGGGTCGCCGTCCCCGGAACCGGGTGATCTGAGCACTGATCGCTGGCCGCCACGGTGAGCATCACGGCGACCAGTGCCCAGCAGGCGAGCGTGAAACGAGTACTCATCGGTACTCTTCTAGCCGCTGCTGCACGCCCAAGGCCACCCCAACCACCGCCCCGAGGGTTAACCCAACGGTGCCGATCGGGAGGCCGGTCAGTGAGCCACGAACGTGGTTCAGATCCTGGGTAAAGGCCCCGTGTTCGTACTCGATGGCAGTGGTGAGCGCTGCGGTGAGCCGGTCGAACGCCGCAGCCGCGCTGCCTTGATCGGGCTTCAGGGCAGCGTCAACCGCCTTGGTGTACTCGCCGTCGTCGTCCAGCTGCCGGACCTCCCGGTGTGCTCTCGCGTAACCGAGGGCGCCGTCAACCGCTGCCTGTACCCGCGCTTTGCCTTGCTCGTCGGTGGCGAATTGCCGGGCCGCGCCCAGTGCGCCGCCAGTCCCCTTGTTCCGTGCGAGCAGCTGCATCTGGGCGTCGAACTCCGGCTCGATGGCAGCAGCGTTGCGATCCACCAGCTCAAGGCTCTCTAAGGCGCGCGCCTGCAGCGCCGCGATCTGCGCCGGGGCCAGCCCGTCGGACACCGACCGGCTATGTCCGAGTGCGCTAGTCAGCGAGTTGGCCGAGGTCACCCCCGCGACCGTCCACCACCCCAGGCCGATGAGCACCGCCGCGCTGGCGAGGACCAAGCCGATGTTGCAGACTCGGTGCGTCCGCCGGAACAGGAAGACCTGTGCAAAGATCAGTCCGGCCAGACTCACCCCGCAGGAGACAAGCGCGACAATCGGAACCGACTCCGCCCGCCGGTAGGCGTCGTCGAGCCGCGCGGCCTGCCGTTGTTGCAGCTCCGCTGCCTCGGACAGGATCGAGCTCTGCATCAGCTCCGAGGCGTGCCGGAGGTAGGCCACCCCGACCGGGAAACCCTGCCGGTTGTTTGCCCGGGCCCGCTCGACCAAGCCGGTGTACGTCGGCAGCTGGGTGGTGATGTCAGCGATCCACTTGGCGGTCACCACCTCTCCCTCGGTTTGGGTGTCGGCCTGCGCCAGGTTCGCCGCCGCGGCGCGCAGGTCGCGTTGATAGCGGGTCAGGAGCTCGTTGGGTTCCACCCCACCGGACAAGTATCCAGCGGCCACCGTGGCATCCGCATCAGCCAGCGACCGGTACAGCGTGGTGACGTTGGCATTGAGCGGCTCGAGGTGCTCGGCGATGTCGCGAGTGGTGTTCACCCGGACGATCGCGGCGTAGACCCCGACGACGCCGGCGAGCAGCACTCCGAGCACGAGGACGATCTGGGCCACCCGGAGTTTGCCGGGCGTGGTGTTCCAGTCGTCGTAGCGGATCCGACCCACCACCTGGCCAGTCGGCTTGATCTGGCCTGGCGGCGTCCGCCTGATCTCGATGGTCTGCAGGCTCGACTGCACGACAGGTCTCCAGTCCGTCACCGACCCTCCGCGGATCAGTAGAACTCCATCCCATCACCCTAGCGAGCGGACAGCTCTCATCGCGGGTATTTAAACCCGGATCCGCAGTTCCAGCACGGCCACCAGCAGAGCCAGGCACACGAACCCGGTCGCGGTGAGCAGAGCCGCGGCGATCGCGTCCGGGTAGCCCGCACGCTGCGACAGCACGCCATAGAACACTGCGGCCAGCGTGGCCGTCCCGATCGCCGAGCCGATCCGCTGCCCGGTCTGCAGCGCTCCGGCCGCAGCCCCGCCCATCAGGGGTGGCACGCACTCCAGGGTCAGCGTGACATTCGGCGAGATCACCGCGCCGCTCCCGATACCCGCCACGAGCAAGGGCAGCGCCGCCGCCCATTGCGCCGACGCTGCGGGTGCGCCGTGCAGCACCATGGCGCTGCCCACCAGCCCGATCGCGACACCACTGAGCCCCAGCACGGTCACCCAGCGGCCGTACTTGGTCACCAGCCGGCCGGCTATCGCAGCCGAGGTCGCCGATCCGAGCGCGAACGGCGTCACCGCGAGTCCGGACTGCAGCGGCGTATACCCCAGCCCGCGCTGGAAGTACAGCGCGAACACCAACCAGATCCCGCTGAAGCCGACGAAGTACACCAACCCCAGCGCGGCCCCCGCCGGGTAGCCGGGTGTGGCGGACAGCATGCGGGTGTCCAGCAACGGCGCCCGGCCGCGTCGCACCATCTCCTGCTCCCAGTGCAGGAACACCACCACCAGCATCGGCGCCACCGCGAACAGCCACCATAGCTGGCGCAGCCCACCGTCTTCGACCTGCACCAGCGGCAGCAGCAGGCACAGCACGCCGACCCCGAGCAGCACCGCGCCCACCACGTCGATCTGTGCTGCCGAGGCTGCCCGGCGCGGCGGGGACGGCAGCAGGCGCCAGGTCGCCAGCAGGGCGACCAGGCCGATCGGGACGTTGACGTAGAAGAGCCACCGCCAGCCCTCCTGCTCCCCCGCCGCGGTGAGGATGAAACCCCCGAGCACCGGTCCGACCGCCGTGGACAACCCGACCGTGGCGCCAAAGACACCGAAAGCCTTACCCCGCTCCGGGCCGTGGAACAGCACCTGGATCAGGCCCGTATTCTGCGGGGTGAGCATCCCCGCGGTGACTCCCTGCAGCAGCCGGCCCGCGACCAGCAACTCCGCGCTGGGGGCCGCCCCGCAGAGCGCGCTGGTCACGACGAACCCGCTCAGCGCGACGAGGAACATCCGCCGCCGGCCCAGGGCGTCGCCCAGCCGCCCGCCCGCCACCAGCACCAGCCCGAAGGTGAGCGCGTAGCCGGACACCACCCACTGCACCTGCGCCACCGAGGCGCCCAGGCCCCGCTGAATGGAGGGCAGCGCAATGTTCACGATGCTGACGTCCAACAGAGTCATGAAACCCGCCATCTGGGTCACGGCGAGGGCTCGCCAGCGCTGAGGGTAAGCGATCAGGCTGGTGGTGGGGGCGTCCGGATGAATGCTCATCACCCTATCTTCAGTTCTCGATGCACGTTGCGCGTGCGATGCGGCAGCGTGGGCGGGGTGATGTTCCCCTCCAGCGATGCTGGGGCCGAGGAGGCACGCTTGGTCGGTTTCACCGGAACTGCAGGCGGGTATTCACAGCTGTGGCGGTCCTCAATGGGCGCATCGAGCGCCCACCCGACGTGGTGTGGGCGTTGCTGGAGGACGGGCATTCCTATGCCGACTGGGTCGTTGGCACCCGGCAGGTCCATGAGGTCGACGACACCTGGCCGGCAGTGGGCTCGCGCCTGCGCTTCACGGCCGGTTTCGGCCCGTTCACGGTCGAGGACATCACCACCGTCCGGCGGATCGAACCCAAGCGGTCGCTGGAGCTGGAGGCCCACGCGGGATGGTTGGGCAGCGCCCGGATCTGCTTTGACGTGCGCTCCTGGGGAGAGCACACCCTGGTCATCATCGACGAGCACCCGTTGAGCGGGTTGGGCGCCCGGTGGCACAACGCGGTGCTGGAAGTTCTGTTCCGGTTCCGCAACCGCCGCATGCTGGAAAACCTGGACCACGCGGTCAAAAACCGAAGCCAGCGCTAGCGACCGATGGCGAACCGCACACTGGCCGCGGCCAGCCGCTGGGCGCGCGCCCGGTGACCGCGCAGCGCGGCCCGAGCGGCGTTCGCCCCGCACGCCCCGTGCACCGCACCGCCGGGGTGGGCCGACGACGAGGCTAGGTAGAGACCGGCGACGGGCGTCTCCGGGCGCCCCAGCCCCGGGGTGGGCCGAAACACCAGTTGCTGATGCAGCGCGGTGGTGCCACCGTTGATCGCACCGCCGACCAGGTTTGCGTTGTGCTCAGCGAGCTGCGGCGGCGCCGTGACCGTCCGGGCGAGGATCCGGTCCCGGAACCCGGGGGCGAACCGCTCGATCTGACGTTCGATGCGGTCGGCGAAGGCCTCCCGATCTCGCTTATCCCAGCTCCCCGAGATTGCATCGTCGCCACCATCGCCGCGGACCTGCCGCGGCACATGGGTGTAGGCCCACAACGATTCGGTGCCCACTGGTGAGCGGCACGGGTCCGCTGTCGTCATCTGCCCGGCGATCAGGAACGGGCGGGCCGGGACGAGTCCCATGGCGATGTGCGCGGTGTACTCCGTCATCTCATCGAGGTCGGCCGCGAGGTGAACCGTGCCGGCACCCGCGACCTCACTCGCCGACCAGGGCACCGGCGCGCGCAGCGCCCAGTCGAGCTTGAAGGTGCCGTAGTCCCACTGGAAGCGGCGGATGTCGTCGCGCAGCCGGGGCGGCAGGTGCTCCCAGCCGACGAGACCGCCGTAGAGGTAGGTGGCCGGGATCGCGGCCAGCACCGCGCGGCGGGCGCGGACGTCCTCGCCGTCGGCGGTGCGGACACCGACCGCACGGCCCCGGCGCACCACTACCTCACGGACCGGGGCACCGCAGCGGACCCGAGCGCCCCGGCTCTCCAGCCGGCGCAGGAGCGCGGCGGTGAGCTGGCCGGCGCCTCCTTGGGGGACCGGGAAACCGAACTGCTGACCCAGCATCGCCATCAGCCATCCGAACAGGGCGCCCCCGTTGGACTCAGGCATCAGATCAGCATGCAGCGCGGACCCGGCCAGCAGGAGCGATCCGCCGGGTCCGGTGAACTCCTCTTCCACAAGCCGGCGCACCGGCAGCAGCCCAAACCGGGTGAACCGCAGCAACTCACTCGGTCCCAGCGCCGCCACCAGGCGGGCGCCAGCGCGCACCGGCGGGAACGGCACAAACAGGGCGTCGAGCAACATGGGGCTGAGCCGCTGCCAGGTCCCGTAGAGTCGTCTCCACGACGCGCCGTCACCGGCGCCCAGGGCGTCTAGCCCAGCCGCTGTCTGGTCCAGGTCCCGCGACAGCACGGCGGCGCGCCCGTCGAGCAGCGGGTGCGCGAGCACCACGGGCGCGTGCACCCAGTGCAGCCCGTAACGCTCCAGCTGCAGCGAGCCGAGAGCCCGGGAGGCCGCGCCGAGGGGGTAGAACGCGCTGCACAGGTCAGTGATGAACTCCGGCGCAGGGCCGGTAGCGCTGCGCACCGCCCCGCCGGGCTCGGGTTGCTCCTCCAGGACGAGGACGTCCCACCCGGCGTCGGCGAGTACGTTCGCCGCGACCAGCCCGTTGGGCCCGGCGCCAATCACCACGGCATCGACCACGCGAAGTGATACCCCCGCCGGGGCTCGGCGAAACGTCGCCCTCAGCTGGTGGCGAGGCCGATCGTCAGGAGGGTGACGCCCACCAGCAGCCAGATGACGTAGTCGCCGAGCTGACCTGAGTGCGCGGTGCGCAGAGCGCGCAACGGCAGGGCCAGCGCGCCCGCGATCCGGCGCACTGGCCGCGGCAGGCGGTCGGGGTACCCGCCGAGCACGGCCACGAGCAGGGCCAGCAGGGCCGAGAGCACACCGAGGAGCACCCCAGATCGGCTCCAGCTTGTCACCGCGGCGACGGAGGATGTGATCGTCGGTTGTCCGTCCAACGCAGCGGCGGCGTAGCCACCGGGGTCGAGCAGCTCGTGGGCGGCGTGCTGAGCGTGCGCCGCCAGTCCCGGAACGAGGCCCAACGCAAGACCACCCAGCAGCAGGGCGACCACGGGCACGAGCATGGTGAGGGGTGCGCGCGCAACGTGGCGGTCGATCTCCGGCTGCTCCTCGGAGCCCTGGGCCTCGGAGCGCTGGACCTCGGAGCCTTGGGCCTCACCTCGGGTGTCGGGCGGGGAGCCCACATCGAGGAAGACGCGCATCCCCACCCGCAGCACGGCCCCGCCGGTGAGCGCGGAGACGCCCACGAACAGGACGCTGGCCCACTCGAACCCGGCGTGCGACAGGCCGTCTTCGGCCAGGGTCTTACCCAGCCAGGTGCCAAACGGGGGCAGCGCGGCGAGCGCCAGTCCGCCGACGAGGAAGCAGACTCGGGTGATCGGCATGTCGCGGCCTCGGCCGTGCAGTTCGGTTTCCTCGACGCTGCCCCGGGTATTGAGCAGGATCCCGGTGCACAGGAACAACGCGCCTTTCACCGCGGCATGCCCGAGAACGTAGATGGCCAGTCCCCCAACCGCGGCCGGCTCGAGCGCGCCGAGCGCGACGAGAAACAGACCGACGTGGCCAACGGTGGAGAAGGCCAGTAACCGTTTAAGGTGTGATTGGGCCACGCACATCACGGCACCGACCACCGCGGTGGCCACGCCCGCGACCATCAGTACCGGCCGAAGCCGCTCGGCCGGCAGCGCCGGGGACAACGCGGCCGACCAGGTTCGGACCACCCCATAAATCCCCAGTTCGACCATCACTCCAGAGAACAGCACACACACCGGCGACGGTGCGACGGCGTGCGCGTCGGCCAACCAGAAATGAAACGGCACCGCAGCGCCCTTGACCAGGAACCCGGTGAACACCAGCGCGGCAGCCATCAGCACTAGCCAGTCAGGGCTGTGGGCGGCTAAGGCTCGCTGCACCTGTGCGAAACCCAGCTCCCCGGTCCGCCCATAGATCAACCCGATTCCCAGCAACGAGCAGTAGGCACCGAGTGAATTGATGACCGCGAAGTTGAGTGCGCCTTGCAGCGGCTTGGCTTCTTCGATTTTGTAACCGGTCAGCACGTAGGCCACCGCGCCCATCAACTCGAAGAACACGAAGGCGTTGAACAAGTCGCCGGTCAGCGCAAAACCGACCATGGCCGCCAGAAACAGCAGGATCAGGGTATGAAAGTAGCTCTCCACCTCATCGAAGTAACGCCAGGTGTAGGTCAACGCTGCGGCAACGAGGACGGCTACTAGAGTGGCTAGCCCGGCGCCGATCCGATCGACGACGAAGACCACTCCGACGCTGGTTCTGTGGCCGTTAGGCCCAGGCGGGGGTGAGTACCCTCCCAGCCAGCTGACCACCCGCTGTGAACCGGTGGCCACGAGCAGCATGACCGACCCAGCGAGCACCAGCAGGCAGGTGAGCATGGAGGTCGCATCGGTCACTGCACGGGGCACCACCCGGCCCACGGCGGCCAGCGCGGTCGCCGCGACCAGGGGCAACGCCACCATCAGCGGGGGCAGCGCCTCGACCATGGGCGGCACCGGTCAGTTCCGCAGCGCGCGCAGCTCGTCAGGATTCACGGTGCCGTGTCTCTTATGGATCTGGATGGTCAGCGCCAGCAGCACCGCGGTAACCGTCGCCGACACTACAATATCGGTCAAGGTCAAGGCCTGGACCACCGGATCGACGACCCGGGTCCCGACCGGGACGTCGCCAAAGACCGGTGCGGACGCCCCGGCGCGAAAGCCAACGGTCAACAGCAGCACATAGGTGGCGGACTGGGTGACGGTCAGGCACGCCACCGTGTGCACGAGGTTGCGGCTGGTCACCATGCCGTAGCAGCCCAGGAGAAACAGCCAGCCGGCCACCAGGTAGGGCAGCACGCTCACGGCGGGTCCTGGTGATCCGCGCGTCGCAGGATGATGGTCTGCTCCAGGAACGCGGCGAGCAGCAGCACAACCGCGGCCGCCACCGCCACCCCGATGGCCGCGTTGATCACTGGAACTGTCCCGCCAGAGAGAAGCGCACCCAGGGAACCGGTGGGCAGCATGTTCGCCAAAAATCCCCCGCCGAGCCCAAGACCGGCCACGCCCAGGGCCACGAAAGCAGCCACGGCCAGCGACTCGATGACCTCCAGCACCGTCTGCGGCACGGCGCGGCGCAACGCCGCGTAGCGCCCGGCGACGTAGAGCAGGTGCCATCCGGTGGCCAGCACCACCCCGCCCTGGAACCCGCCACCCGGGCTGAGCTGGCCGTGGGCGATCACGTAGCACCCGACCAGGACACTGACCGGCAGCAACAGATATCCTGCCAACCGGGTGGTCGGCAGGACCCGGCCCTCCTCCGGGTGCCCGATCTCTCGCTCCTCGGGTGAGGGGCGCAGCAGCACGACGGTCCCGATCACCGAACCGAACAGGATGAACTCCTCCCCCAGGGTGTCCACCGCTCGCTGATCGAAGTTCACCGACGACACCACGTTAGCGCTCGCGCGCTGGACGGTGGCCACCGTCACTGCCCGATCCCCATAGGGATGAAAGTCAGAGCCGAAACTCGGCAGACCCCGGGCCGCGAGGACAAACAGCACCGAGAACACGGGTGCCACCAGGGCGAAAAGCACCACTCGGGCCCGCCGGCTCACCGCCGACCACCCACTTTCCGAATCGTCAACATGATCATCAACGGTACGACTGCGGTGCCGATGGCCAGTTGCGACAACGCCACGTCTGGGGCCTGCACGGTGACGAAGAGAATTGTCAGCGTCAGACCGAACACCGAGAGCGTGACCGCCTGCTGGGCCGGATCCCGGGTCAGCACGACTACGGCGCCGGTGAGGGCAACCAGCCCCAGCGCGAGGACAATCACCAGCATCATGCTGGCGAATCCGTCTCGATGAACCCCTCACGCTGCGCGGTAGCCCGTCCAAAAGCGGCCACCGTGACCGCGCCGCTACCGATCAGCAGCACGCCAATCAGGACCAGTTTGACCGCTGAGCGACCCAGACCCTCATGAATGACGAGCGCAGCGATGATCAGAGGAGTGCCCAAGGAGGACGCGGGACCTAGGTAATGCAGCCGCAGCAGAGTATCGCGTGCCGCGAGCAGGCCCAGGCACCCCATGGCCACCGCGACAAGTCCCGCGATGAGCAGCACCACCTCCACACGTGCCATCGCTACCCCACCAAACGCGCAAAGACGAGTGATCCGGTCAACGACAATGTCGCCAAGACCAGACCGGTGTCCACATAGGAACTCCGCTGGTATCCCGCGGACAGCAGCAGCAGCTCCAGCGTGGCGACCACCCCGGCCATCGCCAGGCCGGCCAGCCGGTCCAGGGTGCGTCCCCGAGCGGCCACCACCACCGCCGGCACCATCCCCACCACCAGGAGCACGGCCGCAGCCACCAACCACCGGTTCACCGCTGCACCGACCTTTCCACCACGCGCTTTTCCACCACGCCCAGTTCATCGCGAACGGCGTGGATGAGCAGCCTCGGCGGGCTAGGGCTGCTGTCCACGACGAAGCTGCCCGGGCTCAGGCTAAGCATCAATCCGGCCACCGCCTGCGCCTGCTGCTCGCGGAGCTCATCAGGCGCCGCCGCCAACGTCAGGCGGCGCAGGGCACCCACCGGTACCGCCCGCCGCCGCAGCTGCGACCCCACCAGCCGCGCCAGCCACCAGGTGTCGGCCAGCACCGCTGCTGGGATCCGAAGGAGGCCACCCACCCCGCCCGGGGGCAGCGTGAACGGCGAGCCGCTCATCCGGTGCGCCGTCATGGCCGTGCCCGCGGCGAGGCCGCTGAGCACTGCGCCGAGGACGAACTCACCGCCCGATAGCGGGGACACCAGCATCAGGTACCCGGCGAAGAGCAGGACCCACCACAGCGCCACGCCGACCAGCGGGGAAGCCATGCGTTGGCCCACGCCGTCACCGTCTCCCCTCTCCTGCCCCCTCTGCCCCAGCGGAGCTGACCGTGGGGCTGCCAGGGGGGCTAGCTGTGTCGTCGGCCACGACGCCAGTTTAGGTGCATAAACACGATGGTTGCGGGGAATGCTGGAGCGGGAAGCTTGGGCGCCTTGTCCGGGACTCAAAGGGAGAGACCGTGGCCGCAGTGACTGTTGCTGATCACGTGTTGGGCCGTTTGCGGGACTGGGGGGTGGACACGGTTTTCGGCTACCCCGGTGATGGAATCAACGGACTGCTGGCCGCGTGGGGCCGGGCGGAGAACCGACCGCAGTTCGTGCAGGCCCGGCATGAGGAAATGGCGGCGTTCGAGGCGGTGGGGTATGCGAAGTTCACCGGGCGTCTGGGGGTATGCGCGGCGACGTCGGGGCCGGGCGCGATCCACCTGCTGAACGGCTTGTATGACGCCAAGCTCGACCACGTGCCGGTGTTGGCGATCGTCGGGCAGACCAACCGCAGCGCGATGGGCGGCGCCTACCAGCAGGAGGTCGACCTGCTGAGCCTGTTCAAGGACGTCGCCAGCGACTACCTGCAGATGGTCACGGTGCCCGAGCAACTGCCCAACGTGCTCGACCGGGCGATCCGAATCGCCCTGGGGCGCCGAGCGCCCACCGCGGTGATCCTGCCGGCCGACGTCCAGGAGCTGGCGTACTCGCCCCCCAGCCATGAGTTCAAGATGGTGCCCTCCAGCCTGGGCATCTGCTGGCCACAGCTCGCGCCGGATTCCGACGCGCTGCGCCAGGCGGCGGAGATCCTCAACGGGGGCCGTAAGGTCGCGATCCTGGTGGGCTCCGGTGCCCGGGGGGCGGCCGCGGAGCTGGAGCAGGTCGCCGATCTGCTGGGTGCCGGGGTAGCCAAGGCGCTGCTGGGCAAGGACGTGCTCTCCGATGAGCTGCCGTATGTGACCGGGTCGATCGGACTGCTGGGCACCCGGCCAAGTTATGAAATGATGCGCGAGGCCGACACTTTGCTGACGGTCGGGTCAAGTTTCCCCTACACCCAGTTCATGCCCGAGTTCGACCAGGCCCGCGCGGTGCAGATCGACCTCGACCCGGTCATGATCGGCATGCGTTATCCCTACGAGGTGAACCTGGTGGGGGACGCGGCGCTCACCCTGCGCGCGCTGCTGCCGCTGCTGGTCCGCAAGCACGACCGGTCCTGGCGCGAGAGCATCGAGGCCAAGGTGACCCGCTGGTGGGAGACCATGGCGATGGAGGCCAGCGTCGAGGCGGATCCCATCAACCCGATGCGGCTGTTCGCTGAGCTGAGCCCCCGGCTGCCGGAGAACGCGATCGTCACCGCCGACTCCGGATCGGCAGCCAACTGGTACGCCCGCCAGCTCAGGTTCCGCGGTGTGATGCGCGGATCGCTGTCCGGGAACCTGGCGACCATGGGTCCGGGGGTGCCCTACGGGATCGGGGCGAAGTTCGGCTATCCAGACCGACCGGTGATCGTGTTCGCTGGAGACGGCGCGATGCAGATGAACGGCCTCGCTGAACTGATCACCATCAAGCGGTACTGGGAGCAGTGGTCGGACCCTCGGCTGATCGTCACCGTGCTGCACAACGACGACCTGAACCAGGTCACCTGGGAGATGCGCGCGATGGCCGGCGCCCCCAAGTTCGTCGAGTCGCAAAGCCTGCCCAACGTGGATTACGCCGCCTTCGCGGCCAGCCTCGGGCTGGCGGCCATCGCGGTGGACAAGCCCGAAGGCATCGCGTCGGCCTGGGAACGCGCGCTGGCCGCCCAGGCGCCAACGCTGCTCGATGTGCGCTGCGACCCGAATGTGCCCCCGGTGCCGCCGCACGCCACCCTGGAGCAAATGACCAACGCGGCTAAGGCCCTGCTGGCCGGAGACGAAGACCGCTGGGGCGTGATCAAGGAAGGTGCCAAGACCAAGATCCAGGAGCTCTTGCCGCACCGGGAGAGCTGAGCAGTGGGGACCACAGTGCTGGACGCGACCGTCGAGGCGATCGAGGTCGCGGTGTACACCATCCCGACCGACGCACCCGAGGCTGACGGAACCCTGACGTGGGAAGCCACCACGATGGTGCTCGTCGAGGTCCGCAGCGGCGAGATCTGCGGAACCGGCTGGACCTACGGCCCGCCCGCCTGCGCTCACGTGGTCACCGGTCAGCTCGCTGATGTGGTGGTGGGGGGCGACGCCCTAGACGTGACCGCGGCGTTCGACGGCATGGTCACAGCGGTCCGCAATGCCGGACGCCCCGGGGCGGTCGGTTACGCGATCTCCGCGGTGGATACCGCGCTGTGGGACCTCAAAGCCCGGTTGCTCGGGCTGCCGCTGCACCGGCTGCTCGGTGCGGTGCGTGAGGCGGTGCCGGTGTATGGCAGTGGCGGGTTCACGTCCTACGACGAGGCACGCCTACGCGAGCAGTTGACGGGCTGGGTCAGCGGGCAGCGCATACCCCGGGTGAAGATCAAAATTGGGGAGTCGTGGGGGACGAATCCCGCCCGGGATCTCGCGCGCATGACCCAGGCGCGCGAGGTGATCGGACCGAGCGTGGAGCTGTTTGTCGACGCCAACGGCGGCTACGAGCGCAAGCAGGCTATTCGGGTGATGCACGCCGCTGCCGAGCTGGACATCCGGTGGTTCGAGGAACCGGTGTCCTCCGATGACCTCCACGGGCTCCGCGAGGTTCGCCGCGCCGTCGCCCCGGATGTCACCGCCGGAGAGTACGGGGATAGTTTGGCCTATTTCCAGCGGATGTGCGCTGCGGGCGCGGTGGACTGCCTGCAGGCGGATGTGTCCCGCTGCGGCGGCATCACCGAATGGTTGCGGGTCGCCGCCGTCGCGGCCGCCCACCAGTTGGAGATCTCCGGGCACTGCGCGCCGCACCTGCATGTGCACGCGGCGGCGGCCACCCCCAACCTGCGGCACCTGGAGTGGTTCCACGACCACGTCCGGATCGAGCAGATGTTCTTCGACGGCGCCCTGGACCCCACCGGCGGCGCGCTCCGCCCCGCACCCACGGCTCCCGGCCATGGACTGCGGCTACGGCGTGAGGTCGCCTCCCGCTATCAGGTCGGCTCAACCGCATGCCACGAACAGAACTCGAGGTGATCTGAGGTGATGATCGGAAACCGGCACGCTGGACAGGTCGTGGTGGTGACCGGCGCGAGCGGCGGGATCGGGCGAGCCGTCGCGCAGGCCTTTGGTGCCCGGGGCGCGAAGGTCGCGTTGCTGGCCCGCGGCGTCCTGGGCCTTGAAGGGGCGGCCAAAGAGGTGGAGGAGGCGGGGGGAAGCGCGCTGCCGATTCCGGTGGACACCGCCGACTACCAGCAGATCGAGCGGGCCGCCCAGCAGGTGGAGCAGGACCTTGGACCGATCGACGTGTGGGTCAACGTCGCCTTCACCTCGGTGTTCGCCCCGTTCATGAAGATCGAACCCGAGGAGTACAAGCGAGTCACCGAGGTCAGCTACCTCGGGTACGTCTACGCGACCCGGGTGGCCCTGGACCGGATGATCCCCCGTGATCACGGCGTAATCGTGCAGGTCGGCTCGACGTTGGCCTATCGCGGCATCCCGCTGCAGTCGGCGTACTGCGGCGCCAAACACGCCATCCAGGGTTTCCACGACTCGTTGCGCTGCGAGCTGTTGCATGACAAGAGCAACGTGCACGTGACCATGGTCCAGATGCCCGCGGTGAACACCCCCCAGTTTTCCTGGGTCCTGTCCCGGTTGCCCCGTCGCGCCCAACCCGTCCCGCCGATCTACCAGCCCGAGGTGGCCGCCAAGGCGGTGGTGTACGCCGCGGACCACCCCAAGCGTCGGGAATACTGGGTGGGTGGCACCACCGCGGCCACGGTGATCGGCAACAAGGTGGCCGCCGGCCTGCTGGACCGCTACCTGGGCAAGACCGGGTACTCCGCGCAGCAGACCGACCAGCCCCGCGACCCCGATCAGCCGGCGAACCTGTGGGAGCCCGCCGACGGGCCCGGCGGTCGTGACTTTGGCGCCCACGGCGTCTTCGATGCCCGCTCGATCTCGCACAGCTACCAGCTCTGGGCATCCCAGCACTACGGACTGCTCAGCGCCGTAGGCGCGGGAGCCCTCGCGGCGCTTGGCCTGTTCTCGCCCCGGTCGAGACGCTCACCGGCCACCGCCCATGGTGCGGTGGCCGGCGCCGAGCACCTGCTCGACCGGATCGTGTCCAACATCTCCCACGGCCGGTTCGAACGCTCATTATCCGGGCTGACCGCCGTGTCCGCGCTGGTCACCGGCGTGGAGGTCTACCTGGAACACTACAAGGCCAGCTTCGGCAACAAGTGGATGTGGAGCCCGATCGCGCTGACCCCACCCCTGGTGGTAGCCGGGGTAGGTGGGGTGTTCTCCAAACGCTGGGCCAAGACCGTCCTGCCGGTGACCGCCGCGCTCTACGCCGCCAATGGGCTGCTGGGTGAGTATTTCCACGCTCGCGGGGTGGCCCGCAAGCCCGGTGGCTGGAAGCTGTACTCCTACAACCTGCCGATGGGTCCGCCGATCTCCGCCCCGGGACTGATGACGATGGTCGGCGGGATGGGTCTGCTCGCGGCCCTGCTGCGCCGGGAGAAGTGAACCGTGCCGGACCTCTCACGCCCTGATCACCTGCCCAACCGGCGGCCCGGCAACCAGCCGCTGAACCCGTCGTGGCTGCCCCGCCAGCGGCGGGGCACCACCCCGCAGATGATCGGACGCTACCCGGACTTCGACGTGTTCGACGCGCAGGCGAGCTGGGACGAAGCCACCAAACGGGTGGTCCTGGCCCGGTTGGACCCCGCGGGGCCGCTGCGCTTTTTCACCGCCGAGGAGGAACCGACGCTGCGGGCGTTCTGCGACACCGTGCTGGCCCAAGACTGCGAGCCCCGGATCCCGGTGGCCGAGATGGTCGACACCAAGCTCGCCGAGGGCCGTCTCGACGGCTACCAGTACGCCGATATGCCCGATGACCGGGACACCTGGCGGCTCGTGCTGCGTGGGCTAGCGCACACCGCGACCCAGGGCTACCAAACCAGTTTCGCCGACTGCACCGAGACCCAGCGCGAGGCGATCGTGGCGCAGTTCGCCCAGGGCCGCCTGGTGGGCGGCGCCTGGGACCAGCTGAACGTCACCCGCGCCTGGTCCGTGGTGATGCGAGCGACGCTGGCGGCGTTCTACTCCCACCCCTGGGCCTGGAACGAGATCGGGTTCGGCGGCCCGGCCTACCCCCGCGGGTTCATGCGCCTGGGCGGCCCTGGTCCCGAAGGGCCCGGGGTGCGGGAGCCCTTCGAGCGCCCGGGCGCCACCGACGAGGACCCGGTGCGCATCGTGGCGGACTGGGAACGCTGATGGGCACCCTGTGGCGCGGCATCCTCAAAGGCGCGATCGGGCCGCGGAACAACGACTCCCGGTACCTACTCGACGTGCACACCCGAGACCTGCCCGGCGAACGAACCATGCGCCGCTACGCCGACACCGACGACGTCGACCTGGTGATCGTCGGCGCCGGGGCCGGCGGCTCCGTGCTAGCCCAGCGACTGGCCCGCCACGGCTGGCGAGTGGTGATCATCGAAGCTGGACCGTTCTGGCATCCCGACGAGGATTGGGTGTCCGACGAGGCGGGCAGCCACCCGCTCTACTGGACCCAGAAACGGATCATCGGCGGGGCCGACCCCATCGAGCTGGGCAAGAACAACTCCGGCCGCGGTGTGGGAGGATCCATGGTCCACTACGCTGGCTACACCCCACGCTTTCACCCCAGCGACTTCTCCACCTACACCGACGATGGGGTGGGCGCGGACTGGCCGATCAGCTACGAAGACCTGCGCCCGCACTACGAGCAGGTCGAAGCCGAACTGCCGGTGGCCGGGCAGAACTGGCCCTGGGGCTACCCACACCGCTACCCCTTCTCCCCGCACCCGGTCTCCGGAGCCGCCGCGAAGCTGCGCGAGGGGGCGCTGCGCTGCGGCATCGAGATGCGGGTCGGCCCCGTCGGTATCGTCAACGGCACCTTCGGCAACCGCCCGCACTGCATCTACCGCGGCTACTGCCTCCAAGGCTGCAAGGTCAACGCCAAAGCCAGCCCGTACGTCACCCACCTGCCCGATGCGCTAGCCCACGGCGTCGAGGTCCGCGCCAACTGTATGGCCCTGCGGGTGGAGATCGACCAGCACAGTGGCCGGGCCCTCGGCGTGGTCTACGCCGCCGAGGGCGACGGGGCGCACCGGCTCCAGCACGCCCGCTTTGTCGCGATCGCCGGCTACTCCATCGAAACCCCTCGGCTGCTGCTGGCCTCCACCAGCGCGCGCCACCCCCACGGTCTGGGCAACAACGAGGACCAGGTCGGGCGCTATGTGATGGTCCAAGGAGCCACCCAGACCGCCGGTCGCTGGCCCTATGAGCTGCGCATGTACAAAGCCCCGCCACCGGAGATCTCCAGTGAGCAGTTCTACGAAACCGACCCCGAACGAGGTTTCGCCCGCGGATTTTCCATCCAGACCGTCTCGCCGCTGCCCATCGGCTGGGCCGAGCACGTGCTGGCCGACGGGCACTGGGGTCGGGCGCTGCGCGAGTACATGCGCGACTACAACCATTGGGCCACCATCGGTGTCCTCAACGAGCTGCTCCCCTACCCGGACAACCGGGTCACCCTGGCCGAGGAGACCGATCCCTACGGCCAGCCCATCGCCCGGATGGACTACACGCTGAGCGACAATGACAAAGCCAACATGGCCTATTCAGCCAAGGTGATCACCGACATCCTGCACGCCGCAGGCGCTCAGGACGTGCTCACCATCCAGCGCTTCGCGCATCTCATCGGCGGTGCCCGGATGGGCAGCTCGCCGCAGAACTCGGTGGTCGACGCAAACCAGCACGTCTGGGCGGTGCCGAACCTCTTCATCGCCGACGGATCGGTCTGTCCCACCCAAGGCAGTGCCAACCCCGCCCTGACGATCATGGCTCTGGCGTCCCGGCTGGCGCAGCGGATGGCCACGGGTACGGCTATGGCGGCACCGTGAGCTCCACCGTCGCCGCCGAGTTCGCCCCGCACGTGCTGCGGGAGTACGCGCTGCTGGCCGACGGGGAACGCGGCATCCTCGTCGGACCGCAAGGTGACTTCGCGTGGATGTGCGCCCCCCGGTGGGACTCCGACGCGGTGTTCTCCGCACTGATCGGCGGCCAGGGCGCCTACGCGGTCACCCCCGTTGAGCGACATGTGTGGGGTGGCTACTACGAGGAGGGCAGCCTAATCTGGCGGTCCCGCTGGAGCACCAACTCCGGGATCATCGAGTGCCGGGAGGCGCTGGGTTTCCCCGGCGAGGCGCACCGGGCAGTGATCTTGCGTCGCGTGGTCGCGGTGCACGGCGCCGCCCGCGTCCGGGTCATCCTGGAACCGGCAGCCGGCTTCGGTCGGGCGCACCTGCGGGAGGTGCGCCGCGGCGCCGCCGGGTGCTGGCAGGGTCAGGTTGGTGAGCTGGCGCTGCGCTGGAGTGGGGCTGCGGGCGCGCAGGTGCGCGGTGCGGGCCGGGGCCAGCGCCTGGAGATGGAGCTCACCGTGCCCGAGGGCGCTCACCATGATCTGGTCCTCGAACTGTCTGACACCGCCCTGCCCGAGCAGATGCCCGACGCCGACCGGACATGGGAGGGTACCGAGGCCGCGTGGCAGGCGAGCGTGCCGAGGCTGAGTGAGACGATCGCTCCGCGGGACGCCCGGCATGCCTACGCGGTGCTGCGGGGGCTGACCAGCGCCGGAGGTGGCATGGTCGCCGCAGCCACGACGAGCCTGCCGGAACGGGTCGCGGAGGGTCGCAACTACGACTACCGCTACGTCTGGATCCGGGACCAGTGCTACGCCGGCCAAGCGGTGGCCGCCGACGGACCGCACCCGCTGCTGGATGACGCCGTGCGGTTTGTCGCGGAGCGTCTGCTGGCGGACGGCCCGAAGCTCATGCCGGCTTACACGACCACCGGGGCGCGGGTGCCCGACCTGCGGTCGCTGACCCTGCCCGGCTACCCGGGTGGTACCGCCATCGTAGGCAACCGCGTCAACGCCCAGTTCCAGCTGGACAACTTCGGTGAGGCACTGCTGCTGTTCGCCGCCGCCGCCTATTACGACCGCCTGGGCAGCGACGACTACCAGGCGATCACCGTCGCTGTGTCCGCGATCCAGGAGTGCTGGCACCAACCCGACGCCGGGATCTGGGAGCTCGATGACCAACGCTGGGCGCATTCCCGGCTGATCTGCGCGGCGGGACTGCGCGCGATAGCCGCTGCCGGGGCGAGTCGCGCGGACGCCGCGACGTGGAGCGCGCTAGCGGATGCCATCGTTGCCGACACCGCCGGTGACTGCCAGCACCCCGCCGGCCGCTGGCAGCGCGCCCCGGGCGACCCGCGGGTGGATGCGGCGCTGCTGCTGCCCGCTCTCCGGGGCGCACTACCCGCCACCGATCCCCGCTCCATCGCCACCTACACCGCGGTGCACGAGGAGCTGAGCGAGGATGGCTACGTCTACCGCTTCCGCCAGGACCCGCGACCCCTGGGTGAGGCCGAAGGGGCCTTTGCGCTCTGTGGCTTCCTGATGGCGCTAGCCGCCCACCAGCAGGGCGACACCCTCACGGCACTGCGCTGGTTCGAACGCAACCGCGCCGCCTGTGGCCCGCCGGGCCTGTTTTCCGAGGAGTACGACGTCACCCAGCGCCAACTGCGCGGCAACTTGCCGCAAGCCTTCGTACACGCCCTGCTGCTCGAAGCGGCCTCCCGACTCACCAGCCCGGACGCTCAGCTGGGAGGCCACGCCTGAAGCGAGCACCTCGCCCGCCAGCGTCAATCACTCATCAGCGTGCGCCCGGCGGACGAGCGCGACGAACTCCCGTTCGGGGTCTTTGACCAGTGCGTGGATCCTTGTCACCACCGGGCAGGGCCACTCTAAGGTGCAGATACAGCAGGTGCCATGGGGCGTCAACTGGTGCTCGATGAGCAGCCCGCGGATGACGAGCACCAGGTCGGGGATCAGGATGCGGGCAGCGTCCACGTCCTCATCGGACCACTCGATAACCTTGGTGGCCAGGAATTCCGCCTCGCTCAGATGCTCGTAGAGATCGTCCCGCAGCAGCTGGAATGCGTCGGTGAGAACTGGTGAGATCGCGTCCATCGGTTGCCTCCTGAAGGGTACGGCGCGATCCATCCCGCGCTCACCATGAGACAACTCGTTGCCCAACAGACACGCAATGTCCAGTCTAGTGACATGGTGCGTGCTGGTGCCACAACCCGTTGACCATTGGTCTACGGTGTGCGGTGGGAGGTCAGCATGCGCGGGAGGTCAGCATGCACAGTCGAGAGCCGACGGTCCGCAGTCGTGAGCTGGGCGAGGGGCTGCGCCGGGCGATGGAGCGAGCCGGGCTGAGCGGCAGGCAGGCCGCCGACGAGCTGGGCTTGTCCCCAAGCTGGATCTCGCGGCTGCTCTCCGGCCAGCGCAAAGCCACCGCGGTGCAGGTCGCCGCCTTCCTGGCGATGTGCCGGGTGACGGGTACGGAACGCGACCGGTTGCTTGCGCTCTGTGAGGACCAGCACCACCTGGGCTGGTGGCAGCAGCACGGCTCGCGGCTGCCCAAACAGCTCGTCACCTTGATCGATCACGAGAGCAGGGCGGTGGCGATCAGCGAGTTTCAGGAGGCGGCCGTGCCCGGCCTGTTGCAGACCGGTGACTACGCCCGCGCGCGACTCAGCCACTCAAGCAACGTGCCGGCAGAGGAGGTAACCGATCGGGTGGCCGCCCGACTGGCGCGCCAGAGCCTGTTCAGCGAGGAGCGCCCCGCGGACTTCACCTTCTACCTGCACGAGGTCGTGCTGCGGCTGCCGGTCGGAGGTGGCGCGGTGATGTCCGAGCAGCTGCACCACCTGCTGCGGATGTCGGTGCGGCCCTACCTCAGCCTGCGCGTGGTGCCGGCCGCGCTCGGCGCGCACGCCGCGATGACGGGGGCGTTCACGCTCCTGGAGTTCGCCGATTTCCGGCCGGTGGTCTATCTGGAGCACGAGACCTCCTGCCTGTTCCTGGAGGCACCGGTGGAGATCGAGGCCTACCGGAACATCCTGGCCACGCTGGCACAGACCGCGCTGAGCGAGGAACAATCGAGGGAGCTGATTGCCAGCCTGGCAACCGAGCTCTCTGCGGATCGAGAGGACGACGATGACCGCGCCTGAGCCGGACGGGATTGTCTGGCACCAGAGCAGCTACACCCACAACTTCAACTGTGTTGAGGTCGGCTGGCGCACCAGCAGCTACACGATGTGGGAGAACTGTGTCGAGGTCGCGCTCGCGCCGGAGACCGTGCTGGTCCGCGACTCCAAGAACCGCACCGGCCCCGCCCTGACCGTCCCCACCGCCGCCTGGCATACCTTCCTCACCACCGTCACCCGCTGACTCCCTAGCTCGCTCTCCGACACCCTCGCCGTGTCCCGCGAGCACGACTGCCCCGCCCCAGGTCTGATGGGGTTCTATCGCCTACCGGATATCGTGCTCAGCCAGGAGCAACGCTCCATGTCACGATCGCCGGCACCTCCAGCGCCACGTCCTGATGTCACTGTCGGTGAGTTCCGGGAAAGAACCCTCGCCGCGCGCGGATGCTCCACCCGCCGACTCATATCTCATCCCGGCAGTGCCGGTAACCATGTTCGGTATACTGGCTGGTATGTCTACCACGACGATCAAGGTCGACAGCGTGACCCGAGATCGGCTGGCGCACCTTGCGCGGGCCCGCGGCATGACGATGGGTGCCCTGCTGTCCGACGTTGCCGAGCGGTTAGAAACAGAGCAGCGCTGGTCCGATATCGAGGCCGCCTACGCGCGGATGCAGCGCGAGGACCCGGAGGGGTGGGCCGAATACCTCGACGAGCTGGCCGAGTGGGAACTCAGCACCGCTAGCACCGACACGGCCGCTGCCCAGGAGTGGCCGGAGTACAACAACCAGTGAGGGTTGCCCAAGGTCACGTCTGGTCAGTGACGCTGGACCCCACGGTAGCCAACGAGCAACGCGGCACTCGCCCCTGCGTAGTGGTGTCCACCAACCGGTTCAACGCCCTGCCGATCCGGCAAGCCATCGTCGTCCCGTTGACAACCCGGGAGCGCGGGTTCCCGCACCACATCGCAGTCACCGACGATGGTGGATTGACCCGGCCGAGCTGGGCCATGTGCGAAGCCGTCCGAGCGGTGTCCCTGGAGCGCTTCGGCCAGTTCATCGGCACCGCCACCAGCGCCACAGTCACCGCGATCACCGACCAGTTGGTGCTCTGGCTGGACAGCAAGCAGGCCCCCTCACAGCCCTAGCACGGTCTCATGGATGCTTAAGCACCTTGTGGGCCGCGCGTACGAGGTCTCATGGATGCTTATGTACCTGGTGACCTGCCCGTGGGCAGCGCCGGCTCAGCTGCCGGGGAGCTGGTCGAGGGTGACCATGACGGTGCGGGTGGCGCCTTCCTGGGTGGCCAGGGTGACCGGGATGGTCTGTCCCGGGTCGAGCTTGGCCAGGACCTGACCCAGCTCGGCAGTCCCATGCACCGGGACGTTGTTGACCGCGGTGATCACCTCACCGGCTTGTATCCCGGCGGCGGCCGCCGGCCCGCTGGGCACCACGCTGACCACCCCCACGCCGGCTGGTTGGCCGCTCAGGCCCACCATGGTGATCACCCGCAGACCCAGCTCGGCGCGATGGGAGTTGACCACGTGGCCGTGGTGGGTAATGAGCTGCCCGGCGATGTCGGTGACAATATTGCTGGGAATCGCAAAGCCGATGCCCGGCGCGGCGGAGCTCCCCAGCGCACCCATCTGTGGCTCCAGCGCGGCCAGGGTGGGCACACCGATGACCTCGCCTGCCATGTCCACCAGCGCGCCGCCGCTGTTGCCCGGGTTCACCGCGGCGCTGGTCTGGATGACATCAGGCAGCGTCGCGCCCGGGCCGGTCCCGGCGGGTTCGGTGACCGTGCGGCCGGTGGCCGAGACGATGCCGTTGGTGACGCTGCCGGTCAGCCCGAGCGGATTGCCCATCGCCAGCACGATCGCGCCGACCTGCAACCGGGTGGAATCGCCGAAGTGCGCCGGATGCAGCGACGCCGGTGGCTGATCGAGCTTGATGACGGCGAGGTCGTCGGGCCGGTAGGTGCCGACCAGCGTGGCCGGGAAGGCTTTCGGGTTGTCCGCTAGCCGCACCTGGAACCTGGTCGCCTGGCCCACCACGTGGGCGTTGGTGACGATGCTGCCGTGGGTGTCGAAGACGACGCCGGAGCCGAGGCTACGGCCGCTGGTGATCTGCACGACCGAGGGCAGCACCTGCTGCACCACGCTGATGTAGGTCTGCTCCAGGGCGGGGACAGTCGCCGGCACCGACGACGGGCTGGACGAGGTCTGGAGGGTGGCGCCGTCGGCGGCGCATCCGGCGGCCAGGGTGATCGACGCGACGGCCAGCGCAGTCGCGAGCGCGGGGCGGAGCAGCTTCATCCCCCGGATCCTCGCCCGTGGCGCGGGGTTTCTCAAACAGCGCCTAGGGTCGCGGTTGCGCTCACACCCTGGCATGCTGCGTGGGTGCCACTGCTTGGGGCGCTTGGGACCGCCTCGGCGGTGACGTGGGCGTATCTGCTGATCGGGCACGGCGGCTTCTGGCTCACCTCAACTCGGCTGCCGGCCGAGGCGCCGGTGCCCGAGACCTGGCCGAGCGTTGGCATCATCGTCCCCGCACGCGACGAGGCGGCGGTGCTGAGCCAGACGCTGCCCACGCTGCTCACTCAGGACTACCCGGGCGAGCTCGCCGGGTGGCTCATCGACGACGGGAGCAGCGACGGCACGGGGGAACTCGCGCGCGCCCTCGCTGAGCTGGCCGGTCCCCGAACCCCGTTGACGGTGCTGGCTGCCCCGCCCCCGCCGCCGGGATGGACCGGCAAGCTCAACGCGCTGCAGCACGGCGTGGCCGCGGCCAGCGCCGCCGGGGTCGAGCTGCTGCTGTTCACCGATGCCGACATCGCCCACCACCCCGCCTCGGTGCGCCGGCTGGTCGCCAGCGCGCTGGCCAGCGACGACGACCTCGTCTCACTGATGGCGCTGCTGCGCACCCAGACCCGCTGGGAGCGCACCCTCATCCCGGCGTTCGTCTACTTCTTCGCCCAGCTCTACCCGTTCTCGCGAGTGGCCCGGCGCAGCGGACGGACCGCCGCAGCCGCCGGGGGTTGTGTCCTGCTGCGCCGAAGCGCACTTGAGCGGGCCGGGGGCCTGCGGCGGATCAGCGGCAGCCTCATCGACGACGTGGCCCTGGGCCGGCTGCTCAAGCGCTCCGGCGCACGGACCTGGCTGGGCTTCACCAGCGACCCACCCGAGGTGCGCAGCGTACGGCCCTACCCGCACCTCATCGACCTGTGGACCATGGTCACCCGCAGCGCCTACACCCAGCTGCGCCGCTGCCCGGTGCTGCTCGCCGGCACGCTCGCCGGTCTGGGTCTGCTCTACGTCCTGCCGCCGATCGCCGCGCTGGTCGGGCTGGCCCAGCGCTCGCCGGTGCCCGCCGTGACCGGGCTGGGCGCGTGGGTCGCGATGGTCATCACCCAGACGCCGATCCTGCGGCTCTACGGCCTCTCACCGCTGCGCGGGCTCGCGCTGCCGGCCATCGCCGCGCTGTATGCCGCCATGACGGTCGACTCAGCGCGCCGGCACACGCGCGGTCGAGGCGGCGCCTGGAAAGGTCGCCTAGCCCCTACGCCTGGGCGGCCAGCACGTCCAGCGCGCGGCGCAGATCCTCCGGGTCCGGGCTGGTGAACTCCACCCAGCGGTCGTCGGCGGGATGCGGGAAGCCCAACCGCGCGGCGTGAAGCCACTGCCGCTCCAACCCGAGCCGCTGCGCCAGCGCGGGGTCCGCGCCATAGGTGAGGTCCCCACAACAGGGGTGGCGCAGCGCGGCGAAGTGCACCCGGATCTGATGGGTGCGACCGGTCTGGAGGGTGACCTCACACAGCGAGGCAGCCGGGAACGCCTCGATCACCTCGTAGTGCGTCACCGACGGCTTGCCGCCCGCCACCACGGCAAAACGCCAGTCGTGCTGGGGGTGGCGGGCGATCGGGGCGTCGATGGTGCCTCGGGTGGGATCCGGGTGGCCCTGCACCAGTGCCCGGTAATGCTTGGCGACGCTGCGGTCCCGGAATGCCCGCTTGAGCGCCGAGTAGCCACGCGAGGACTTGGCTACCGCCATCAGTCCGCTGGTGCCCACGTCCAGCCGGTGCACCACGCCGTGGCGCTCAGCCGGGCCGGCGGCGGCGATCTGGATTCCGGCCGCAGCAAGCCCTTCGAGCACGGTCGGCCCACTCCAGCCGGGGCTGGGGTGCGCCGCCACCCCGACCGGCTTGTCCACCACCACCAGGTCGGCATCGTCATGCAACACCCGCAGCCCCCTCACCGGCTCGGCGCGCACCTCGGTGGGTCGCGCCGGCTCGGGCAGGGTCACCTCCAGCCAGCTGCCCGCGGCGAGGCGGTCGGACTTGCTGACCGGGCTGCCGTCGAGAAGCACCACACCGGCCTCGGTCAGCCCGGCCACCACGGTGCGCGACAACCCCAGCAGCCGGGCCAACCCGGCGTCCACGCGCATCCCCGCCAGCCCTTCAGGCACCGGTAGCGTCCGAACCTCGCTCACTGCGGGGCCCCCCATCCGGTAGGTCCTGATCCAGGCCCGCGGGAGAGTCGATGGCCCCGGGTCCCGTCGAAGTCCCGGCCGGTGACGGCAAGCCACACCAGCACCACCACACCGCACACGATCGCCGAGTCCGCCAGGTTGAATACCGGCCACACGCTGCCATCCGGGGCCAACAGCGACAAGAAGTCCACCACATGCCCGCGCAACGGCCCGGGGGCGCGCAGCAGCCGGTCGACCAAGTTACCCAGCGCACCCCCCAGCACCAGCCCAAGCCCGAACGCCCACCCAACGCTGCGCAACCGGGGCGCCAACCGGACGATCGCCACCACCACGCCCAGCGCGATCAGCGACAGCAGCCAGGTCAACCCGGTCGCCAGGGAAAATGCCGCCCCCGAGTTGCGGTAGACCACCAGGTACAGCCCACCACCCAACAGCTTCAGCGGTGGATGGCCTTCGAGGATCCGCACCGCAAGGGTCTTGCTCAGCACGTCCAGCAGGAGCGTGACCGTGGCGGTGAGGGCCAGCAAGCCGATCCGGCGGCGTCCCGGCAACACCTCGGGGACCTCCCGGTGGTCGGCGGCCGATTCCTCGGCATGCGGTGATGGGTTCATGGTCACCATTGTGACCACCTGCCTTTCGCTGCTCAGGTGCCGGTCTCCCCGAGCCATCGGGCCAGCCGGCCGACCCGGTGCACGGCCCGGAGCCGCTGCTGCGCCTGATCCCGGGCACCGAGCGTCGTGACGACCAACAACTGGTCGTCCTCCTGAAGCCGGGTGGTCGGCGCTGGGGTGAACCCTTGGCTGTTGCGCACGACCAGACTGACCACCGCCCCGGCGGGAAGCCGCAGCTCCCAGAGGTAGACACCGTGCAGCCGCGAGAAGCGGGGAATCCGGACCTGCAGCAGCTGCGCGTCCATCTCGTCTAGGGCAGCGGAGTCAACCTCTATGTCCTGGCCCTGCTCTGGGCGGGACAGTCCCAACCAGCGCACCACCGGCGCCACCGTGACCCCCTGCACCACGGTGAGCAGCACCACCAGGACGAACACCACGTCCACCAGCCGCTGGGCACCCGGGAAGCCTCTGGTGAGCGCGATCAGCGCCAGCACAATGGGGACCGCGCCGCGCAACCCCGACCAGGACAGAAAGGCCTGCTCCCGCCAGGGCACCCGCAACGGTGCCAGGGCAAGTGCCACCGACAACGGACGCGCCGCCGCGACCAGCACGGCCCCGGCGAGCAGCGCTGGGATCACCGCACCGGCTAAGCGGGCCGGCGAGGCGTACAGGCCCAGCAGCACAAACAGGCCAATCTGGGCGAGCCAGCCCAGGCCCTCGGCGAAGGACACAGTGTCCCCGCGGTGCGGCAGGCGCGCGTTGCCGAGCACCAGCCCGGCCTGGTAGGTGGCCAGGAAACCCGAGGCGTGCAGACCCTGCCCGAGGGCGAAGGCGAGCACGCAGACCGCGATCGTGGCCAGCGGGTACAGGCCGGTCGCGGGCAGCGCCGCCCGGCGCAAGGTCCACGCTCCGGCGAATCCCAGCGCCACCCCCACCAGCGTGCCGACGAGCAGCTCGTAGCCAACGAGGAGGGGCGTCCACCAGCGCAGCGGGTCGCCCGCCGCGAGGAGCACCACCGCGATGTAGACCGGCGCGTCGTTGATGCCGGACTCCATCTCCAACGCGCCGGCCAGCTGGGGCGGCACGTTCAGCGCCCGCAACACGCTGAAGACCGCGGCCGCGTCGGTCGAGGACAGCACCGCGCCCCACAGCAGCGCCGTGCGCCAGTCCAGCCGCAGCACCAGGTGCAGCGCCGAGCCGGTGATGGCGATGTTCGCCACGACCGCCACGGTGGCCAGCGCGATCCCCCGGGCCAGTGCTGGGCGAACCACCGACCAGCGCGTGGTGAGACCGCCTTCGGCCAGGATGAGGACCAGACCGGCGATGCCCGCGGCGGCGGTGAGTGGCGCATTGGAGAACTCGATGCCCAGGCCAGACTCGCCGAGCAGCAGGCCGATGGCCAGGTAGAGCAGCAGTGACGGCAGCCCGAGCCGGGTGGAGATCCGCACGGCGAGCACAGCCAGCAGCAGCACCGCCGCCCCCGCCCCGAGCGCGAGCTCCACCGCCGTCACGCGCGGATTGTCCTCCCGTCTGGCCGCTGCGGCTGTGACTACTCAGCCTGGGACCGCTGCGCCGGGCCGCTCAGGTGGACCAGGAGACGGTGACCAGCTCGCGGCACCGCGGGCCCAAGGCGGCCACCGCCTCGATGACCTCACCCCGACGCTCGATGGGCAGGCACAGCCTGCGCAGCGAGAAATCGACCTCCGCCTCGGGGGAGCGAGGACGGGCGGGCCGGGTCCAGCGCTGGACCTCGGGGTGTATCCCCACTTCGGACACCACGGCCAGCGCGTCGTCCACGGTCGCCGGGGGTGGCCGGCGCAACCCGTGGAAGTGCTCCCACAACGGGTCCAGCCAGGCCCCTGGGTGCACGGCATGCAGCTCGACGACGACCCCGCGGCGGGCCGCGGCATCCAGCGCCATGACGAAAGAGCCTAAGTCGAGGGTGTTGTAGCCGACGTGGTGGCTGACCACGACGTCAGCAACGCCCGCCTCAGCGGCTACCTGCGGCCACGGGCCGGACACGCTGCGATGTACCAGCCCCCGTTGAGCGCAGGCCTGCTCGAAGGCGCGCAGCATGTCCTCGGCGTGATCCACCCCGGTCAGATGCTGGACCCGGGGCGCCAAAGCCAGACCGGCGGCACCTGCACCGCACCCGACGTCGAGCACCGTCCCGCCGTCAGGTCCCAGCAGCTGTAGCCCGGTGCGCCGGGAGGGGGTGTCCTCCGGAGTCACCGGCGGCACAAAGTAGCCGGGATCGTGTCGGTGCGGGTCCCGGGGAGCGGCGGCTCGGATCTCAGCGGGGATCTCCCGCGCCTGCAACAGGCCCCGCCACCGCTGCGCGGCAGGACCCGTGGTGAGTGGCGGGCTCAACTGCTTCCGGCGGTGGTCGTGCGGGGGAGGCGGTGCTTGCGGGCCAACGTCGTGTCCGGCCGACACCGACCACACGGTGTGAAACCCAACTCTCTGGCTTCTCGTACCGGCAACCGCTCGGCTCGAGCGCGGTCGGGCCACCTACAGCGAGGGAGGTGGTAGCGCGGGTGTTCGTCCACCACCAGCACCTCGTCCATCAGCTCGTAGATCACCAGCAGATCTGCGGCATCGGTGTCCTCCTCAGCAGGCTCTGTCTCACCGAGTTGGGCCTCACCAAGATGGGCCTCACCGGGCTGGGCGTCCTGCTCAGCGGACGCCCAGCCCGGCACAGCCTCTGGGGACGGAACTTCGGGCGGGTCCTGGTGCTGCACCCAGGACCGCCGCCATCGCCGGAGGATCAGCGCTGCAGCCAGGGCACTCAGCGCGACCGATCCCCACGCCAGACCAGCATGACCAGTGCCGAGCGCCGTGATGAGCAATCCCACCGCTGCCAGCAGCAGTCCTACCGTGACCAACACGTCGAGCCGGTCAGCCGGCTTCGGCACGTGCGCCGAACCCGGAGGTGACAAAGCTCTGGGTGCGCACCGCGTCGGCTGGCGCAGCAGATCCGCGCCCATCAAGTTCCCGGAGCTGGGACTCCAGGTAGGTCTTCAAGCGAGTGCGGTACTCACGCTCGAACGTGCGCAGCTCGTCGATCTTCTTCTCTAGGATGTTCTTCTCGTGGCTGATCGAACCAATGATCTCGGTGTGCTTGCGCGCCGCCTCGCGCTCCAACGCGGCGGCCTTCTCCCGGGACTGCCGGTCCAGGGCTTCAGCTCGGGTGCGAGCGTCATTGAGCATGGTCTCGGCTCGGCCTCTGGCCTCGTTGACCATACCGTCGGCCTTGGCCCTGGCGTCGGAAAGCAGCTGCTCAGACTTGGTTCGGGCTTCGCCCAACATCCCGTCCGCCTCGGCTTTGGCCTCGCCGGTCAACCGGTCCGCCATCTCCTGGGCCAGACCCAGCACCTTGGCCGCTTGGACGTGATGGTCGCCACCGGAGGAGGTGTGTTCCATCATCGGCGGCACCGGGGCCATCATCGGCCGCGGCGGCTCCAGCGGGCGAAGGTTGCGTCCCGTATCGATCGGCGCTGTGCGCATCTGCTGATCGAGATGCGCAACGTGGTTGCGAAGATCGTTGTTTTCCTCGATCAACCGAGTCAGCTCGGACTCAACGAGGTCGAGGAAGGCGTCCACCTCGTCCTCGTTGTAGCCCCGCTTGCCGATCGGCGGCTTACTGAACGCGACGTTGTGAACGTCGGCGGGGGTCAACGGCATTGGATCACCTCACGCACTCCTCGACGACTATGTACACGCTGGGGAACGTACATACTGCGGGACATCTTGGGGGGACATCCTGGGGCACGGGCCATCATGCGGGGGCCGCTAGGGTGTCATGGCTACACCACGCGCATCAGGATGAGCACCAGGAACAACAAAATCATGATGGACAGGTCCAGCCCCACACCCCCGATACGGATGGGCTTGACCACCCGACGGAGCGCGCGGACCGGTGGGTCCGTCATGGTATAGACCGACTCCAGGGCGATTGCCACCACCCCCACCGGTTGCCAGCTGCGGGCAAAGGTGCGCACCAGCTCAACGACGATACGTGCCGTGAGCAGCAACCAAAAGAAGAGAAGCAGGTCGTGAACGACCGCCCGGACCACATCCACAGCGACACTCTGCCATCGGCAGCGAGGCGGCGATGAACCGGGGTCCCTTGACCGGGTTACGTCAGGGGTCAGCTGAACAAGTGACCTTCGGCGATCCGGCGCCGGTCTTCGGCAGAGACCTCGACGTTGGGCGGCGAGAGCAGGAAGACCTTGTTGGTGACCTTGTCGATCGAGCCCCGGAGCGCAAAGGCCAGACCAGCCGCGAAGTCGACGAGCCGCTTGGCGTCGCGGTCCTCCATTCCCGTCAGATTCATGATCACTGGATTGCCCTCCCGGTAGCGTTCGCCGACAGGGCGGGCCTCGTTGTAGTTGTGCGGATGCAACGTGACGATGCGGGCCAGCGGGTGCGCGGCGTCGTCTCCGAGCAGGTCGTCGGCGAACGGGTCGGCTCGCAACACCGGCGGGACCCGGTGCGGGGCGACCGGTTGACGGACCGTGGACCTGGTGGTGGGGGCGGCCGTGTCGATGGCCAGCGAGCCCCGCACCGGAGTTTGCCCAGCGCAGGGGTCCGTCACGCGAGACTCGGCGGCTCGCGGCTCCCTGCTCCAAGAAGGCTCCCTGCTCCAGGAAGGCTCCCTGCTCCAGGAAGGCTCTGTGGTCCAGGACGGGTAGCGGGTAGAGTGCAGCCGCGGCGGCGCATGATGCCCGGTCGGGGTGGTCACGCCCTCGCCGTAGTCGTTCGACTCCGGGTGAGCCGAACGATGATCTGGGTGGTAGTCGGCGAACTCGGCTGCGTCGAACTCCTCGGCGGGGACCATGCCGAAGTACGCCTTCAGCCTGTGCAGCGCGCTCATCGTCTCGCCTTCCTGTCCCGCCCGTCGACGTACCACCCGCCCAACCACGCTGGGGAAGGAGTCAGGCCGTGGGATACGGTCAAAATGAGGTTAACGGCCGATCGCCCAGGAGCGCGGTTCCGACACGCACGCAGGTCGCACCGTAGGTGATGGCCTGCTCGAGATCACCGCTCATCCCGGCGGAAAGCTCGACCGCGCCGGGGTGCGCCTGGCGCAGCCGCGCTGCGGCCGCACCGAGTTGGGCGAAGGCGGGTTCCGGATCGACCCCAAGCGGGGCGATCCCCATCACTCCCTCCAGCCGGAGCTGTGGGGCGGCGGCCACCCGATCGGCCAGCGCCGCAAGGTGGGGCAGCGGGCAGCCGCCCCGAGTGGGGTCGCCATCCAGGCTGGCCTGAACGAGCACGCCCAAGGCGTCGCGCCGGTGGCCGGCCTCCCGGGCGAGGCGGGCAGCCCGGTCTAGCGCATCGACCAGGCGGGCTGAGTCCACTGACTGCACCTGCACCGCCCATCGGGCCACCGATCGGGACTTGTTGCGCTGCACGTGACCGACCATGTGCCAGCGGACCCTCGCCGCCGGGCGCAGCGCGGCAACCTCGGCCACCTTGGCGGCAGCTTCGGAGTCTCGGGACTCCGCGGCGTCGAGCAGGCCGAGGTCAACAAGCAGCGCCACGTCCGCGGCCGGGAAGGTCTTGGTGACCGGGAGCAGCCGCACCTGCGCGGGATCCCGGCCCGCCGCAGCGCACGCGGCGGCGATGCGGCCGCGAAGGCGCATCAGTGCCGCAGCCAGCTCATCGCGGCGGGCCGCAGCCAGCTCATCGCGGCAACCGTCCACGATCGAGTCCTCCGCCAGCCCCGGTACCCCTTCTCGCTAGGCTTTCAGGCTTCTATCCAGGTTAGTGCGGCAAGCCGGCCCGTGACTCCCTCGCGGCGGTAGCTGTACAGCGCGCGGTCCTCGATCGTGCACCGTGGGTCGAGCTCCACCCGGGTCACGCCAGCGGCAGCAAGCTGGCCCCGAAGCCCGGCCCGCAAGTCCAGGCCCGGGGTGCCCCAGCGAGTGCGGCACGCGCTACCGGGCAGGCCAGCCTGGACGTCGGCCTGCATCGAGGCGGGTACCTCGTAGCACCGCCCGCACGCCGACGGTCCGAGCAGCACCTCCAGGCGCTCCAGGCGCGCGCCGAGCTGACGCATCGCCGCCAGCGCGGCGGGCAGCACCCCGGCCTGGGCCCCCACGCGCCCTGCGTGCACGGCGGCGACCACCTTTCGCACCGGGTCAGCGAGCAGCACCGGCACGCAGTCGGCCACCAGGACCGCGACCGCGAGGCGGGGCTGGGCGGTGACTAACCCGTCGCTGGCCGGCACCGGCCGCGGCTGCGGACCGTCGATCACGGTCACCGCGGCGCCGTGCACCTGCTGCGTCCACACCAGGCGCTGGGTGGGCAGCCCGATAGCGGTGGCCAGCCGCTGCCGGTTGTCGGCCACTGCCTCGGGACGGTCGCCCACGTGCTCGCCGAGGTTGAAGGAGGCATACGGCGGCGCCGACACCCCGCCGTGTCGAGTGGTGACCATCCGCCGGATGCTGATGGTGCTCACCGCTTCATGAACGGCGGAACGTCTACCTCGTCATCGTCGTCGAAGTCGTCGGTCACCGGGACCGCCCGCGCTGACACGCTGGTCGTCGACGGCGCGCCGCTGAGCCCGGGTGCGCCGGTGGCGGGCTGGCGTGCGGCAGACCGGGACGGAGCTGGGGCTGGGCACGCTGGGTCCGCCGCCGCGGCAGCGGCGGGCCTGGACGACCGGGGGGCCTGGCCCACCTGCCCGGCCTGAGCTGCGACCACCGTGCGCGCGGCCACCGGCGTCGGGTCCAGCTTCTTGTGCGCCGGCGCACCGGAGTCGAAACCAGCGGCTATCACCGTGACGCGCACCTCATCACCCAGCGAGTCGTCGATCACCGTGCCGAAGATGATGTTGGCTTCGGGATGGGCGGACTCCTGCACCAGTGAGGCGGCCTCGTTGATTTCGAACAGGCCCAGGTCGGACCCGCCGGCGATGGACAGCAGGACACCGCGGGCCCCCTCCATCGACGCTTCCAGTAACGGCGAGTTGATGGCCTTCGCGGCGGCCTGCACTGACCTGCCCTCCCCGCGGGCGGAGCCGATGCCCATCAGGGCACTACCCGCCCCGGACATGACACTTTTCACGTCAGCGAAGTCCAGGTTGATCAGACCAGGGGTGGTGATGAGGTCGGTGATGCCCTGCACGCCAGAGAGCAGCACGTCATCGGCGGAGCGGAAAGCGTCCATCAGGCTCACGTTGACGTCGCCGAGCTGCAGCAGCCGATCATTGGGGATGACGATCAGGGTGTCGCACTCGTTGCGCAGCTCAGCGATGCCGTCCTCGGCCTGAGTAGCTCGCCGCTTGCCCTCGAAGGTGAACGGCCTGGTGACCACGCCGATGGTGAGCGCACCCAGCTTGCGGGCAATGTTGGCCACCACGGGAGCGCCACCGGTGCCGGTCCCACCGCCCTCACCGGCGGTGACGAACACCATGTCGGCCCCCTTGAGCACCTCCTCGATCTCGTCCCGGTGGTCCTCGGCGGCCTGGCGGCCGACCTCCGGGTTCGCCCCTGCGCCGAGCCCGCGGGTGAGCTCGCGGCCGATATCGAGTTTGACGTCGGCGTCCGACATGAGCAGCGCCTGGGCATCGGTGTTCACCGCGATGAACTCCACGCCATGGAGCCCGACCTCGATCATGCGGTTGACCGCATTGACGCCACCACCACCGATTCCCGCGACCTTGATCACGGCGAGGTAGTTGTGCGCGGGCATCATCCGGTTACGCCTTTGCTGTCCCACTGTTCACTATCCCTCACAGTGCGGCCTTCCTCGTCACTGCCAGCACACCGCCGACGCCCGGACACTCCCGGTGCCCTCAGTGCCCGCAAACCTGACACAACCCTCAACCTCAGCTCAAGGATGAAAGTTATGTCAGCTTTTATTTCGGGGCGAGGGTAGACACCGCCACGAGGAGTATCCAGCAGGCACGCCGAGTGTATGCGGCGGCTGGCCGTGGCGCGGGCAGGGTCACGGCGGTCACCGTCATCTGGGGGATCACACCGAGCGTGAGGCGTGGTACATCTTTGCGGACACCAAGCACCAGACGTGCTCAGTACTCACCGCCGCGCTGGGCCGATGCAGGTCAGGAGGGGATCTTGCCCACACCGAATAAGTACACATCAAATAAGCAGTTTCGGGAGGCGCGGGCGCGCACCGCGTCCCTCACCCACCCTAAGGAGGGCCTGTCCCGCCAGGAACTCGCCGAGCTGGTCAATGCCTGGATCTGGAAGCATCACCGCACGACGGTAGACTTCGACCGAAACTATATCGGCAAAATCGAACAAGGTGTCATCCGCTGGCCGGGAACCATGTGCCGGGAAGCCTTCCGGGAGATCCTGAGTGTCTCCGACGATGCCGGGCTGGGATTCGTCAATGCCCGGGCCCGCCGCCAAGCCGTGACACTGGAGGAGGTGGACGAGGCGAGACGACAAAAATTCATCCACACCACCACCCTCGGCGGCGTCAGCCTCCTCCTGGCCGAACCGCGGGCAGTGCTGCCGGAGCGCAGCACACCCCGCCCGACCCCGCGTCGGATCGGGGCGAGCGACATCGCGCAGATCCACGACGCCACCCAGGCGTTCGACTCGCAGAGCCGCCTCTACGGGGGCGGGGCGATCCTGGAGGCCGCCCTGGGGCAGCTGCACTGGGCAGCCGGCCTGCTGGAAGCCACCTGCCCGGAGCGGCTGCGCCTCCAGCTGCACGCCGCCGTCGGTGCCCTCGCCGAGACCGCCGCCTACATGGCCGTCGACGCCGGTACTCACGCCGAGGCCCACCAGATATTCAGCTTCGCCCTGGCCTGCGCCGAGCAAGCCACGGACTGGCCGCTGCGTGCCAAGGTCCTGTCGGCGATGGCGGCGCAGGCGGTCTTGACCGGGCAGCCCGATGAGGGCCTCACGCTGGCTGAGCAGGCTCTGGTCCGCGCTGACCGGCTCACCCCGGCTGGACGGGCGATGCTGCATACCGACCGGGCCCTCGCGCTGACCGCGATGCGCCGAGTCCAAGAGACCCTGAGTGCGGTCGGCACTGCCGATGAGCACTTCGCGCACTTCGCCCCGGACAACGAGCCATCGTCTATGGCCTTCTACACCGATGCGCTCCATGCCCAGCTCACTGGGCGGCCTCTGGTCGACCTGGCGATCCTAGGCCGTGACCCCGGCGAGGCCACCACTCGACTCACCACGGCCGCCGCCGGGCACCTCAAGGGCCATACCCGCTCCCGAGCGCGCTGCCTGACCAAGCTTTCCAGTCTCACGATGGCCACGGGTGACCCGCGCCAGGCCGTCGCCATCGGGAACGAGGCCCTGGAGATCGCCGGCACCCTCCGCTCGCACTGCGCCACCGAGGAGCTGCGGGAGCTATTCCGCCACGCCGCCGCGCACCAGGATCTGGAGGAGGTCGCCGACCTGCGGCACCGAATCCGCACCCTGGTCTGCACCGACAACCCCGGCAACCCTCCCCTCGATCCTCCCGTGACCCAGGCGTGATCCCGCGCCTCCCCTGCTGTGTGTCCGCGGCGCGGTCCGTAACGGCGTCACCGACGTTGTAGGGCGCCGCTCGACGTCGGTCTAGTCGAGTTCACGGCAGCCGGCCGAGCCGGCGATGAGGCCGCGACGGGCCGCACCCGCTGAGTCAGCGTCGGATCGCGGGGGTGCCACGGCACCCAGCAGAGCCGATACTGGTGCCCGGGAGGTGACCGAACGTGGCCACGAACGGTACCGCAGGCACCGCGGGCGAGCCGGCCGGGGCCGAGCTGCGCCGGCTGCGTGAGGCCCAGGGTTGGTCGTTGGCGGAGCTGGCTCGGCGGGCGCCGTTCAGCAAGAGCTATTTGAGCAAGCTCGAAACGGGGGTCAAGCGGATCACCCCGGATATCGCGCGGTGTCTTGATGAGGCCCTCGATGCCGACGGCGCGCTGGCCGCGCTCGTTCCCGCCCCGGAAAGCCCAGTACCGGCGGAGGAGGACCGTGAGCCGATCGGTGCCGAGGTCTGTCCGTATCCGGGGTTGGCCGCCTTTGGTCCCGATCAGGCCCGGTGGTTTTTCGGCCGGGACCGCCTGACCGCTCATCTGATCAGCCAGCTCGATGATCGCCTCGCTGGCGGTGGGCTCCTGGCGGTGGTGGCCCCCTCCGGGGCGGGCAAGTCCTCGCTGCTGGCCGCCGGGGTGATTCCGGCCCTGGCCCGGGGGGCCTTGCCGGGCTCGCGGACCTGGCCGGTGGTGGCCACCACCCCGGGTGCGCACCCGCTGATCACCCTGGCCACTGGGGTGGCCGAGCGGACCGGGGCCGATCCGGCGGCGGCCGAGGCCGCCGGCGATCCGGAGCGGTTCGTCGCGTTCCTGGCCGAGGTGGCAGCCGCCAGTGCCGGGAAACAGCGGGACACCGCGAACTCAGCCTGGATCGTGCTGCTGGTTGATCAGTTCGAGGAGATCTTCACCGAGTGCCGGATCGAAGCCGAACGCCAGGCGTTCATCGGTGCATTATGTGCCGCGGCGCACCAGGAGGTGGCGCTGGTCGTGCTCGGGGTGCGCGCGGATTTTTACGGCTCGTGCCTGGCGTATCCGGGGCTGCTGAGCGCGTTGCAGACCCCGGTGGCGGTGGGACCGATGAGCGCCGAGCAGCTGCGTGCAATCATCACCTGCCCCGCTCAGACCGAAGGTCTGGATCTGGAGCCGGGGCTGGTGGAGCTGCTGCTGCGAGATCTGGGCCTGCCCCAGGACGCCACGCCCGCGGGCTACGATCCCAGTGCGTTGCCCCTGCTGGCCCATGCGCTGCGCGCGACGTGGCAGCAACGCGACGGCCAGACGTTGACGGTAGCCGGTTATCAGCGCACCGGCGGGATCAGCCAGGCGTTGGCCACCACCGCCGAACGCGCCTATACCCGGCTGGGCGCGGCGCAGCGGCGGATCGTCCGGCAGGTCCTGCTGCGTCTGATCAACATCAGTGACCAAGGCGCCAGTGCAGATACCCGCCGCCGGCTGCCTCGGACCCGGCTGGTTGAGGCCGTGCCGCTGCCCGGGTCTGCCTCAGCGGTCGAGGCGGTGCTGGAGGTCTTTGGCCGGGCGAGGCTGCTCACCCTCGACACCACCAGCGTGGAGATCACTCACGAGGCCTTGCTGCGTGCCTGGCCCCGGCTGCGCCACTGGATCGACACCGACCGCGCGGGCAACCTGATCCGCCAGGAACTCGACCACGCCGCCGCCGAGTGGGACCTGGAGGGCCGCGACACCGCAGGACTGTACCGGGGAAACCGCCTGGAAGCAGCCCGCACCTGGGCCAGCTCTCATGCACAAGACGGCGAGCTGAGCCCCATCGCGTCCGTCTTTCTCGGCGCGTCCACCCAGCATGAACGCCACGCCGCGACGCTGCGTCGCCTGGTGCCCGTCGTGCTGTCCGTGCTGGTTTTCCTCGCTTCCGGGGCTGCGGCCATCGCCCTTCATCAAAGCGCCGCCGCCCAGGGAGAACGCGATAACGCCGTCTTCAACCAGATCACCGCGCAAGCGGACCGCCTGCGCGGTACCGATGCGTCCCGGGCGGCGCAGCTCGACCTCACCGCCTACCGGATGCGACCAACATCCGATCTCTACACGGCTCTGGTCGCTGACGCGAACGCCACCTTGTCGACCCCGCTGAGCGGTCACACCGACTCTGTCTTCTCGGTGGCCTTCAGCCCAGACGGACACACCCTGGCCAGCGCCAGCGGCGACCACACCGTGCGGCTATGGAACCTCACCGACCCAACCCACCCCACCCCCCTGGGACCACCCCTAACCGGCCACACCAGCACCATCTACTCCGTAGCCTTCAGCCCGGACGGGCGCACCCTGGCCAGCGCCAGCGGCGACCAGACCGTGCGGCTATGGAACATCACCCATCCGACCCACCCCCTGCCTCTGGGTCCACCCCTGAGCGGCCACACCAGCACCGTCTTCTCAGTGGCCTTCAGCCCGGACGGGCACACCCTGGCCAGCGCCAGCGGCGACCAGACCGTGCGGCTATGGAACATCACCGACCCAACCCACCCCACATCCCTGGGTTCACCCCTAACCGGCCACACCAGCACCGTCTACTCCGTAGCCTTCAGCCCAGACGGGCACACCCTGGCCAGCGCCAGCCGCGACCAGACCGTGCGGCTGTGGGACGTGGCCACTCACCACCTGCTCGCCACCCTCACCGGCCACACCAACTGGGTCTACTCAGTGGTCTTCAGCCCTGATGGGCGGATCCTGGCCAGCGGCAGCATCGACCAAACCGTGCGGCTATGGAATGTGACCGACCCGACCTACCCCACACCGCTGGATTCACCCTTGAAGGGCCACACCAGCGCTGTCGTCTCGCTGATCTTTAGCCCCGATGGGCGCACCCTGGCCAGCGGCAGCGAGGACCAAACGGTGCGGCTGTGGAACGTCACCGACCCAGCCCACCCCACTCCCCTGGGTGCACCCCTGACCGGCCACACCAACTGGGTCTACTCGGTGGCCTTCAGCCCCGATGGGCGCATGGTGGCGAGCGGCAGTGGTGACCGGACGGTGCGATTGTGGAGCATTCCTTCTGCGCGCATCACCGGCCACACCGAGGCGGTCAACGCGGTGGCGTTCAGTCGTGATGGGCGCACGCTGGCCACCGGCAGCCTGGACCAGACCGTGCGGCTGTGGAACGTCACCGACCCAGCCCACCCCACTCCCCTGGGTGCACCCCTGACCGGCCACACCAACTGGGTCTACTCGGTGGCCCTCAGCCCCGATGGGCGCATGGTGGCGAGCGGCAGTGGTGACCGGACGGTGCGATTGTGGAACGTCAGCGATCCGACGCGCCCCACGCCCCTGGGTCCACCCTTGGTCGGCCACACCGACATCATCGAATCGGTGGCGTTCAGTCTTGATGGGCGCACGCTGGCCAGCGGCGGCTTCGACCGGACCGTGCGGCTATGGAACGTGCGCGATCCGACGCGCCCCACGCTGCTGGGCGCACCCCTGACCAGCTACACCGACACCGTCATCTCGGTGGCGTTCAGCCCCGATGGGCGCACCCTGGCCACCAGCAGCAGCGACCACACCGTGCGGCTGTGGAACGTGACCAACCCGGCCCGCCCCACGCCCCTCGGTCCACCCTTGAGCGGCCACACCGGCCGGGTCCACACAGTGGCGTTCAGCCCCGATGGGCATACCCTGGCCAGCGGCAGCGTCGATCAGACGGTGCGGTTGTGGAATCTGACCGACCTGAGCCACCTCAGCTCCCTGGGTCCGCCCCTGAGCGGCCACATCGGCTCCATCTTCTCGGTGGCGTTCAGTCCTGATGGGCGCACGCTGGCCAGCGGCGGCAGCGACCGGACCGTGCGGCTGTGGAACGTGTCCGACCCCGCCCACCCCACGCCCCTGGGTTCGCCCTTGAGCGGCCACACTCACTGGGTCAACGCGGTGGCGTTCAGCCCAGACGGACGCACCCTGGCCACCGGCAGCGCCGACCAGACGGTCCGACTGTGGGGAATGAACGTCGACCAAGCGATTCAGCGGATTTGCACCGTCACCATAAACACCCTCACCCCCGCGACGTGGGCGCAGTACGTATCACCGGGCCTGCCCTACCACCCGCCCTGCCCGTGAGGTGCCTCGCGCTTTTTCTGTTTTGGCCGTTTCCGACCTCGTGCGGAAACGGTCAACCCCTTGAGCCCGGCCACCAGAGCACCAACGGTGGAGCTGTCCCGGCCGTGAGCGCGGTGGTCTGACTCACACCGCCCAGGCCAGCGGGATCCCTGTTCTGGTCGGCGCCGGCTCTGCGGCAGCCGTTAAGGGCCGTTAAGGGGAGAAGGTGCAGGGCCATGAGCACCACGGATGTGCAGACGAAGACCGGAGGCCGGTCGGTACGGGAGATCCTGGCGTGGAGCCGCGCCATCATCCAGCCCGCGCTGCGCGCGGCTATCGGCATGCTGCCCGCCTCGATGCTGCGTATCGCGGGTTATCACTTTGGTTGGTGGAACGAGCACGGGCACCGGGAGACGGCTCACGGCGGCAAAGCGATCCGGCCCACGCTGGTGCTGCTGAGCGCCCAGGCCGTCGGCGGACTACCGGCCACAGCGGTGCCGGCCGCGGTGGCGGTGGAGTTGGTGCACAACTTCTCGCTGCTGCACGACGACGTGATGGACGCTGACCCCACCCGCCGTCACCGGCCCACGGCGTGGCGTGTCTTCGGGGTCAACTCAGCGATCCTGGCCGGGGACGCGCTGCTGACGCTGGCCCTGGACGTGCTCGCCGCCAGCGCGCACCCGGCCGCCACCGCCGGGATCCGGATGCTCAGCGCCGCGGTCCAGAATCTGCTGGACGGCCAGAGCGCGGACCTGGCCTTGGCGCACCGCGCCCAGGCCGAGGTGGCGCCATGCCTGCGGATGGCCGAGAACAAGACCGCCGCCCTGATGGGATGCGCCTGCGCCCTGGGCGCCTCCTTCGGTGGTGGCAGCCACGAGCAGCTCCAGCACCTGCGCGCTTTCGGTACCCACCTGGGCGTGGCGTTCCAACACGTGGACGATCTGCTGGGCATCTGGGGAGACCCCGCCGTGACCGGCAAGCCGGTCTACTCAGACCTGCGCAGCCGCAAGAAGTCCCTCCCCGTGGTGGCCGCCTTGACCTCCACCACCCCGGCCGGGCGCGACTTGGCCGCGCTATACCACCGGGCGGCTCCGCTCTCTGAGACCGAGGCGGCCCGCGCCGCAGAACTGATCGACACCGCCGGTGGACGCGCCTGGAGCCAATCCCAGGCTGAGGAGCTGCTGGCGCAGGCGCTGCGTGAGCTCCAGTCAGCCCACCCCACGCAGCGATCCGCCGAGGAACTGAACGCGCTCGCCCGCCTGGTTACCCACCGTGACCACTGAGTCTAGCCACCTCCCGGAGGCACCCCAGATGTCTGTCACCGCGCGCAACCCCGCTGGAGTCCGCACCGTCCTGCTGGCCTCCCCACGGTCGTTCTGCGCTGGGGTGGAGCGCGCCATCGCGATCGTGGAGCACCTCCTCGACCACCGGGACGGCCCGGTCTACGTGCGCAAGCAGATCGTGCACAACACCCACGTGGTCGCTGATCTCCAAGCCCGCGGCGCGGTGTTCGTTGAGGAACTAGACGCCGTTCCGGATGGGGCCACCGTGGTGTTCTCCGCGCACGGGGTGTCCCCCGCCGTGCGCACCAAGGCGGCCGACCGGGGACTGGACGTGATCGACGCGACCTGCCCCCTTGTGACCAAAGTCCACACCGAAGCCCGCCGGTTCGCCGCCCGGGGCGACACCGTGATCCTGATCGGCCACGCTGGGCACGAAGAAGTCGAGGGCACCCTGGGTGAGGCCCCGGACCAAACGATCCTGCTGCAGACCGCCGAGGACGTCGCAGACCTGCACGTCGCCGACCCGACACGGGTGTCCTACCTCACCCAAACCACCCTCGCCGTCGACGAAACCGCTGAGATCATCCACGCACTCCAGTCCCGGTTCCCCGCGCTGCAAGGACCGGCGTCCGACGACATCTGTTACGCCACGACCAACCGCCAGCACGCCCTCACCGCGATCGCCGAGGAATCAGATCTGGTCCTCGTCGTCGGCTCGACGAACTCCTCCAACTCACTGCGACTGGTGGAGCTCGCTCGTCGCCACGGCACTCCCAGCTACCTCATCGACGATCCCACCGACATCCACCCCGAATGGCTCCAGGGGGCTCGCGTCATCGGGCTGACCGCCGGCGCCTCAGCCCCACCCAGACTGGTCAACGCGGTCATCGCCGCCCTAGCCGAACTCGGACCACTCACCGTGGTTGAACACGAAACCACCCGCGAGACCGTCCACTTCGCCCTGCCCACCCCGGTGCGGCAGTCGTGAGCCGGCTCGGCCGCATCACCGGCCCCACCGCGACGCTGACCGCCCCGGCCAAGGAGATCTGATGGCCCCTGTCGAACTGGGCATCCCGGCACCGCCGACGTCACCGATCCCGGCGCGCCGGGCCTCCCGCCAGATCATGGTCGGGACCGTGCCCGTGGGTGGCGGCGCGCCCGTCTCGGTGCAGTCCATGACCACCACCCGCACCGCCGACATCGACGCCACCCTGCAACAGATCGCCGAACTCACCGCAGCGGGATGCGAGATCGTGCGAGTCGCGGTTCCCACCCACGACGACGCCGACGCGCTGCCCGCCATCGCCGCCACATCGCCGATCCCGGTGATCGCCGATATTCACTTCCAACCCCGCTATGTTTTCGCCGCTATCGACGCCGGCTGCGCCGCGGTCCGCGTCAACCCCGGCAACATCAAAAAGTTCGACGACAAAACCAAAGACATCGCCGCCGCCGCCCGTGCGGCCCGCGTGCCGATCCGCATCGGCGTCAACGCCGGCTCCCTCGACCCCCGGCTGCTGGCCACACACGGCCACGCCAGCGCCGAGGCTCTCGTGGAATCCGCATTGTGGGAATGCTCCCTGTTCGAAGAGCACGGATTCCGCGACATCAAGCTCTCCGTCAAACACCACGATCCCCTCATCATGATCAGCGCCTACCGGAAGCTGGCTCAGCGCTGCGACTACCCCTTGCACCTGGGTGTCACCGAAGCCGGACCACTCCTGCCCGGCACCGTCAAATCCGCCGTCGCCTTCGGCATCCTGCTCGCCGAAGGAATCGGCGACACCATCCGGGTGTCGCTGTCCGCCCCACCGGTCGAGGAAGTCAAGGTCGGCCACCAGATCCTGCAATCTCTCGGCCTGCGACCCCGCCGTCTGGAGATCGTGTCCTGCCCTGGCTGCGGACGCGCCCAAGTCGACGTCCACACCTTGGCCGAGCAGGTCAGCGCCGCCTTCGAGGACTTCCCCATCCCGCTGCGCATTGCCGTCATGGGCTGTGTGGTCAACGGCCCCGGCGAAGCCCGGGAAGCCGACCTCGGCGTCTCCGCCGGCAACGGCAAAGGCCAAATCTTCGTCCACGGCACAGTGATCGCAACCGTCCCCGAACACCAGATCGTCGAGCGTCTCAGGGAAGAAGCGCTGCAGCTCACCAAAGGTCTAAGGGAAGCGACATCATGACGATACCTACGGCGCTGACGCAAAAAAACCTCGACCTTACCGGAGAGCGACGACGACCCGAGTCCTGGGAAAGCGGATCGACGGTGCCAAGGGCGGCCGCAGACCGTGTGCAGTGGCCCGCGCCGGAACGGCTAACTCTGTCGGCGCTCGGTTCGTTGGCGTTCGGTAAGGTGCGGTTGGCTGCGGAGCATCGTCCGTTGCGGGACTGGCTCAACCGGCGAGTGCTGGTCTTCTGCGACCGGATGCCGGCGGCGTTGCGGGATAGCGCGTTGCTCGCTGTCCAAGCCCATCTGGCGCGGTATCGGGCCGGTCATGTCGCGGCGTTCTACGACAAGTATTACCCGCCCGCGTGGACGGTGATCCCCTTTCTCGCGAGCAGTCGCGACGAGGTGGCTCCCGGTCAGGTGCACGATGCCCTGGGTGCGCAGGCGGCCGCCATGTTCCTGCATCTGCTCGATGACCATCTCACGGACGGCGACATCCCGGTCGACAACCTCTTCCTGCAACTCAGGACCGAGGTGTGGGGCGAATTCCAGGATGGGTTGGCACGGTTGGCCGGCTCGGACCAGGAAGCGAACCAGACGGTCGAATCGCTAGTGAACTTGTACTTCTCCCATATCCACCGTCCTCCCGAGCGCCCCGACCTCGCCGCCTACGAGACGGTGTTTCTGGGACAGTCCGCGACATCACTGATCGCCCCGTTGCTCATCGCGGCACAAGCCGGATACGACACCGAGCAGCGTCAACTCATTCGCTCAATGTATGAGGAATTCTGCCTGGCCTGGCGGATTCTCGACGATCTCCGGGACGCCGCCGTCGACGCGGCTGCAGACCAGGCCACCGCTGTGTTTCATCTGCTGCCGATCGAAAGCCGCTGGGTATGGCACGACGTGGCTATGAACCCGTCCGACGGCGACCGACGCAACGCGTTGCTCGACGTCCTCCGCTGCGCCGCCTACCCGGCTGCGGTCCAGGCCATCCATACCCATGTGACCACCGCTGCGCGCGTGGCCGACGAACTGAACCTGCCCGGACTCAGGGGCCAATACCACGCTCTCGCGCACCCCTTGAAGGAGGTTACGCCATGAAGACCTACCGCGATTTCATCTCTGACATTGTCGATGACACCAGCCTGTATGAGGAGTTGTGCCAGGCCGTCCCCTTCTCCGAACAGGCACAGCTGAACGACTGGTTCGCTACCCGCGGATACCAGCTGAACAGCACCGACGTTGAAGTTCTCTTCGCCAACCAGGAGGAGGTGGCAGGCAGCGATGAGCAAGTCAACTACTGAACGCACCCCCTTGCTGAGCCTGCACGGCCTCAATCCCGCCGTCGCCCTCGATCTCGCTCCGGGCTGGCATCCCCAATTTTTTCCGATCTGCTTGAGCCCGTACTGGCAGTCGGTGCCTTGGGGCGGTGCGAACTGGACGATCGAGGGAACGAGTTTTCTGCTGCTGCCCGCAGCGCAAAAACCCGGTGGTTACTCGGCACGCTTCGACCCGAGTTCCCCGTTCTTTCAGTGCTTTCTCGGGTTGTACATGATCGCTCCCGTGCAGGGCGAGCGGGTTCCCCTGGACCTCTACTCATCCCTTGTACATTTTGACTACCTGGCATGGGGCCAGCGGCTCGGCGACCCTGCACCGCGTGGCGATGTGGATATCCGGATCCATCGGGTTGGCGTGGAGAAATGGGCCTACGACTCCACGGCGGCGTGCCACTTCGATGTCGGTCCGAACAATCCACAACACGGTATGCCACCCTTCTTGACCGTGCCACGGTGGCCCATCGCGCCCGGTGCCGCGCACTGGAGCGATGTGGTCGACAGCTACGACGAGCGGATCGATCTGGTGCGGGGTCACCTGTGGTACGAAGGCCCCTACCTTGTCTGCAGCTACTTCAGCGGCGCCCGCTTCACCGACCGCGCCGGGCGCACGATCGACACCCACACGCGCTATCCGCACGTGCTCCAGGGCGAGGAGGAGACGGTGGCGAGTATCCGGGTTTTCGACCGTGGGACCGGATACCGCGGTCCCACGCCCTTCGGCTCACTGAACTCCGTAACGGAGAGGAAGCACTGATGGGCGAGGCATTATGCACCGATTTCGGTGGTGTCAAACGCGCCCAGCCAAATGCGGTGCTGTCCGCTTGCAGCGGGGAAGCCGATCCCGGTGCCCTGATCGCCGCGGCGGGCCAGCATGGCGATCAGGTGACCCTGCGCGGGGCTGGGCACTCTTGCAACGGTCAGACAGTCACCAACGGATTGCTCCTGGAGAACTTCAGTCCACACGAAGCCGCCGGACCGCACATCGTCGACGTTGGCGATGGCTACGTGGAGCTCCCAGCGTTCTTGAGTTGGTATGCCGTGGAGCGCGAGCTCAACACCCGCGGACGGGCCGTGCCCGTGCTCACCGATTACCTGTACATGTCGGTCGGCGGCACGCTGTCGGTCGGCGGCCTGGGCCTCAACTCGATAGTGCACGGCTTGCAGGTCGATCAGGTCCGCCGCATCCGGCTGATCGATGGCCAGGGCACAGCCCGCTGGTGCTCCACGGAGGAACATCCGGAACTTTTCCGTTTCGCCCTCGGCGGCCTCGGCCAGGTGGGGTTCATCGACCGCGCGATCCTGCGTACTGTCCCCTATCGGCGGTTCGGCCATCTACACCGGGTGCACCATGCGTCGGCGGCCGAGATGGCCCGGTTCGCCGTCCGGTTGGCGGCAGAGCCGGACGTGGACCACTACAACGCGAATATCAATGGGAATCAGTTCTACTCTGAGATTGGCTGGTTCCACGCAGAGGAGATTTCTCCCTGCCAGACTCCCGACTGCACCATTATCCCCGACCTGCCTTTTTTCTTGCACGAGCGCCGAGAACGCTGGGTCGCCGCCTTCCCTGGACGCGTACGGATATGGACGGACTATGTCCTGCCTCCCGACCGCTTCGGCACGTTCATCGACGCCATCGAAAATCTTCGCCAGCAACCACCGCTGTCCGGCTCGCTCAAAGGTATGTACGTGCTGCTGATTCGGCGCCCCACCGGCTTCACCCACTTCGCGTTTGGCCCCGCCCCGTATGACTCGGTCGTGCTGGGCCTCGGCGTCTACGCCATGGTCGACCAGCGCGACGCTCGCACGATTGTCCGCACCCGGCAGGCCCTGCGTTCTCTGCTGGAACTCTGCTGCGAGTTGGGCGGCAGGCCGTACCTGTACGGAATGAACTCCCTGGACGGCACGCTGCTGAGGAACCTGTACGGGTCCGACCTCGACCAACTGGCAGTCCTGCGACACGCATACGGCTTAGAGCACGTCAACGCGCACGTCCTGCATCCCACACCCACTACGGCAGTGACAATACCGTCATGACCCATGAACAATGAGCCCCGTTCTGCTACGGGGCCAGAACGGCACGAATAGAGAGACCAGGAGAATGAGATGAATGAGAAGGTGCATGACGTAGCGATCATCGGTGGAGGTATTGGCGGCTCGATCACGGCTGCGATTCTCGCGCGTAACGGTGTCGATGTATTGCTGGCCGAGGGAACTCCACATCCTCGTTTCACGATCGGGGAATCGACCACTCCAGAGACCTCTCTTAGTTTACGGCTCTTGGCAACCCGTTACGGGGTGCCCGAACTAGGAAACCTGAGCACTTACTCCAATGTTCAAAAGATAGCGCCTACTTCGGGTGTCAAACGAAACTTCTGTTATGTCGGTCATCACATCGGGGAGAGGGCTCGACCACATGAATGCGCACAGTTTCCCACCTTTCCCCAGCCACTGGGTCCGGATATGCACTATTTCCGCCAAGATATCGACGCTTACCTCTTCCAGGTGGCAGTCAAATACGGCGCCACAGCAAAAAACGGCACCTTGATTGAGGATGTTGAATTTCACGACGATCTCGTGCAGCTCCGTGCCGCGGATGGGTCTACCTTCCTTGCTCGATATGTCGTCGATGCCGGTGGGCGCAACGCCCTGATCCCAACAAAACTCGGGTTACGCGACGCCGAGCCGAGATTCCAAACCAAGACACGTACCATATTCACGCATATGTTAGGGGTACTACCATGGGAAGCGGTAGGACCAAAGAAGGAAGACCACGGAATGCCTTCGCCGTTTAGCGAAGGCACCCTGCACCACTTCTTCAAAGGCGGCTGGATATGGATAATCCCGTTTAATAACCACCCACAGTCAGTGAACCCATTGTGTAGCATCGGTATCAATCTGGATATCGACTCGTACCCGATTCACCCAGGAATATCCGCCGAGCAAGAATTCTGGGGGATCATCAAAAATTACCCCTCCATCGCGGACCAGCTCCGGCAGGCGCGCGCGGTACGACCCTTTGTGTCCACCGGAAGGACACAATTCTCAAGCAAAAAAATTGTGGGGACCAGATTCTGCCTTCTGCCCCATGCTGCAGAATTCGTCGACCCACTCTACTCAACTGGCATGGCAATTACAGTGAATTGCATCAACGCTCTCGCGCACCGACTGATCGAGGCTGCACGTTCCGGCGACTACAACACGGAACGGTTCCGCTACATCGAAGAATGGACCAAAAAATCGTTCGACGTCGCGGACGATACCATCTGGTGCACATACGAAAGCTTTTCTGACTTCCGACTATTCAACGCCGTACTCAAAATGTTCGCTATTCAGCAATTCTACACCACGACCAGTCCGCTAGAAACGTGGGCTCGCTACCTGCGCACCGGCAACAGAGAAGTCTTTTCGCGAATGGAAGAACACCCTCGAAGAGGTGCTCAATGTGCCGACTTTCCAGAAATTCGAGAAATGGTGACCAGTATAACAAAAGAGATTTCCACATATAAATTTGGAGATCAAGATTGCGCGGATTTAACGAGCGCAATCTACCGGCACATTGCGACGTGCAGCGACCTAGTCCCGCCGTTTTTGAAAATACTCGATCCAGATTCCAGACTTCCCATCGGCCGGGTGACAATTCCACAAATTTTTCGCTTCCTGTTCTGGTTTAACTTTCAAGCACCGAACCACGTTAGAAAACAGCATGTGACCATGCAAGCCATGCCTCTCATAATTAAGGAGGTGGTTCAGTCTTGGGGACACCAAGTTCAGCAGGCCGGCAACGCTATTTGGCCCCATTTGCGGGATTACGTAGCGACCTGGAATCGCGACTGGAAACGTAGCATGTAACGTCTCCATCATTTGGTAAAAAATGATAAGCCCTGCACTGCGACGGGGCTGGAGCGACGCTAGTGGGCGAAATAGAAGAATAGAGGAGCGAGATGAATGAGAAGGTGCATGACGTAGCGATCATCGGTGGTGGAATTGGTGGCTCGATCATGGCCGCGATCCTCGCGGGTAATGGTGTCGATGTACTATTGGCCGAGGGAACTCCACATCCTCGGTTCACGATTGGCGAATCGACTACTCCAGAAACATCCATTAGTCTACGACTTCTGGCAGCCCGTTACGGCGTGCCCGAACTAGCATACCTGGAGGCTTATGCAAAACTCGGAGACGAGCTCTGTGATCATGTCGCTGACCTGCGGGGACGCCAATTTTTGATCATGTTCTCAAGGGGTTTTGCATAAGCCTCCTGAGCTCTTATTCCAGTGTTCAAAAGATAGCGCCGACCTCGGGTATCAAACGAAACTTCGGTTACGTCGGTCATCGTGTTGGGGAGAAGACTCGACCACAGGAATGCGCGCAGCTGTTCACCGTTCCCCAGCCACTGGGTCCGGATATGCACTACTTCCGGCAGGATATCGACGCTTACCTCTTCCAGGTAGCGATCAAATACGGCGCCACAGCAAAAAATGGCGTTTTGATTGAGGATGTTGAATTTTGCGACGATCTTATGCGACTGCGCGCCGCAGATGGGTCTACCTTCCTTGCTCGATACGTCGTCGATGCCGGTGGACGCAACGCCCTGATCCCCGAAAAACTCAGGTTGCGCGACACCGAACCAAGATTTCAAACCAAGACACGTACTATATTCGCGCATATGTTAGGCGTGCTTCCATGGGATGAGTTGGGACCGAGGAAGGAAGAACATGAAATGCCTTCGCCATTTAGCCAAGGAACCCTACACCACTTTTTTAGAGGCGGCTGGATATGGGTGATCCCGTTTAATAACCACCCACAGTCAGTGAACCCATTATGCAGCGTCGGCATCAACCTAGATATCAACTTGTATCCGATTCGTCCAGGAATATCCGCCGAGCACGAGTTCTGGGAGATTATCGAAAGTTACCCGTCCATTGCAGCCCACCTGCGGCGGGCGCGCGCGATCCGGCCCTTTGTGTCCACTGGGAGGACGCAATTCTCGAACAAACAGATCGTAGGGACCAGATTCTGTCTTCTGCCGCATGCCGCAGAGTTCGTCGACCCACTATACTCAACCGGCATGGCAATTACGGTGAACTGTATCAACACTCTCGCATGCCGACTGATCGAGGCTGCGCACTCCGGAGACTACGACACAGAGCGGTTCAGGTACATCGAAGAATGGACCAAGAAATCATTCGACGTCGCGGACGATGTCATCTGGTGCACATACGAAAGTTTTTCCGATTTTCGACTATTCAACGCCGCATTCAGAATGTATATAATACAGTCATTCTACAGCACGGTCAGTCCAGCGGAGACATGGGCTCGTTACCTACACACCGGCAGCAAAGAAGTCTTTTTAAGAATGGAAGAACATCCTCGAAGAGGTACCCAGTGTGCCGATTTTCCAGAAATTCGAGAAATGGTGACAAATATAGCAAAGGAGCTTTCCTCATATAAGTCTGGAGATCAGGACTGCATGAATGCAACGAACGCGATCTACCGGCACATAGCAGCACACAGTGACTTATTTCCGCCATTCTGGAAAATGCTCGATCCAGATTCCAGAATTCCCATGGGACGGCTGACTTTTCCACAATTTTTCCGCATCCTTATCTGGTTTAACTTTCAAGCTCAGCGCCATGTCAGAAAACAGCACTTGACTATGCAAATTGTACCACTCATCATTAAGGAGGCAGGCCAGTCTTGGGGGCGTCAAGTACAACAGGCCAGCAACGCTATTTGGCCCCATCTGCGGGACTACGTAGCAACCTGGAACCGCGATTGGAAACGTAGCATGTAACGTCTTCATTATTCGACAACAGCGTCGACCTAATATGGAAATATCGCCTTGAAACGCCTCAGGACCATGAATACATGACGCACATGGAGAATGCCTAGCTTATATCCGGTGCTGCACATCTCCGGTGGCGGGCTGGGATGGTGGTGTTCGGAGTCGCGGCGATGAGGCGCTGGGAAGCTCGAGTGGTGTGAGAGAAGGCTACCTATGGTGTGGTCCCGGTAGAGTACAGGAATTCTGACTAACCAAGGAGCGTTAGTGAGTGCGATGAACATGCCGATGAGAGCAGCGTCTGCGGCGGGGGCGTCGGCCTTTTCGGTCGATGCCCCCGGATTCCGCTCGTTCTTCCGGCACTATGCGAGCGGAGTCTCCGTGATCACGGCATGCACGCCAGACGGCCCACGAGGGCTCACCGCCACCTCGGTCTGTGCCCTATCGCTAGACCCGCCGCTCCTGTTGGTGTGCATCACCCGAAACTCCCGCACCGGTATGGCTATCGCGCAGAGCGGGCTTTTTGCTGTCCATCTACTTCGCGCCGATCAAAGTTGGCTTTGCCGGAGATTCAGCGTCCTGGAAAGAGATGGTTCCCGTAAGTTTGAGAGACTGGAAATGATCAACAACTCACCCGTTCCGCTCATCGCAAATACATTTTCCTGGGTGGTGTGCGAACGTTGGGCCGAGTACGATGGAGGCGACCACACCATTATCGTGGGCCGACTGCTAGAATCCGGCCGTCCACAAGAAGAATCCGTCCCATTGATCTGGTTCGCGGGACGATCTTGCTATCCGGAGTCCGTTCACAACAGGCCGGACTCCTGGCCGGTGGTGTGATCCAAACTCCGCGAACACCGACACCAAAAGAAGAGCGGGAAAGCAGCTCTGATCATTGGGGCCGCATCTGGGATAGGAGCGGCGTCAGCCCAGATGTTCGCCCGGCACGGAGCCAACGTCGTGCTCGCCGACATCGACGAAGGTGGCGGCAAGGACGTGGCCGAGAAAGTGGACGAGGCGGGTGGACAAGCGGTGTTCGTCCACGCCGACGTGACCTCGGCTCGGGACGTGGCGGGGACGATCGGGATCTCGATGGGCCTGGCAGCGTACGTGGCGGCCAAACACGGCGTCATCGGGCTCACCAGGGCCGCCGCGCTCGAGTACGCGACCAGGGGGGTCAGGATCAACGCCCTGTGCCCGGGCGTCGTCCGCACCGCGATGCTGGACGACGCCATCAGACGGGGAATCCTCACCGAAGAGGAGGCCGGTGCGGCAACTCCCGTGCGTCGCCTCGCCGACCCGGCCGAGATCGCCCAGGCAGCGATCTGGCTCTGTTCGGATGCGGCGTCCTTCGTCACAGGTCACGCCATGGCGTGTGACGGCGGCCTCACCGCAGGCATCCCCACCCGCCCAAGCTGAGATCCGTTTGTGTTACTGCCTCTAGAGTTACCAGCTGTGGTCGATGAGGTGCGGGACACGATGGAGGACGACGAAGCGGGCTTGGCGGCTGAGCTGGCGCCGGTCATCTCGCCTACTGTGTTACCGAGGACTGGCGATGACGCCTGGCCCCAGATCACCCTGATCGCCCTCACCGGTGGGTGCGAGAAGCTAGCCGAGGAGCTGATGGCAGTGGTCCCCAGATTAGTGCACGCACTAGGCCGTCGGGACAGCATGCAGCTGAGCGGATCAGTGCTCGTCATCGCCGGGCTCCTGGACCTGAACAGTGACGAGTACTCCCGCATGGCGCACGCGGTGAACTCATCTAGCCTGGTTGACGCGCAGGTTGTGCAGAACCTCGCGACCATGCTGGACCACGCCCAACGCCTAGAAGACACACTCGGCCCCTGCCGACTGTTCGAGACAGTCGTTGCGCAGCACAGACTCCTGCACCAGCTCCTGGCCGGCGGCTGCCCCGAGCAGCTACGCAAACCGATGAACCTGGTCGACAGCGATATGGCCGCAAGCATCGGTAGCTACCTGGTCGACATGGGCTACCCCGAGGAGGGCAGAGGCTACTTCAAGCACGCCCGCAAAGCCGCCCACGACGCCGACAGCCCCGCATTAGCTGCCTACGCGGCAGCCAATATCAGCTTTGCCGCGTTCCAGCTGGGTGACACACCGGTCGCACTGGACAATGCCGCTGCTGCGCAGAGCCTGGCCGAGCGCACCGATGACCCTCAGGTGAAAGCCTTCGCTGAGCGGGCGACCGCCGACGCGTATGCCCTTGATGGTGACCATGGGCTCTCGATGGCCGCCTCGGACCGCGCTCACGACTTTCTCACGACCGCACCGGGAAACGCCCCAGAGTCACCGGCCTATTGGGTGCACCACGGCAGCATCGACAGCAAACGTAGCCGTTTGCTCTCTCAGTTAGGTAAACCCCAGGAAGCCCTGGAGGCTGCCAGCACCGCCTTAGCTCAGTTCGACCCCGCCTATGTGGGCGGCTACGCCTTATGTCAAGTGCGATTCGCCCACGCCCTTGTCCTGGCTAACAACATCACCGAAGCCGCCCGTGTGCTGGGTGAGGCCGCTCCCCAGGCCCACCTGTACCCGAGGCTGACGGCGGAATTCCATACCGTCCGGGCGTTGCTGCAACCCTGGGCCCAGACCCAGGCCGTCACCACACTCGATGACCAACTCCAGGCTTACGGCCTGCTCCCCACCACGACATCGACACCAGGAGCCAGCCCAGAAAAAGATCCTCTATGAGGTGTCAGCCGGACTAGGGATCCTTGGTCTCAAGAAGTCCGACACGTAAGCCGAGCTCTGGGCGCATCTCCAGGGAGGATGCCCTCGCTCCCGTTCCGGACCGCGCTCTGCCGATCATCTCCTGCGCCGATCACTTCCTGCGCAGTCCGGTGTCGTGAACTCGACAGGACCGACATTTTCGGTGCCGGAAAATGTCGGTCCTGTCGAGTTCACGACATGCAGCGGCAACATGATACCTTGACTACCATCTCGGCGGTCCGAGGCGCAGCCTCACTAGATAACCCGGCTTTATCGGAAGGCCTCGATATGGCAGCTACCCCGAACCCGTGGGTCAGGATGGCGCTGGGTCGCACGACTGGGCCTGCTCTCCGTGTGCGGTTCCAGGTGGCGGGGGTGGCCTTGCCCGATGCTGTGGCGAACATGCCCGCAAGCTCGTCACCGGGTGGTTCGGCCAGCAGCCGGTCGGGACCGAGGTTCTCCAGGGCACGATCGAGCACGCCTGTCGGAGCCGTGCCGCGTGTCAGCTGTGAAACGTGCTGGTCGGCTCCGTCGATCGACGTGATAACGGTTCCCTAATTCGAGCGAAGCTGGGTCGCCGCGGCGGTGGGGTTGCGTGGAGAACAGCATCCCACGGTCTGTCCCGCGCTGCCTTGGTTTAGCAGAATGGGATATCTTGCCCACATGATGCAATACCGCACCGATGAGGGCCTGCCCCCGCTGGCCCCACCCGACGCCAGCGACACGGAACGTAACCGGGCCATCGTGGCCCGCATGGTGGCCCGGCACGGGGCGCCCTCGCTGGAGGATTACCGTCGCGTCTACGCCGCGTGCGGTCTGGATCGGCCGGGTGACGATGAGGTCCGTCGACGCCACCCTGTGGCAGCCCCTGCCGCGTGATCGGTGGCAAAGTTGTCGACGCCTCTGCACTGGCCGCGTTGATCCGAGGGCGGTTGTCTGCACTCGCCTGGTTTGCCACTGAGAGCTGGCCGAAGTGATGGGCCAGGCCGGACATGTTGTGCCCGTCGCCCAGCAACGGGGCTGACCGGCGTTTGACGGCAACTGCTCGCGACGAGCACAGCGCCCGTGTCATCGTCACGCGATGGTTGGTAAGGCGGGACTGGAGACGTTGTAGGTCCTGCCGGGTTGGGTGAGTAGCGGGCCGAGGATCGCGGCCTTGCGCTCGCCCTCCTCGACGCCACCCCACCGGATCTCCCGCGTAGTGCCACCCCGTCCCTTGCCCAGCTCCAGCACGACGTCGGCGGGAGAGGCCGCGGCGATCGAACGAACCTGGACCCGCAGCCACTCGGGCAGCTCGGTCAGCACCGTCAGCGCGGCCACCGTCGCGGCGTCCCGGGGCCCAACCCGGGCCACCCGCAGTTCCGGCAAGCCGGGCGGCCCGACGGGGACCGTCGCGTAGTCGGTTCCGGTGGCGTCCACTAGCTGCACGCCGTTGCCGCGATGCACGAAGGCGACCGGAGTGCGCTCAGTGACCTCGATGCGCACCGTGCCATCCAGGCGGCACTGCACCTGGACGCTCGCCACCCGTGGCAGCGCGGCGACTCGGGCCTCGACCGCGTGGGTGTCCAGCCGCATCATCGGCGTGCCCAGCCGCACGGCCGCCATCGCCCGCACCACCCTAGCGGGAAGCTCTCGGGTGCCCACTACCTGCACGGAGCGGGCCACGAACAGGGAACTACCCAGCAGTACCCAGGCCAGAGCAGCGGTCAAGGTCAGCATCGCCAGCCCGGCGGCCAGCCAGGGCCACCAGCTGCGGGCTGGCCGGCGCGGCTGGACCCCCAGGGGGGGAACACCAGAGGCGGGGACAGCCGTGCGCCGCGGCGCGGGAGAGGCGGCGGCACGCGCCGCGCTCGGCCGAGCGCGGGAGGCCCACCGCGTGGCGCTGCGGCGGCTGAGGGCGCGGCGCTCCCGCAGCGCCGCCAGCGGCGTATCGCGCCGCCGGGACTGGCCTCGCCAGCCCGACGCTCCCGGACCGCCGGCGCTCACCGCGCTCTCACCACCCGAGCTCCCCCGCTCATGCCCGCACCACCGATCCCGATCACGTGGGTGCGGGCGGGCTGTGGGGGCACCCCGCCTGCGGTCATCGTCTGCCTCGGGGACCACGGCTGGCGGGGATCGGCCACGTCCCGGGGGGTGGTCGCGAGCCGGAAGCGTAGGGCACCGGGGGACGCAGCCGCAGCAGCCGGGTCAGCGCACCCGCAGAAGCGACCCGGGTGGACTGAGAGCGCAGCGCGGACACCGCCTGGGGTTCGTGCCGGGCGAAGTTGGCCAGCAGTCCGAAGACCAGCATCGTCAGCGCGATGGAGGTGCCCCCCGAGGAGATCAGCGGCAGCGGGATCCCGGTGATCGGCAACAGGCCGACCACGTACCCGATGTTGATCGCGGCCTGCCCGACCAGCCAGGTGGTCACGGTGGCGGCGACCAGCTTGACCCACGGATCGGTGTTGCGCGCGGCGATCCGAATTCCCACATAGGCCAGCGTGCCGAACAGCAGCAGCACCACCAGGCAACCTAGAAAGCCCAACTCCTCCCCAATGATCGCGAAGATGAAGTCGTTGTGCGCGTTGGGCAAATAGTCCCATTTGGCGCTGCTCTGCCCCAGGCCTACTCCCCACAAGCCGCCATCAGCCAGCGAGAACATCGCCTGGCGGGCCTGGTATGCAGCACCCTGGGGGTCAGCGCCGGGGCGCAGGAAGGACTCGATCCTAGCCGAGCGGTAGCCGGCGACGGCGGCCATCAGCACCGCCCCGGCGACGGCGGCGATGGCGATAGCGCCGAACAGCTCGCCGGGCGCACCGCCAAACCAGAGTAACGCGAGCAGCACGATAGCCAGGGTGATCGTGGTCCCTAGATCGGGCTGGAGCATCACCAACGCGAAGACGACGAGGGCCATCGGAACCAGCGGCACCAGCAGGTGCCGCCACTGGCGCAGCAGCGCGCGTTTGGTGATCAACACGTGTGCGCCCCACAGGGCCAGTGCCAGCTTCGCGGGCTCGGAGGGTTGCAGGGACAGCGGGCCCAGTCGCAACCATTTCTGCGCGCCGTTGATCTCCGTACCCACCGGGCTGAGCACCATGGCCAGCAGCACCACGCACACCAGCAAGAACAGCCCACTGGTGCCCCGCAGCATCCGCACCGGCACCCGCAGCCCCAGCCAGAACAACACCAGCCCGAACCCGCAGTAAGCCAGTTGTTGGACAAACACCGCGTAGGAGGAGCCTGCCCTGGTGTAGGACTCCACATTCGACGCCGATAGCACCATCACCAGGCCGAACAGGGTCAACAGGCTAAACACGGCGAGCACCAGGTGCAGCGAGGTGAGCGGCCGGGCCAGCCAGGCGGTGAGCCACTCGCGGGCCGCCACGACCCGGCCCACCGCCAGCCGACCAGCCGAGCGCTGAGCGGCCGAGCGCCGGTCCGCCGTCAGTCGATCGGCGGTCGCACTCGGCCGAGGGGAACTCCTCACCGGGTGGCACCCAGCGCGGCGACCGCAGCGGCGAACGCCCGGCCACGATGGGTGTAGTCGGTGAACATGTCCATGGACGCCGCGGCCGGGGCAAGAAGCACCACATCGCCTGGACTGGCCAGTTCGGCGGCTGCTGTCACCACCTCCATCATGGCGCCATCGTCTCCCGAATCCACCACCCGCACCGGGAGGTTGGGGGCGTGTCGCGCCAGCGCAGCGGCGATCGTCGCGCGGTCAGCGCCGAGCAGCACAGCGCCGAGGAGCCGATCCCGGGTGTCGAGGATGAGGGAGTCCACCTCGACGCCCTTGAGCAGCCCGCCGGCCACCCACACCACCCGGGGCCAGGCCAGCAGGGAGGCCCGCGCGGCATGCGGGTTGGTGGCCTTGGAATCGTTGATGTAGCGCACCCCGGCGTGCTCGCCAACGGACACTCCACGGTGCCCAGCCGGGGTGTAGGTCCGCAAGCCCTGGGCGACGGCTGGCCCCGTCACCCCGATGCAGCGGGCTAGCGCCGCCGCGGCCAGCGCGTTAGCCACGTTGTGCGGGCCTGGCGGTCGGACGTCGGCGACGCTGGCGAGTCTGGTGTGGCCGCCCCCAGCGGCAGCATCGCCGAAGGCCCGGTCCACCAGCGCCTCGCCCAGCACGCCCAGTTGGCCAGCTGCCGGCTCGCTGGTGGTGAACTCCACCGCGGCGCGCCCGGCGGCCAGCCGCATCGACCACTCATCGTCGGCATTGGCGACCACCGTGGTGTCCTCGCCGTACACCCTGCCCTTGGCCGCGGCGTACTCCGCCAGGCAGCCGTGCCAATCCAGGTGATCGGCGGCGACGTTGAGCACCACGGCGGCCCGGGGGTTCAGCTCGCCCGAGTAGTGCAACTGGAACGACGACAACTCCACGGCGAGCACCCGATGCCCGGCGCGCACCGCGTCCAGCAGCGGCAGCCCGATGTTGCCGCAGGCCACCGCGTCCATCCCGGCGGCGCACAGGATCGATTCGAGCATCCCCACCGTGGTGGTTTTGCCGTTGGTCCCAGTGACCACCAGCCACTCGGCCCCCGCCTGATCACGTCCCGAACTAGCACCGCTGACCCAGCGGGCCAGCGTCACGTCCCCGATCACCGGCACCCCGGTGCGGTGCGCGGCCGCCAGCAGCGGAGCGTCCGGACGCAAACCCGGGCTGGTCACCACCAGGTCAGTGCCTGGGAGCGGGGTAGCGAGCCCGGCGACCAGACGCACCGCGGCGTGCAGCGGAGTCGCGGCCAGCGCCGCCAGCTGAGTGGGTGAGGAATCGGTGACGGTGACCTCGGCACCCAGCTCGGCCAGCACGCGAGCCGCCGAGGCTCCGGTCACCCGCGCCCCGGCCACCAACACCCGGGCCCCGGCGAGGCCCCCCGACACGTTCCCGGACACGTCACTGACGCCGCGCACCGTTCCTCACCCCCCAGCCGCAGTCAGCCACTCGCTGTAGAACACTCCGGCGCCCAGCGCACAGCAGATGGCCGCGAGCAGCCAGAACCGGATGATGACCGTGGTCTCGGGCCAGCCGGCGAGCTCGAAGTGGTGGTGAAACGGTGCCATTCGGAACGGCCGGCGCTGGGTGGTCCGAAACACCGCCACCTGGATGACCACCGACATCGCCTCGACGACGAACAGGCCACCGATCACCACGAGGAGCAGCTCGGTTCGGGTGACCACGGACAGCCCGGCCAGCAGCCCACCGATGGCCAACGACCCAGTGTCGCCCATAAAAATCTTTGCCGGGGGCGCGTTCCACCACAGAAACCCAATGCACCCCCCGACCGCAGCGGCGGCCACCACGGCCACGTCGAGCGGATCCCGCACGGTGTAGCACCCGGGCACGGCCTGGATGGTGCAGTCCTGGGTGTACTGCCAGAACGAGACGATCACATACGTCACCAGCACCATCGCCGCCGCCCCGGCCGCCAGCCCATCCAAGCCATCAGCCAGGTTCACCGCGTTCGACCAGGCCGACACCAACAGGTAGCTGAAGAGCACGAACCCGCCGACGCCGAAAGACACCACGGCGACATCCCGCACGAAGGACAGGTGAGTCGAGGCCGGGGAGATGCCATCGCCGTCCCGGAAACCTATCGCCAGGATGCCGAACACCACCGCGGCGATCAGCTGCCCGACCAGCTTGGCGGTCTTGTTCAGGCCCAGGTTGCGCTGCCGGCGAACCTTAATCAGGTCATCGAGGAAACCCACCACGCCCAGCACCGTGGTGAGCAGCAACACCAGCAGAGCCGACGCGGTGATGCCATGCCGGCTGACGGTGAGGTGCGCAACCAGGTAACCGCTCCACATCGCCAGCAGGATGGCCACCCCTCCCATGGTGGGCGTGCCCCGCTTGCTCTGATGAGTCTGCGGTCCTTCCTGCCGGATCTCCTGACCGAAGCCCTGCCGGGTGAATAACCGGATGAGGTAGGGGGTGAACAGAATGGAGGCGATCAGGGCGACTCCAGCGGCGACCAGGATGGTGCTCATCCGCCGCTCCCCCCCTCCAGCCGGTCGAGTAGGTCAGCGAGCACGTCGGCGTCGGCGAACGGGTACTTGACGCCGTGTACTTCTTGGGTGGTCTCGTGGCCTTTGCCCGCGACGACCACCGCATCCCCCGGGCGGGCCCGCGTGAGGGCGTAGGCGATCGCCTCCGCCCGGTCCCCGATCTCCACCACCGACCCGGCGGCACCGGCCTCGCGCGCTCCGACGAGGATAGCCGCCCGGATTGCCGCCGGGTCCTCCGTGCGCGGGTTGTCGTCGGTGATCACCAGCAGGTCGGACCGGCGGGCGGCTTCGGCACCCATCAGCGGGCGCTTGGCGGTGTCCCGATCCCCCCCGCAGCCCAGGACCACCAGCAGCCGTCCCGGGACCTGGGCGCGCACCGCGTCGAGCAGCGCGGCCACCGCGGCAGGCTTGTGCGCGTAGTCGACCAGCGCGAGGAAACGCTGGCCGCGGTCCACCCGCTGCATCCGACCGGGCACCTGCGCGGTGGCGATGCCCCGGGCCAGCAGCACGGGGTCAGCCCCTGCGGTATGACCGACGGCCAACGCCAGCAGCGCGTTGGTCACATTGAACGCACCGGGCAAGGGCACCACGACGGGCTGGTCGAACCCGCCTGGGCCCACGACGCGGCAGGTCTGGCTGCCGCCGCGCTGGGCGGTGATCTCCCTGGCCCACCAGGTGGCCTCGCCGCGCAGGGAGACCGTTGTGGTCTGCGCGGTGACCAGCCGCCGCCCCCAGACGTCGTCCGTGCACACCACCTCGGCGTCGGCCCGTCCGTCGAACAGCATCGCCTTGGCGGCGAAGTAGTCCTCCAGGTCGGTGTGGAAGTCCAGATGATCCTGGGACAGGTTGGTGAACGCGCCGACCGTGAAGGCGGTGCCGTTCACCCGGCCTAGCGCCAGCGCGTGGCTGGAGACCTCGATGGGCACATGGGTGACGCCGCGCTCGGCCATCAGCGCCAGCAACGCCTGCAGCTCTGGAGCTTCCGGGGTGGTAAACGTGCTGGGCAGCAGCGCCTCGCCGATCCGCACCGCCACGGTGCCCAGCAGACCGGTCTGCGCCCCCGCCGCCCGCAACCCCGCCTCCAGGAGGTATGCCGTGGTGGTCTTGCCGGCGGTGCCGGTGATCCCGAGCACCGCCAGTCGGGCGGAGGGGTCACCGAAGATGCGGGCGGACAGGGTGCCCAGGACCGACCGGGGGTCCGGGTGCACCACGACCGGGGTCTCCGGTCGGTCCGCGATCGCGGCGGCCAGCGCCGGACGGTGAGCACCCACGGGGTCGGTGAGCACCGCGAGGGCGCCGGCGCGCACGGCGATGCCGGCGAAGTCGGCACCATGCGGACGGCCGGGCAGCACGCTGGGCAACGCCGCGAACAGGTCGCCGGGACGCGCCTGTTGGGCACGCAGCGTGATACCCGTGATCAGGGTCTGATCGGCGGTCCGGGACAGGGCCGGATCCTGGGGTCCCCAGCCGGTCGCGCCGGCCAGCGCGGCGAGTGCGCTCACCGGCACCGCCGTGGTGCGCGAAGGCCGAAGCGGTGTCTCGACCAACAACGAAGTCACAAGAGCAGTCACGATCTGAGGTCGGATACGGGTGGAGCGGAAGCCCAGCGGAGAGGAAGGCTACCGGCGCTGCCGTCGGTGATCGGGAGTGGACTCGGCATCAGCTCCACCCGTCAAGGAAGAGTGAGAGTGGTCAGCGGGCTCGGCCCGGGCGACAGCGGGATCTGGTAGCGCCCCGCCAGGTAGGAGGCGATGTCGTGGAACAGCGGCGCCGCACTGCCCACAGCCGGGTTATCGAGCATGATCCCGACGACGAAGCGCGGGGCGTCGGCCGGCAGGATGCCGGCGAAGGTGATCCAGTAGTTGGAGTTGCTGTAGCAACCACAGCTGGGGTTCACCTGCTGCGCGGTGCCGGTCTTGGCGGCGATCTGGTATCCGTCCAGCGCCGCTTCCGGGCCAGTGCCGCGCTGTCCCGGTTCATTCTGCACGACCGCTCGCAGCATGTCTCGCACCGTGCGGGCGGTCTGGGCACTGACCACTCGGACCCCGGCTGGTCGTGGGGTCGCGGTCCGGCTACCGTCCGGGGCGATCTCAGCGCTGACGATGCGCGGCGGGATGCGCACACCGTCGTTGGCGATCGCCTGATACATACCGGCCATCTGCAGCACGGTCATCGACAGGCCCTGACCAATGGGCAGGTTGGCGAACGTGCTACCCGACCACCGGTCCCGGGGTGGCACCTGGCCGGCGCTTTCCCCCGGCAACCCCACATTGGTGCGCTGCCCTAGGCCCATGCGGGTGAGCATGTCCACAAAGCGCTCCGGGCCCAGGCGCTGCGCGGTGAGCAGGATGCCGACGTTCGACGAGCGGGCCAGCACCCCGGTGAAGGTGAGGTTCACCGAGCCGTGCAGCCACGCGTCCCGCACCGTCCGGTCGGCCACCCGCAACTCGCCGGGGACGTGCAGGACGGTGTCCGGCGTGACGACGCCGTTCTCGATCGCTGCGGCAGCGGTGACCAGCTTGTTCACCGAACCTGGTTCGAAGGGGGTCGAGACCGCCGGGTTACCCAGCATCTCCGGGGTCGCCGTCGCGAGATCGTTCGGGTCGAACGTGATGTCGTTGGCCATCGCGTAGACCTCGGCGGTGCGCGCGTCGAGCACCACCGCGCTGGCCCCTTTGGCGTGGTATTTCCGCGCATAGTCGCCGAGCATTTGGGCCACGGTGAACTGCAGGTCGGAGTCCAGGGTGAGTTCCAGCCCCGAACCCGGTACTGGCGGGGTCTCAGCGCGCTCGCTACCTGGGATGACCGCGTCCGAGCCCTCAGCGGTGTCCACCACCCGACGGCCGTCCCGGCCAGCCAGCAGGGTGTCGGCGTAGTTCTCCAAACCGACCAGTCCCCGTACTTTGCGCTCGTCGGCCCGCCAGTTCGCCACCCCTAAGACGTTGGCGGCGAGCTCACCGCCGGGATACTGCCGGATCTCCCGGTGCTCCGCGCTGATCTCGGGGAAATCCCGCTGGATCGCCCTGGCCTGGGCCGGCGTCACCAACGGTGCCAGCAGGACGGTGGTGGCCTCGCTGCGCAGTCGGCTCAGGAGCTCCTGTTCGGAGACCACCGACGATCCGAGCACCGCAGCGACGCGGCGGGCCATCGCCTGCTTGTGCGCATCCGGATCGGCCCGGACCGCGCGCTGCTCAGCAGTGATCCGCTTCGGTTGGGCGTACAGCGCCTCGGCCGCCACGCTCAACGCCAGCGGCGTGCCGTTACGGTCAGTGATCGTGCCCCGCTGCGCGGGCAGTGTCTGCACGGTGGTGCGCTGGCTCGTGGCCTGTGCGGACAGTTCCGCCGCCTGCAATCCCTGCACTTCAACCAGTTTGAGCCCGGCGGCCACCAGGGCCAGCACAAGTGTGATCCGACCTAGGGCCAACCGGTTGCGTAGCGCGGCCGAGGGCGAGCCGGAGCCCCGGCGGTGCCGAGGCACCCCGCTGCGCCGTCCGCCGGTCATCGCGCCCACGGCAGTGCGCCGGTCCGGAAGGGGCCCATTAGGGACGGCCCGGTGCTAGCGGCTGCGGCGGAGCTGGCGGGGCAGGGGCTACCGCAGGCCCCGGTGGTGCCGGCGGCCCCGGTGGTGTCGGCAGCGCTGCTGGTGTCGGCGGCGGGGCGGGTGCGGTGGCCCGCCGAGGCTGGCCGATCAGGACGACGGTGCCGTCCGAGCGGACGACCAGCCGGGCTGGGTCCCCGGCCGGGACCATGCCCAGCTCACGGGCCCGGCGAGCCAGCTGCGGCGCGGTCTCCAGAGTGGCCACCTCGCGGCGGAGGGCCTCGGCACGCTCGGTCAGGTTCCGGGCCATCGTGCGGGCACTCTGCAGGTGGTAGGAGTCAGCGGTGGCCGCGGTGGACAACCACAGCGTGGAGACCAGCGCCGTCCCCAGCAACACCATCACCAGCAGCACGAAGGGCGTCCGGCCGGCGTCCGCGCTCTCGGGGTCACCGAGGCGAGCCCCGGTGCGCTGGGCCCGCCGAGCGTAGGCGCGGGCAACGGCCGAGGAGCGGCCGCGGGACGCCCCAGTATCCCGGCGGCGGGTGGGTACCGCGGTGGAACCGCGCACCGGTGCGGGAGTCCGGCCCCGCAGTGGGCTCACGGCGCGGGGGGGAGCCATCACGAGGTGGACTCCGCCCCGCTCGATCCGTCCCGGTCGGATCTGCGCAGCGGAACCGGCGCGATGCGCTGCGCGGCACGTAGCCGCACCGAGGCGGACCGCGGATTGACCTCGGCCTCGGCCGGGCCAGCGTTTTCGGCGCCCCGGGTCAGCGCGCGCAGCTGGGGTCCGTGATCTGGCAACTCGACCGGCAGGCCCGCCGGGGTCCGAGCGGTGCTCAACTGGGCCAGCGCCCGTTTGACGATCCGATCTTCCAGCGAGTGGTAGGACATCGCCACCAGCCGACCACCGAGGGTCAGCGCCCTCAGCGCGGCCGGGATTGCCGAGCGCAGCGCCGCCAGCTCGCCGTTGACCTCTATCCGCAACGCTTGAAAGGTCCGCTTGGCGGGATGGCCACCGTGACGACGGGTGGCCGCCGGGACACTCTGGTAAACGATCTCAACCAGCTGGGCGGTGGTCTCCAGCGGCTCCTGCGCCCGTCGCGCCACGACTGCAGCAGCGATCCGGCTGGCGAAGCGTTCCTCGCCGTACTCCCGGAACACCCGGGTGAGATCAGCGTGCGAGTAGCCATTGAGCACGTCGGCAGCGGTCGGGCCGGTACTGGGATCCATCCGCATATCCAGCACGGCGTCGCGGGCGTAGGAGAAGCCGCGTTCGACGGTGTCGAGCTGTAGTGAGGACACCCCCAGATCGAACAGCGCACCGTCGAGGCACGGGATCCCGAGACGCTCCAGGACCTCGGGCAGCTCGTCATAGCCGGCATGGACCAGGTGGGTACGCCGGGAGTAGGCACGCAGCCGGTCACTGGCTATCGCGAGCGCTTGGGGGTCGCGGTCAAGGCCGACCAGGGTGAGCGCCGGATGGGAATCGAGCAGGGCGAGGGCGTGCCCGCCGAGACCTACCGTGGCATCAAGCAGCACGGCCGGCCGGCCCGCCACCGCAGGCCCGAGTAGCTCACAGCACCGGTGCAGTAGCACGGGAGCATGCTGGGGCAGCCCAGGGGGCGGCCCGGGGTCAGCAGGCGGGTGATCGGCCACTGGCTGCCTCCCTCCGCTCACATTCGCCTCCTTGCGCCACACAGCCGGGATCGCCGGTGCGGTATCGGAATACTCCGCGGTGCCGCCAGGTCTCCGCCCGGTGCCAGATCCTGGCGCCGGGGAAGGTGCGCCAGGGTCTGGAGCTGGTCTGTGTCGTTGCGCACCGCCGTGGGTGTTGTTGATCACGGTCGATGCGCCTCCGGGCGGAGACCTCGCGGTACCGAGTCACATCACGCCAGGTAGCACCTCCGCTCGCGCCTGGGAGTAGGACTCCTCGTGTTCCTCCAGATAACGCTGCCACGCCACGCTGTCCCAGATCTCCAAACGGTTGATCGCCCCGATCACCGCGCAGTCCTTACTCAGCCCCGCGTAGCGCCGCAGCTCAGGTGCGATCGAGATCCGACCCTGCCCATCCGGGCGTTGTTCGTCGGTGCCCGCGAACAGGTAACGCTGATAGGCCCGTACCGCCTCGTTGGTGAACGGCGCAGCCGCCACCTTGCGGGCCATCTCCTCGAACTCGGCACGCGGGAACACATAGAGGCAGTGGTCCTGCCCCTTGGTCACCATCAACCCCCCTGCAAGCGCATCGCGGAACTTCGCCGGCAACGTCAGCCGGCCCTTGTCGTCCAGCCGGGGAGTGTGCGTGCCCAGGAACACGCCACTCACCTCCCCAGCCAACCCACCAGCCGGGCAGACCGGCCATGGAGCACCGCTGTGCTCCACCGCAAACCACCGTACCCCACTTTCCACCACTGTCAACGCGCAGACACCCTCCGTGTTCCTCGTTACGCGTCATCGCCCCAGCTCAGCCCCAGCGTCCCCAGTGGGGCACCCGCCCTACGCGTCCCCGAGGGGTCTCATGGATGCTTGTGCACCCTGTGGGGCGCCCGTGTGGGGACTGATGGATGCTTGTGCACCGTGTGGGGGCTTGCGCGGGCTGAGCGTGTTGATGGCGGTGCTGGACTGGGGTTGTCGACTGGGTGAGGATGTGCCAGGGCGCGGGCAAGACGTCGAGCGCGCAGCGCAGCGTCAGGTCAGCGTTGACACGGGCAGCTACCAGCTGCCCGGCTACCTGGCAAGGATGAGGAGCGCAATCAGCAGTTGCCCACGTTTCGGCGGGGCACCACGAGGTCAGCTGATAGGGGACGGCCTGACGCTAGCGCTCCTCAAAGCGGCGGCGGAACCGCTGCTCCATCCGCTGGGCCAGGGTGCTGCGACCCTGACCGTTGGACGAACGGTCCACCGATCCGGCGCGCCGGCCCTCACCAGCAGCGCGGTGCGAGAAGATCGCGACAACGGCGCCGGCAAACATCACCATGAAACCAAGAACGCTGATGATCGGAATCCCGATCGGGCGGACGGGAAGCACGATACCAGCGACAAGGAGCAACAAGCCCAGCGCAAAAAGCGCGGTTCCCTGGAGTCGACGGCGGTGAGACCGGCTGCGCATCCGGGCGCCCCGGACGTTCGACGCGAACTTGGGGTCCTCTGCATAGAGCGCGCGCTCGATCTGGTCGAGCAGACGCTGCTCGTGCTCGGAGAGTGGCATCGCTCCTCCTCCGGCACTCTAGGTTGTCGATAGGGTCTCCGGGCTTGACGGTAGTACCGGGGCCACCGGGCGCCTACCGTGGGCTCTTAACGTTGAGGATACGAGCCCGCAGCGGTATGGACTAGCAGATCTGGTTACCCGATTCAGGGGAGAGCGAGGTTTCTCCGCGGCCGGACCGTCCTGGTGTCTCCAGCAGAGCGGCGAGCCGCACGGCGGCGCAGCCGAACCGGGCTCGCGCGGCGTCCGCGGCGCGCTCGGCGTCTGCCCAGTTCGCATAGGTGCAGTTCGCCCCCACGTCGCCACTGACGCCGTCCAGGGTGAGCTGCTCGGCCACCGTGCCCCGGGCCACCTGCTCCACCCGAACCCCCAGCAACCGGACCGCCATCCCGCGGGGCAGGTGAGCGTCCAGCAGATCGATGGCCACCCCGAACACCCTGGGCAAGGAGTCAGTCGGATCGGGCAGGGTTCGGGAGCGGGTGATGGTGGTGAAATCGGGGTAACGGATCTTCAGGGTGACGGTGCGCCCGCGCAGGCCGCGGCCACGGAGCGCAGCCGTGGCGCGATCGGCCAGCCGCAGCAGCTCACGCCGCAACACCACCCGGTCAGCCACATCCTGGGCGAAGGTCTCCTCCGCTCCCACGGACTTCTCCGGCAGGTCGGGCACCACGCGCCGCTCGTCTCGGCCGTTGGCCAGCTCATGCAGCTGCTGGGCGCACGCGAGGCCCACCGCGCGCCGCAAGGCAGGCAGCGGTGTGTTCGCCACGTCGGCCACGGTGACGCACCCCAGCCGACGCAGCGCCTGCGCGGTGCGCTGGCCCACTCCCCACAACGCGGAGGCCGGCAGCGGATGCAAGAACTCCAGCGCACCATCGGCGGGCACCACGAGCAGCCCGTCCGGCTTGGACCGCCCGGAGGCGAGCTTGGCGAGGAACTTGCTCGGGGCCACCCCCACGGAGCAGGTCAGGCGGTGCGCGTCGTAGACCTGTCCGCGGATCCACTCCCCGATCTCGGCCGGGCTCATCCCCAGCCGGCGCACTGACCCACGGACGTCGAGGAAGGCCTCATCCAGGCTCAGCGGCTCGACCAGCGGAGTGATCTCACAGAACAGGGCCATCACCGCGCGGGAGACCTCCGCGTAGCGGGGAAAATGCGGCGGCACGAACTCCGCGTGCGGACACAGCCGACGGGCCTGGGCCACTGGCATCGCCGAGCGGACCCCGAACGCCCGGGCCTGGTAGCTCGCTGAGAGCACGACGCCCCGGTCCCCGGCCGGGTTGGCACCGCCCGCCACCACCACCGGCCGCCCGGCCAGCTCAGGACGTTCCCGAACCTCGACAGAGGCGTAAAAGGCATCCATGTCGACGTGCAGCACGGGGCAGCAGTGATCAGCGGGACTACTCCTCGGCCCGTGCCGGATGGCCTCCGCGGGAGGAAGATCAGCCCTGACCATGCTGTGGCTGGCTGTGCGGTGGCTCACCGGCGGTGACCTCACCCGCGATGGGTGCCCCGCGCAATGAGGCGCGGATCTGCTCCAGTCGGGAACGGCCGGCCATGTCCAGCGCGGATTGCTGCACCTCCAGCATCCGCCCCTGCACGGAGTTCTGGGCCAGCTCAGCGGCCCCGAGGGCCTTGGCGTAGCGGCGCTCGATCTTTTCCCGGACCTCGTCGAGGGAGGGTGTGTTCCCCGGCGCGGCCAGCTCACTCATCGACTGCAGCGAGGCGGAGACCTGCTCCTGCATCTTCGCCTGTTCCAGCTGGGTCAGCAGCTTGGTCCGCTCCGCGAGCTTGGTCTGCAGCACCGTCGCATTGCGCTCAACCGCCTGCTTGGCCTGGCCGGCGGCTTGCAGAGACTGGTCATGCAGCGTCTTGAGATCCTCGACGGACTTCTCCGCGGTCACCAGCTGGATGGCGAAGGACTCCGCGGCATGCTCGTACTGCTGCGCTTTGTCCTCATCACCATGGCTGCGCGCCTCGTCGGCGAGGCCCAAAGCCTGCCGGGCCGAGGACTGCAACCGCTCGATCTCACCAAGCTGCCGGTTGAGCTTCATCTCCAGCTGACGCTGGTTGCCGATGACGGCTGCCGCCTGCTGGGACAGCGCCTGGTGCTGGCGCTGCGCCTCTTCGATGGCCTGCTGGATCTGTATCTTGGGATCGGCGTGCTCGTCGATCTTGGACTCGAACGCCGCCATGAGATACTTCCAGGCCTTGACAAACGGGTTGGCCATCTCTTCCGCTGCCTCTCCTCGTGACCCATCACGCCCGGCTTCGCCGCATCCGACCAGCCCCCAAGCCGACCATGAAACCACGCGCTGGCTCCATGGTGTCAGGTGCTGGAGCGCGCTTCCACTGACCCCAAGGAGAACTAGGGTTACCCCTGGTCCGGCCGCACCTCGCTAGCTCAGGCCGCAACCAGCTCCGCCGCCAGGGTATCCGGTACCTCGGACAGGTACACCGGACCGAGATCGTCGGCTACTCGCCGCAGCAGCTCGTCTAGTGGCAGGTCAAGCGCGTCACAGATCGATGCGAGGAGTTCGCTGGAGGGCTCCTTACGGCCCCGCTCCACCTCGGAGAGATAACCCAGACTCACCCGGGCCACCCGGGACACCTCGCGCAGCGTGCGGCGCTGCGAGGTCCGCGTCCGGCGCAGTCGATCGCCGATGGCCTCCCGCAGCAGCGTCATTGCGTTTCCTCCCGGGTGTTGGCCGGCCTACGCTAACCGGCTCGCTTGCCCCCTACCGTACTCACCAGCTGGCTGGCCGGCGCTGCGCCATGGGCGAACGCACCACCACCTCTGTGGGACCACGGTGGGGCCAAGCACCGTCGGCGGTCACGGCAGCGCGACGGTTCGGCGACCGGAGGCACGCAGCCTCAGCGCGCGGACCACATAGTCGATGCCAGTGATCAAGGTGAGCCCCACCGCGCAACCTAGGGCTACCCAGCGCACCGGATGGGCCACCGGCGGAAGCGGCAGCACGTAGAGCTCGATCGCAACCACCTGCGCGAACGCCTTCGCCTTGCCGCCGCGGCTGGCCGCGATTACTCCGTACCGCAAAACCCAGAAGCGCAGCGCCGTGACGCCCAGCTCACGCACGGCGATCACCATGGTGATCCACCAAGCCAGCGTGCCCAACGTGCTCAGGCCCACCAACGCGGCCCCGATGAGGACCTTGTCCGCGATAGGATCGGCGATCGTGCCGAACTTGGTGATCAGACCGCGACGCCGAGCCAGGTCGCCGTCGAGTCGATCGGTCAGCGAGGCGACGCCGAAGATCACCGCTGCGGTGACCCGCCACGCCGGATCGCTCCCGCCCCTGGCGAACAAGGCGAACACGAACACCGGCACCAGCACCATGCGTGATGCCGTCAGCAGATTGGCCAGGTTCCATACGGAGACTTTGATTGTTGGCGGCGGGTTCACGGCACGCCGCCGGCCGGGGCGATCAACTCCATCGGCGTGACAAGCAGGTCGACACCCTCGGCGGCGATCACCCGGCAGCGCACCACGTCGCCGCGCGCGACCGAGCCCGCTCCCGAGCCAGTGAGCACACACTCCCCGTCCACCTCAGGAGCCTGATGCTCGGCGCGCCCGAGCGTCTCGGTCCCGGTCTGCGCATCCGTTTCGGCAACGGCCTCCACCAGCACGTCAACGGTCTCCCCGATGCGCTCCTCAGCGCGTTGGGCGGTGAGCTGCTCGACCAACTCGCTGATTCGTGCGACGCGCTCGCCGATGGTGTCCGCATCGTGCTTGCCGGGTAAGTCGGTGGCCTCCGTGCCGTCCTCGTCGGAGTAGCCGAATACGCCCACCGCGTCTAGCCGGGTTTCGGTGAGAAAGCGCTCCAGCTCCGCGATGTCGGCCTCGGTCTCCCCCGGGAACCCGACGATCACGTTGCTGCGCGCTCCCGCCGTGGGAGCGTAGCGGCGGATCTGCGCCAGCAGAGCCAGGAAGGACTCGCGCGAGCCGAACCGGCGCATCCGGCGTAACACCGGCGCGCTGGCGTGCTGGAAGGACAAGTCAAAGTAGCGGGCCACTCCGGGAGTACTGGCGATCGTGGCCACCAACGCGGGACGGATCTCGGCCGGCTGCAGATAGGACACCCGGGTGCGCACGATCCCGGGCAGGACAGCCAGCCGGCGCAGCAGCTCCTCCAAAGCACCCGGGCGGCCCAAGTCCTTGCCATACGACGTGGAGTTCTCGCTGACTAACACCAGCTCCCGCACTCCTGAGGCGGCCAGCCACGCCGCCTCGGCCAGCACGTCGGCGAGTGGGCGGGACACGAACGCGCCCCGAAAAGCAGGGATGGCGCAGAACGCGCAGCGCCGATCACATCCGGAGGCAATCTTCAGTGGGGCGACCGGGGAATTAGCCAACCGGCGGCGCCGGGGGCGGGCGGGGGCAAACGGCGGTCCCCAACCGTGCCCGGGCACCACCGGACCGCCCGCAACCGCCGCCGGCCGGGACACCGGAGTGATCGGTAACCGGGTGCGCCGATCCACCGGCTGGTGCGCGGGCACCACCTGGCCGGCGAGTACCTCGCGCAGCCGAGTGCCCAGCTGCGGGTAGGCGTCAAAACCCAGGACCGCCTGCGCCTCGGGCAGGCTCTGCGCCAGTTCGGCGCCGTAGCGCTCGGCCAGGCATCCGACGGCGACGACTTTAGCGCCGGTGTCCGCGGCAGCCAGCAGGGTATCGATGGAGTCCTTCTTGGCCCCGGCGATGAAACCACAGGTATTGACCACCACCACGTCGGCCAGACCGCCGTCAGGGTCAACCAGCTCCCACCCGTCCTCGGTCAGCCGGCCGGCCAATTCCTCGGAGTCGACCTCGTTTCGGGCGCAGCCCAGCGTGACCAGCGCAGCGCGGGGAGATCGCGGCGAGGCGGGCACCCGCTCAGCGTAACCGGCCACCCGCCATCAACAGGTCACGAAATCTTGCCACTGTGCTCCGCGCAGCCCCGAACTCACCGCCCAACTCGCTATCGCCGCCCTGGACGATGTCCCCCAGGGGGCCGTCCATTGCCTCGGGTGGCCGGACTGGCTGCTGCTCGCCACCCCCTCGGGGTCACAGGGCGCGGGCGTCGGCCTGTTGGCGGGCGGTGCGGGTGAGGAAGCCGGTGATGCGGTCGTCGAGGTCGGTCAGGTGTCGGGAGGCGCAACGCAGGGGGTGTACCTGTCGTTGCAGGGTACGCAGTCGCTCCACGGTGATGGTTGAGCTGAGGGTGGTGGCGCTACGCAGCGCGTCGCGGCCGAGCGCGGCGGCCTGTTCCAGATCTCGGCCGAGGAGATGAGTGATCGCGAGGTCGGTCTGGGTCACGCACAGGGGGCGGACCGCCCAGGGCTCGCAGCCACGCAACGCCATCGTGCTGAACGTGATGGCCTGCGGGGTGTCACCGATACCGCTGAGGCACTTTCCGAGGTCCCCTCCGAACCCGTTGACGCTGTAGAAGAGGGCCGCGTCTTCCGGGCTGATCGATTCGTAGCATCGCTGGGCCGCCGCCACCGCGGCGCGGGTCTCACGGGCATCACCGAGTAAGGCGAAACCCCGGGCCTGGATCGCGTGCAGCTTGGCGGCCAGCGCGGGCGTGGCCGCGTCCTGGGCGATGCTCAGCCCCGCCCGGGCGAGCGCCACGGCTTGGCGCCCGTGCCGCAGGGTGTCCTGGCCGGCGGGTGCGTGCTCCCCGATCCGTACCGTCAGGCGGCTCGCCTCGGCCAGGATGTCGGCGGCGTAGCGTCGGTCGCCCGCCCGCAGGGCCAAATCGAGTCCCTGGATGAAGTAGCGCTGTGCCAGGGCATACCGGCCGACATCGCCCGACATGAAACCAGCTGCCCTAGTGGCCCTCGCGACGGCGGACAGCAGGGCGCGGCCGGTCGTCTGGCGAGTAGCTGCCGTGCAACAGCTGGTTGGCCTCCCGGTGCAGCAGCTGCACCACCTGCTCGCGCACCCGTCCCGAGCCGTACTGATGGCTCAACTTGCCTAGGTGGGTGATCTGCTCGGTGAGGGCTGACCTCACGCTGCAGCCGTTGGGACAGCACGGCCGCGACCAGCCTCGGCGCTGGCCAGCGCGGCTGGCACCCATCCAGCATCCGCCTGACCGAGGTGGTGTTGGTGCCCAGATGCGTGCCTTCTCTGGCCCCAGCAGCCACCACCGCGCGGCCCAGCGCGGCGTTGGTCATCTCCGCCTCATCCAGCAACCCCCGCAATGCGGTGTTCTTGCCGTGCCCGCTCATCGCCCCTCGTTCCCCTCTCGCTCCTGACCGGGCGTTGATGATGGACTGCCGACCAAGGCCCTGGGAAGGGCTCGGCGGAAGTGCGAGGCAAGTGAGACCCCCGGGCGTAGTCCGGACACGGCGCTCAGGGATGCCGGTCACTCGCCTCCGGTGGCGAGGCAGCCCCTCTCCGCCCGCTGGGGGCGGTGGATGGCGTATGGGATCGATTCAGGCCGCGACGACGGTGAAGGCGTCGATCGCCGAGGGCACCGGGATAGGGTCGCCGTGCTCGCGCATGACCTCCACGTGGCCGGCAATCGCGTCCCGCATCAGAGCGACGCATTCCTCGTAGGTGGCAGCGGCGGCAACACAGCCCAGGAGGTCGGGGCTCCATGCGCTGAAACCACCAGCCTCATCACCCTCAATGACGACGACATATCCGCTCACTACTGGGTCCTTCCCATACCGGCCTGCCTCAGGATGCTCTTTTCGGACATCGGCCGCAACGTCTCACTCGGCTTGCCGGCCACGGTGACTGTGCCCGGCTTGGTCGGATGACGGTAGTGTCGATGGCTGCCTCGAAACCGGACGAGGTACCACCCGTCGTCCGCTAGCAGCTTGATCATCTCACCCACCTTCAATGGCATGGGAGCACTCAAGCACCAAGGACCGACAGAACGACCCGATCGGCGAGGCGGCGGAGGTCGTCGGGAGCGCAGGGTGCCTGCCCCATCCAGGGATTGGGTGCCCGAGGGCGGCGGGCCTCGACGGGGTCGCGGGTCGCCATGATCAGGCTGGCCCAGCGACGCCATCACGCTCTGCGTCCACTCGCCGATGCTCGCGCGGGCGTACCTGCCGACAAGGCGCGGGCAGGCCATCATGAGAGTCGTGACCGTCATCCCCGGTGACCAGCGGCCGCTCGCAGAGGTCTTAGCCGAGCTTGAGCGCAGCCACGGCCGAGTGGACATCGCCCAGGGCGGCCACACCGTCGCAGCGCTGGTGTCCGCCGAGTACCTCGAGTCGTTGGAGGAGACCATCGCAGTGGCCACCGATGCGGAACTCGTGGCGGCGATCGCCGAGGGGGAGGCCGAGTTGGAAGCCGGCCTGGGAATCCCCGCGCATGACGTCGAGGCCGAGTTTCTGAACCGGTCGTGACCGCGCGCACGAGCGGATCGTCCTTCCCTTCGGTTCGGCAGGGCCGGCGGTAGGAGGTGCCGCCGACGGTCGTCAGCTGTTGCGCGCTCGCCGGCCGCTGGCGGGGATTCGTTTTTTTCCTGGTCTCGGTCACGAGCGCCGAAATTGTCGGGGTGGGTTGCGACCATAGGCCGGTGACCACGGTGGAGCAGGATCGCGAGCAGGCCCGGATCACTGGGCTGCTAGCGCAGCTGCGTGAGGCCGAAGCCGACTGGCGACGCTGTTATGCGCAGATCCTGGATGTGGTCGCCGCCCTGGACCAAGAAAAAGCAGGGCCCGCCACCGGATTCGGCACCACCGCCCGCTTGGTAGCCGGGGTCCTGAACCTCTCACCTGGTGAGGCCAAGACACGGGTAGAACACGCCCAGCTGCTCACCCCGCGCCAGTCACTGACCGGAGAGGCGCTGCCCCCCGTGCTGCCGGCCACCGCCGCCGAACTCACCGCCGGCACCATCGGCCCCGGGCATCTGAAAGTGATCACCACCACCCTGCACCGCATCCCACCGAGCACACACCCCGAGACCGCCGCCCAAGCCGAGCAGACCCTCGCGCACGCCGCCCGCCAGTTCGACCCCGCCGCGCTCAGTCGGATCGGCGAGCGCCTCCTGGCCTACCTCGACCCCGATGGCCCTGAACCCACCGACGAACCTGAACAGGTCCGGGAGCTGCGGGTCCGTACCGGCGCTGACGGCACCGTCACCCTGAACGGGAAACTGGACCCCGAAGGCGGCGCTCGGGTCCTGGAGGTCTTGAATTCCCTTAACGGCCGCCGCCCACCCGTGGACGGGGTCCCCGACCAGCGCAGCCTCGCCCGTCGGAACGCTGACGCCCTGGTGGAGGTCATGAGCAGCCTGCTCGACGAGGGTGAGCTGCCCACCCGAGGGGGCCAGCGCCCCCACCTGGTGCTCACCATGAAGCTGACCGACCTGATCGAGGGCCTCGGCAGTGCCGTGCTGGATACCGGCGGACGATTGTCTGCCGCCCAAGCCCGCCGCCTAGCCTGCAATGCGTGTGTCGTGCCGATGGTGCTGGGCAGCGACTCGATGCCACTGGACGTTGGACGTCAGCAACGCCTGGCCACCGCGGCACTACGCGACGCACTCGCGCACCGCGACCAAGGGTGCGCCTTTCCCTCCTGCGACCGTCCGCCCCGTTATTGCCATGCCCATCACATTCGGCACTGGCTCGACGGGGGCGAGACCGCGCTGCATAATATGTGCCTGTTATGCGAGCATCATCATGTGATTGTGCATCGGCAACGATGGCACATCCAACTCGACGCCCGTGGGTATCCCGAATTCATTCCTCCCAAGACCGTGGACCCCACCAGAACACCGCTCCACAACCCACTCCGACAATAAGACCACGCCGGTGTGTCACCATATCCGGCCGCCGAGATGGCTGGCATACGAGATCATCCCAGCGGCGGTGACCATGAAGCGCCTGGGTCCCGAAGGCTCACATCGGTCTGGTCCTGATCAGGGGCAGGTAGTACCTGCCCGCGCAGGGAGATCAGTACCGGTAGTGCGGTGATTTGTAGGGGCCCTCGACGTCCACGCCGATGTACTCGGCCTGTTCTTTGGACAGCTTGGTGAGCTGACCGCCGAGGGCCTCGACGTGGATCAGGGCGACCTTCTCGTCGAGCACTTTGGGCAGGGTGTAGACCTCCCGGTCGTACTCCTGGTACTTGGTGAACAGCTCGACCTGGGCGATCACCTGGTTGGAAAACGAGGTCGACATGACAAAGCTCGGGTGCCCGGTGGCGTTTCCCAGGTTCAGCAGCCGTCCCTCGGACAACACAATGATCGAATGCCCGTCCGGGAACGTCCATTCATCGACCTGCGGTTTGATCGTCAACCGGCGGGCGCCCGACCGGCGCTCCAACCCGGCCATGTCAACCTCGTTGTCGAAGTGCCCGATATTTCCCAGGATCGCCTGGTGTTTCATCCGCGCCATATGCTCAACGGTCACGATATTCTTATTTCCGGTGGCGGTAATGATGACATCCGCGCGGTCGACCAGGTTGTCCAGGGTGTCGACGGTGAAACCATTCATCATCGCCTGCAGGGCACAGATTGGGTCCACCTCGGTTACCACGACCCGGGCGCCTTGGCCGTGCAGCGCCTCCGCACACCCTTTGCCGACATCCCCATACCCACAGACCACCGTCAACTTCCCGGCCAGCAACACATCCACCGCCCGGTTGATGCCGTCCACCAGCGAATGCCGGCACCCGTACTTGTTGTCAAATTTCGACTTCGTCACCGAATCATTGACATTGATCGCCGGGAACAGCAGCTCGCCGGCCGCGGCCAGCTGATACAACCGGTGTACCCCGGTGGTGGTTTCCTCGGTCACTCCGCGGATGCCCTGACCGATCGCCGTCCACTTCCCCGGTGTCGTGACCAACGAGGTCCGCAGCACCTCAAGAAATGCCCTCCACTCATCCGAATCGTCTTCGCCCGTGGCCGGCACCGCCCCGGCATTCTCGAACGCCACTCCCTTGTGCACCAGCAGCGTGGCGTCTCCCCCGTCATCCAGAATCATGTTCGGCGCGGCACCATCAGGCCAGGTCAGCATCTGCTCAGTGCACCACCAGTAGTCCTGGAGCGTCTCACCCTTCCAGGCGAAACACGGCACTCCCCGCGGCTGTTCGGCACTGCCATGCGGACCTACCACCACCGCCGCCGCGGCATGATCTTGGGTGGAGAAAATGTTGCACGATGCCCACCGAACCTGCGCGCCGAGACTGACCAGAGTCTCGATCAGCACCGCCGTCTGCACCGTCATGTGCAGCGACCCGGAGATGCGCGCGCCCCGCAGCGGGAAGGCTCCCGCATGCTCTCGCCGCAGCGCCATCAAACCCGGCATCTCGTGCTGCGCCAACCTGATCTCATGACGGCCGAAATCAGCCAGACCCAGATCGGCGACGGCGAAATCAAGGCCAGCGCGGTTCTGTAACTTCTGCTCAGCGGCCGGCGCCACAGTCATCGAAATACACTCCCTCATGAAGTTGGGCACTACCGGTGAAGGTGGGACTCACGCACATGGTCGGCTACGTCGGCCGCGCTGTCAGGTCCGTAGGCTTCGCGCAGTCGCTCCAGGAACGTCTCGGGGTCGAACTCGTGCTCCTGGGTGCCGACCGATTCGATCACCAAGGTGGCCAGCGTGCAGCCAAGCTGGGCGGCCCGCTCATCGCCCACGCCCCAGGCGACCCCGGCCAGGAAACCGGCCCGGAACGCATCCCCCACACCCGTGGGATCGGCCTTGCACCGCTCCTGCGGCGGTGCCACCGAGATCATCGGTTCACCCGGCCGTTGCACAGTCACGCCCTTGGCTCCCCGGGTCGTCACCAAGACTTCTACCCGCGCCAGGATGTCCGCCTCGCTCCAGCCGGTCTTGCGTTCAAGCAGGCCTCGCTCGTAGGTATTGGTGAACAGGTAGGTCGCGCCCTCGACCAGGTGCTTGATCGCCTCGCCGTCGAGCGTGGAGAGCTGCTGGGAGGGGTCCGCGGCGAACCGGTAGCCACGGTCGCGGCACTCCCGGGTGTGTCGCAGCATGGCCGCTGGGTCGCTCGGGCCCACCACCACGAGGTCCGCTGCGCCCACCCGGTCCACGATCGGCGCCAGCTCGATATCGCGGGACTCGGTCATCGCGCCGGCGTAGAACGACGCGATCTGGTTCTGGTCGGCGTCGGTGGTGCACAGGAACCGGGCGGTGTGCCTGGTCTGCGAGGTATGCACCGCGCTGATGTCCACCCCGTGCGCCGAGAGCCATTGCCCGTACTCGGCGAAGTCGGCACCGACCGCGCCCACCAGCACCGGCGCCAGCCCGAGGCAGCCCAGGTTGAACGCGATGTTGGCCCCCGCGCCGCCGCGGCGCATCGCCAGGTCTTCCACCAGGAAGGACAGCGAGAGATTCGCCAGTTGATCGGGCACGATTTGCTCAGCAAACCGGCCGGGGAAGACCATCAGGTAGTCAGTGGCGATCGACCCCGTGACGATAATGCGCACCTAAGCCCTCCTTAGAGACCCTTACACCCCTGCTGGCTGCGCGCTGGTAGGCAATCCGGCGGCGGAGCGCAGATCCGCCGCCTTGTCGGTCCGCTCCCAGGTGAAGTCAGGATCGTTGCGTCCGAAGTGGCCGTAGACGGCGGTCTTAGCATAGATCGGCCGGTGCAGCGCCAGATAGCTCCGGAAGGCCGCCGGGCGCAAATCGAAGTGCTCACCCACCAGCTTCTCGATGGTCGTGCGGGGCACCTTCTCGGTGCCGAAGGTCTCTACCAGCAGTGACAGCGGCCGAGCCACCCCAATCGCGTAGGCCACCTGGAGCTCCACCCGGTCTGCCAGGCCGGCGGCTACGATGTTTTTGGCCACGTAACGGGCCGCGTAGGCCGCGGAGCGGTCCACCTTGGACGGGTCCTTACCGGAGAACGCGCCGCCACCGTGCCGGGCGAACCCGCCGTAGGTGTCCACGATGATCTTCCGGCCGGTCAGCCCGGCATCGCCGACCGGTCCGCCGATCACGAACCGCCCGGTCGGGTTGACGAACAGGTTACGCGCCAATTCGCGTTCGTTGTAGAAGCCAGCGGGCAGCTCCGCGAGCACCACGTGTTCCCACAGATCCGCCCGGATCCGCTCCACGGTGGCCTCTTCGGCGTGCTGGGTGGAGATCAGGACCTTTTCCACCCCGACTGGCACACCATTGGAGTAGCGGACGGTGACTTGAGTCTTGCCGTCGGGCCGCAGGTAGGGCAGCGTGCCGTCCTTGCGTACGTGGGCCAGCCGCTTGGACAGCCGGTGCGCCAGCGCAATCGGCATCGGCATCAGCTCAGGGGTCTCGTTCGTGGCGTAGCCGAACATCATCCCCTGATCCCCCGCACCGGCACTGTCCAGCTCGTCCTCGGACAGCTTCCCGCGCCGCTCAGCCGCCATATCGACACCTTGGGCGATGTCCGGCGACTGCTTGTCCAAGGCGGTCATCACCGCGCAGCTGCGCCCGTCGAAGCCGACGTTGCCGTTGTCATATCCGATCTGGCAGACCGTGTCGCGGACGATCTGGGTATAGTCCAGCACCCCAGGTGTGGTGATCTCTCCCGCCAGCACGACCATCCCAGTGGTGATCAGGGTCTCGCACGCTACCCGCGAATTCGGGTCCATTTTTAGCGCCTCATCCAGCACCGCGTCGGAGATCTGGTCGGCCATCTTGTCGGGATGGCCTTCGGTCACCGATTCGGAGGTGAACAAGTACTCCATGGTCTCCAGCTGGGTCATCGGATCACGCTCCTTGCTCGACGGTCGGTCCTGGCGAGGTCACTGGGTGTGGAGGTCACTGGGTGTGGCGGACCGTCACGGTCCCTTCTACCATCGCGGCCAGCTTCGATCTAGCGAATAAGCGGGAAACGCCCTGTGGATGCGCGCCGCGATCAGCTCCGCAGACTCGATGTGCTCGGTCGTGACGTTCACCACGCCGAGCCCGAGCGCGCGGTCCCACCCGAACCGCTGGATCAGTACCGCCGGGAACAGGAAACCGTCATGACCTTCCCAGAACGGCCAGGTGTAAAAATTGCCATAGCAGACGTGTAGCCCCCACGTCACATCCACCCTCTTGGTCACGATATTGATCGCCTCCACCGCGACGCCCACGTCCTCGGGATAGCCTGCCAGAAACGGCTCAACCAATCCGCAAGGGACGGGCATCCGTGGCGGCCAGTGCCCGCGAGGTGGTCGATCTCCCGGTGGAGTGTCTCGACGGTCTCCGTCTCGGGCTCCCGGACGGCCTCTGAAGTGGCCAGCAGGGAGCATCCGCAGTGTGGGCTAGGCCACACGCAACTGCGACCGGTCCGAATCAGGCAACGTCGAACAGGTGATCCGGACGTCTCCCGTGACCGACACCGGTGTCGTGCCACCAGCGGCGCAGGCAGGCACCGCACTGCACCCAGACCATGTTGACGTCGGACGCAAGAAGGTACAGCGGGGTGTTGTCACTGCAGTAGCGGCAAGGCAGCCAGGCACGACGGCCGGGGTCTGCTTGCGGGTCGAGCATCATCGTTATCGCTCCGGGGTGTCGGGGAGCACACCGTCGGCGAGTAATACGTCGTAGGTGGCCTGCTGGTCGGGGTCAAGGTGGCTGTAGAGCATACGACGCGCTTCGGCTTCGCCGGTGTAGATCTCGGCGGGGTCCCAGTGCGAGCCGAGGGCATTCAGGACGGCAGCAAGGCGTGCGGCTTCATGCGCGCTGAGGTCAATAGTGAACGGAACGAAGCTGGCCATGGTGCACCTCTGGGGTCTGATCAAGGAAGAGATTATGGTGCCGACACCGAGATCACCGATCTGGGACCACCGATCTGGGACCACCAACCGGGGATTCTGGGTGTCATGCCGAAAAAGAGCTGCGAGGCCGCTCGCTGCGTACCATCCAGGGTCGAAAACTCAGAATTTGGTAGACCGTGCTGGCGGTGCCCTGCTGCTCTACTCAGGCCGCCGGTCGCGCGGTGCGAGTCGAGGCTAGGGGGACGGCGGTCGAGGCCGCCTGGGTGGAGTTGAAAGCGTAGGTGCCGGCCGCGTGGCGCAGGCATCGGGTGGCCTCGGCGGCGAGGTCCTGCGCCTGTCGCAGGTGCGGTGTGACGGTGCCCCAGGCCGCCCAGCGGTCCCGGGCGGCCGCGGTGAGCTCACCGAGATGACCGGCGATCCGCGCCAGGTCCCGAACCAGGGTCAGAGTCTCCTCGCCGGTGGTGGTCATCGGTGCGGCGGCCGCGGTAGCCAGCGCCGCCACTGCCGCTTCAATCGGGGCATTGATCGTGGATTCCATGACGTGTCGCCATCCAAAGTTCAGCTGGAAGTCATGCACTACAACAGAGTTGGTTTCCCGACTCGCAGATACCCCTCTTTAGACGGGCAAGTACTCTGAGCCGGGGCGAGCGTCAGGCAGCGGAGGCCTTACTCGCGTTGAGGATAGCGATGGCTAATCCGCGGAAGTCCTCGTACGCGCGCTGGGCGGCCCGGGCATGCCCACCGAATGCGCCATCAGCTGGCTTCAGCGCAAACACTGGCTTGCGCGCCTGCTGTGCCAGTGGCAGGAGGCTGTGGTAGTGCTTGAGCTGGGCGAGACAGTACGGATCGGGCTCAGGCGGCGGCGCAGTCTCGCCGAGCACAGCCCCGTGGAAGTCCACCGGGATCCTCGCGATCCACCGGTGGTATGCCTTGACGGGCCGGTCCAGCCGCGTTGCATGACCAAGGATGACGTACCCGAGTGGCGCCATGCTCCCAGCAGGCATCGGTCGGTCGCCCTCGCGCAGCTCACCGAGCCGCTTGCGCCAGCCCTCGCGCCACGCCCGCAGCGTCGGCCCGAGATTGCGCAAGCCCTGGAGACTGAACAGATCAGGCGCGACCGGGACCACCACGTGGTCGGAGGCGACCAAGGCCGCCCGGTTGATCGCGCCCAGGCTGGGCCCGACGTCGACGAGCACGACGTCGGCACGGTGCCGCTGGGCGGCGGACTGCAGTACCGTCCAGAAAGCGGACATGACGAGGAAGGGGCGCAGCCGGGTGCCGTCGAGGCACTGGCGCCATTGGTCGCTCAGGTCGTCCTCGAACCGGGACAGTGAAAGATCACCAGGCAGCAACGCGAGCCGCTCGTCACTAGTCGGAGTGGGCGTGAGCGCGCCGATCAGCCCCTCGCCATCGACGAACGGGCGGATCGCCGACCAGATCGAACGGGGCTCGGCGCTGTTCCACAGCTGCTCAACGTCGTCGTCATCGAGAAAGGCAGCCGTCAGGTTCGCCTGCGGATCGAGATCGGCCGCGACCACCCGGTACCCACGGTCGGCGAGCATCCATGCCACGTGGTACACCAACGTAGTCTTGCCGACGCCGCCCTTGTTGTTGAAGAACGTGATCACCGGTGGTGTCACGGCCGCCTCCTGATCGTCACCGAGACATGGGAATCCGTGACGGTGAACTCGGGTGGGGAGCTGCTGTTGCGCGCCAGCGACCGGCGGGTCGATGGCAGTCCCATGCCAAAGCGCTGCACGTAGCCAAGACGACGAGCGGATAGTCCGCTCGTCGTTCCTCCTGGCGTCCGGAGGTGAAGTCGACCGACGTCGTGATGTTCAGTTCGAGCACCTCGTCAAGCTGGCGCAGCACGTCGAGCAGCGTGCCATCGAGCCGCTTCTCGTCTTTGATCGGTGCGTCCAACCCGTCACCGTCGAGACGGAGAAACTGCACATACGCGCCCGGGACAAACCCCAACGGGTCCACCCCGACGGCGAGAATTCCCGCAGTGGTCGGAATGCCCTCCTGGCTCGGTCCAGCGAGGCGATCGCACACCACGGACCCACCCGGATATATACCCGGCCCTTGAACCGCACCGGTGGCGCCGCCGAAGGCTGGACCTCGACCACCGCCAGCTCGCCGCCATCAACCCGCAGTGTGCGGACCGTCATCGTCGGTGGTGGCAGGATGGTGCCCTGGTCCCGGAGATCGGCCAGCTGTCGCAACAACTCGTCGGTGATCGGCCGGCCCAGGACCGCGCCGTTGTCCGACACGCCGACGGAGAGCACCCCTGGCTCGCCGTAGCCTGGCATGTCATTGGCAAAGGCACAGATCGCCTCGCTCAACCGATCGGAGTTGGCTGCGCTCTCCTTGCGCTCCACCCGATCAGACTCAAGATCGGTGAGCAGCGCGATCAGCTCCTGATCCGACAACGCCACGCTGTGATCGTACGGACTGCGTTCCCGCCATCGGCGATCACGTCGTCTCCAGGGGCCGGGCCGTGGGGCTCTTAGCGGCGGCGAAGATCCGACCGATAGGGTTTTAGCCCGTGCCGTCTCCGGTTACTGTGCGGCGGGCGAGGGTGCGGGACGTCCGTCAGATTAAGGACCTGGTGGACTGCTACGCCGGCGCGGTGCTGCTGGCCAAACAGCTCGTGACGCTGTACGAGGACGTCCAGGAGTTCTGGGTGGCCGAACGAGACGGCGCGGTGCTGGGCTGCGGCGCGCTGCACGTGCTCTGGGAAGATCTGGCTGAGATCCGTACCCTGGCCGTGCACCCGCACTCCGTCGGCCAGGGGGTGGGCCATGCGCTGGTCACACAGCTGGTGGAGCAGGGACGGGCCCTGGGGTTGCGCCGGCTGTTCGTGCTGACCTTCCAGGAGCGTTTCTTCTCCCGGCACGGGTTTCAGCGCATCCACGGGACCCCGGTGAGCGCGGAGATCTACGAGGAGATGCGCCGCTCGCACGACGAAGGGGTCGCGGAGTTCCTCGACCTGCCCTACGTCAAACCCAACACGCTGGGCAACACCCGCATGCTCCTGGAGCTGCCTACTCCGTAACGTTGTCCGGCCAGCTCACTCGTCCTCGTCTGTCCCAGCACCACCGCCACGAAGCGAGTACAGCAGCCCGGCAAGCTCCTCAGGCTTGGCCAGGACCTCGCGGGCCTTGGACCCCTCCGAGGGGCCCACCACACCCCGGCTCTCCAGCAGGTCCATCAGCCGGCCCGCCTTGGCGAAGCCGACCCGCAGCTTGCGCTGCAGCATCGAGGTCGAGCCGAACTGCGAGGTCACCACGAGCTCAGCGGCCTGAAGCAGCACATCGAGATCGTCGCCGATGTCCGGGTCGACCTCTTTGTGTTCACCCGGCTTAGCCGCGGTGACCCCATCGGTGTACTCCGGGGTGGCCTGTTCCTTGGTGTAGGCGACGACCTTGGCGATCTCGGCGTCGCCGACATAGGCGCCCTGGATCCGCACCGGCTTGGAGGCGCCCATCGGCAAATAGAGCCCGTCGCCCATGCCGATCAGCTTCTCCGCACCGGGTTGATCCAGGATCACCCGGCTGTCGGTGAGTGAGGAGGTGGCGAAGGCCAGCCGGGACGGCACGTTGGTCTTGATCAGCCCCGTGACCACGTCGACGCTGGGACGCTGCGTGGCCAGCACCAGATGGATCCCGGCGGCCCGGGCCTTCTGCGTGATGCGCACGACGGCGTCCTCGACGTCGCGTGGGGCGGTCATCATCAGGTCAGCCAGCTCATCGACGATCGCCATGATGTACGGGTAAGGACGGTATTCCCGTTGCGATCCGGGCGGTGCCACGATCTCGCCGCTGCGCACCTTGCTGTTGAAGTCATCAACATGGCGCACCCGGGCGGCCTGCATGTCCTGGTAGCGCTGCTCCATCTCCTCCACCAGCCAGGCCAGCGCGGCGGCCGCCTTCTTCGGCTGGGTGATGATCGGTGTGATCAGGTGCGGGATGCCCTCGTAGGGGGTCAGCTCCACCATCTTTGGGTCGATCAGGATCATCCTGACCTCATCGGGCGTGGCCCGGGTGAGCAGGGAGACCAGCATCGAGTTCACGAAGCTTGACTTGCCCGAGCCCGTAGACCCGGCCACCAGCAGGTGCGGCATCTTCGTCAGGTTCGCGGTGAGAAAGCGACCCTCGATGTCCTTACCCAACCCGATCACCATGGGATGCTGGTCGCCCCTGGACGTCGGTGAACGCAGCACATCCCCCAGCCGCACCATCTCCCGGTCGCTGTTGGGTACCACGATCCCCACCGCGGACTTGCCCGGGATCGGCGCGAGCAACCGCACGTTGTCGGTAGCCACCGCGTAGGCGATGTTCCGGGTCAACTGGGTGATCTTTTCTACCTTGACTCCAGGTCCCACCTCGACCTCGTAGCGAGTCACGGTCGGCCCTCGGGCAAACCCGGTGACCTGGGCGTCCACCGCGAACTGGTCGAGCACCCCGGTGATCGCCTCGATCATCGCGTCGTTGACCGTGCTCCGAGCTTTCGGCGGGTCACCCTTGAGCAGCAGATCAGGCGGCGGCAGCTGGTAGTTGCCCTCGACCACCCGATGAGTGGACGCGCCTGGGCCAGGCTTGCCGTCGACCGATCCCTCGACAGGCCGCTCGACCGGCTCCTCCATCGGCACAGGAGGCTTCGACTGCGCCGGAAGCCGGGCCGGTGCGGCAGGAACGCCTGGGGCGTCCTCCTCGCCTGTCTGGGTGGTCTGGGTGGCCTGGCGACGCCGCGCGGGGCGGCGCAGCCGCACGGCAGCCGGATCGGTGCCGATGACCGGAGCTTCGGAGTCGGCGGCCTCGGGATCCGGCGGCGTCTTCCACAGCTGGCGGATCCGTCCGGGCACCGCTCGAACCGGGGTCCCGGTCAGCACCAGCAGCCCGTAACCGGCCAGCAACACCAGCAGCGGCGCCGCCACCCAGACGGTGAACCCGTCGACCAACGGAGTGGCGACGAGGAAACCAACCACCCCAGCCGCCCGGGACCGTCCCGCCCCATCCGCCGGTGCGCCGGCCGCAAGATGGCCCAGACCGAGCGTCCCCACCGTCAGCGCCGCGGTGCCCACGGTGCGCCGAGGCCGCGCCGCCACATCAGGCTCGGTGCGCATCAGGATCACTCCGACCCCGGCGAGCACCACCGGCAGCCCCACCGACACGGCACCAAAGAGGGCACGCAGCAGGTGTTGCAGGCCGGCACCGACCGGTCCCCCGGCGGTCCACCACAGCGCAGCGGCGGCGACCACAGCAAGGGCGAGCAAACCGAGCGCGAGGCCGTCTCGGCGGTGGGCGGGCTCCAGCTCACGGGTCCGCCCCAGTGTCCTGGCTGCTCCTCCGACGCCGCGAGCCAGCAGCGACCACGCGCCGGCCAGACCCCGGCCGAGAATACGGTTCGACGTTCTTCTGGGCACTTTTCGGGACGCTGGCCGCCGGGGGGTGGACCGCGGGCGCGGCGTGCTCGGCGAACTCCGGGAGCGCACGGTCGTGGTCTTCGGGGAGCTCCGCGCTGCCATGCCCCACACGCTAGCCCATCCGTCCCTTCCTTCCCGGTAACCAAACACCGCCACCAGCGTCACAGTGGCGGGGACCCTCAGCCGACAGGCAGCACGGTGGGCACAATCATCGGCCGACGCCGGTAGGTATCGGCAACCCACCGGCCCACCACGCGCCGCACCGCCTGGGCAATCCGGTGCGGGTCAGTGATCCCCTCCGCTTCGGTGCGGGCCAATTCCATCTCCACCAGCGGCACCACGCCGTCGAGCGCCTTGGGGTCATCGGAGAACCCCCGCCCGGAGATCGTCGGTGGCGCCACCACCCGGCCGGTCGCCGACACGATCACCACGGTGATCGCGATGAACCCACCCTCGCCGAGGATGAGCCGGTCAGACAGGGTGGACTCACCCACATCGCCGACGGACAGCCCGTCCACATAGACCTGCCCCACCTCGACCCGGCCGGTGATCTCCGTCTGGCCGTCCACCAGATCCACGACCACGCCGTTTTCCGCGATCACCACCCGCTTCTCGGGTACCCCGGTGCGGACCGCGAGAGCGGCGTTGGCCCGCAGGTGCCGCCACTCGCCGTGCACCGGCATGACGTTGGACGGGCGGATCGCGTTGTAGAGGAACAGCAGCTCTCCGGCCGGGGCGTGCCCGGACACATGGACCTTCGCCGTGCCCTGGTGCACCACGGTGGCGCCCAGGCGGGTCAGCCCGTTGATCACCCGGAACACCGAGGTCTCGTTACCCGGAATGAGCGAGCTGGCCAGCACGACGGTATCCCCGGCGCGGATCCGGATCTGCCGGTGCTCGCCGCGAGCCATCCGGGACAGCGCCGAGAGGGGTTCCCCCTGCGAGCCGGTGGAGACAAGCAGCACCCGGTGCCCGGGCATCGCCAGCGCCTCCTCAAGGTCCACCAGCAGACCCGGCGGGAGCCGGAGCAGCCCCAGATCGGCGGCGACACCCATGTTGCGCACCATCGAGCGGCCCACTAAGGCCACTTTGCGGCCATGCGCCGCGGAGACCTCCAAGACCTGCTGGACCCGGTGCACATGGCTGGCGAAGCAGGCCACGATGACCCGCTGGGTGGCCTTGCCGATCACCGAGTCCAGCACCGGGCCGATGTCCCGCTCTGGGGTGACGAAACCGGACACCTCGGCGTTGGTGGAGTCGATCAGAAGCAGATCCACCCCCTCGTCGCCGAGCCGGGAAAACCCGGCGAGATCGGTCAACCGCCCATCCAGGGGTAGCTGGTCGAGCTTGACGTCGCCGGTGTGCAGCACGAGCCCGGCCGGGGTGCGGATGGCCACCGCCAGCGCGTCGGGGATGGAGTGATTCACCGCGAAGAACTCGCACTCGAAGGGCCCGCAGCGGTACCGGGTGCCCGCCGCGACCTGCACCAGCTGCGGTTTCTGGTGGTGCTCGCGGCACTTCTCGGCGAGGAGGGCAAGGGTGAACTCAGAACCCACCACCGGCAGGTCAGGGCGTAGCTTGAGCAGGAAGGGCACGGCCCCGATGTGGTCCTCATGCCCGTGGGTGAGCACCAGCGCCTCGATGTCGTCCAGCCGGCGCTCGATCGCCCGGAAATCAGGCAGGATGAGGTCGACCCCGGGCGCGTCATCCTCCGGGAACAACACCCCGCAGTCCACCACGAGCAGCGCCTTGGCGTGCTCGAAGACGGTCATGTTTCGGCCAATCTCCCCGATGCCACCGAGGGCGACCGCGCGCAGCGCACCGTCGGGCAACGGCGGTGGCTCGGTGGTGGGCAACCCCGGCACAGGCAGCGGGGTGCCGGTCGGGACAGCGCTCACTCCGAGGACCCCGCTCACCCGAGGACTCCGGTCTCGGTCAGCGCCGAGGCGATCGCGGTGAGGTGATCGGGCTCGGCGGCGAGCAGCGGCAGCCGGGGTACACCAACATCGAGCCCGGTCAGCCGCAGCGCGGCCTTGCTAAAGGCCACCCCACCAGCCAGGCAGAAGGCGCGGATCAGGCTGAGGGTGCCAGCGTGCACCTCCCGTGCCGTGCTCACCTGGCCGGCGTCGAATGCGGTGACCATGGCCTGGAGCCGATCGGGCACGACATTACCGATGACGCTGACCAACCCCACCGCGCCCACCGACAGCCACGGCAGGTTGAGCGCGTCGTCCCCGCAGTAGTAGGCCAACTCGGTCCTGGCGATGATCTCCGCGCCAGCGCCGAGGTCTCCCTTGGCGTCTTTGACCGCGACGATCCGGGGGTGCTCGGCCAACCAGTAGAGGCTTTCCCTGGCGATCGGCACCACGGAGCGCGCTGGGATGTCATAGAGCATCACCGGCAGGTCGGTGGCGTCAGCGACCGCGGTGAAGTGCGCGATCAGCCCGGCCTGCGGCGGGCGGGAGTAGTACGGGGTCACCACCAGCAGGCCGTGCGCGCCAGCCTGGGCCGCCTGCCGGGCCAGGTGCACGCTGTGCGCGGTGTCGTAGGTGCCGGCGCCGGCCACCACGGCAGCCCGGTCCCCCACCGCCTGCACCACCACCCGCACCAGCTCCGCCTTCTCGACGTCCGTGGTGGTCGGCGACTCACCGGTGGTGCCGTTCACCACCAGCCCATCGCAACCCCGCTCCACCAGCTGGTGGGCGAGTTTTCCCGCGGTGTCCAGATCCAGCGCGCCGTCGGCGGCAAACGGGGTGACCATGGCGGTGAGCACCCGACCGAAAGGCTGGACGGACGTGAACGTCGGCGCAGTACTCATAGGTGGACGCTACCGTTGCCCGCTACTACACGTGTGGGGATACCTCAGCGCTGCCACCTAGAATCCTCGCTGACTGTCCTGCAGGCGCTGGACGTCTGTCTGGTCGCCCTCAAGGTCAACCAGCGCCTCGGCACGACCGTAGGCGTGCAGGGTCAGCTCCTCGGGTGGACCAACGACGGTGACGCTCCGGCGGCCACGCCGAGCGACGCGCTCCGTGCCGTCCGGGCGGCGCAGCACAACACCAACCGGCGAGTGCCGGTAGCACAGCCCGGCGAGCCGGGACAACACGGCCCAGAGCGCTCCGGCGCGGTGCGGGTCAGCCGCCCGTTGGCGCCACCCCCGCCCAACGCGACGCACATCCTCGTGGTGGACGAAAAACTCAACCCCGTTGATCTTCTCACCCATCGGGCCCAGGCGCATCAACGACCACCAGGGTGGCCCGTTGCGGATGAGGTCAATGAGCTCCGGCCAGGGCCGCTCGGCGGTGCGGCGCTGCACCCGGGCGGTCAGTCGCGCCAGCGGAGGCAGCAGGATGCCGGCGGCGGCGACCGGTCGGCCCTCCCGAACGACCAGATGCGCCGCCAAGTCCCGAGTTGTCCACCCCGCGCAGAGCGTCGGGGCGTCTGGACCCAGCCGTTCCATCAGATCGCACAACTGATGTCGCTCACTAGCCGCAAGCGTGTTTTCTCCCACGTCGCACGTCACCCTTCTCGGTCAGGCCCGGCCGAGATGAGCTCGATCTGCAGCAACACCCGCGCCTCACGCTCCATCGCCGCCCGATAGTCATCCCAGTCCGGGTGTTCCCCGGATACCCTCCGGTAGTAGTCCACGAGCCCGTCCATCGCTTCGGGCAGCTCCACGATCCGCACCGAGCCCCCGACCTGGAGCCAGCGGCCGTAGAACCCATCAGGCAGTACGCACAGCCAGGCTCGCGGGTTCCGGCGCAGGTTACGCACCTTGAACGCCCGCCTCCGGGTACTCACCACCACCCGACCCTGGGCATCGACCGCCGCCAGCACCGGGGACATCTGCGGGGTGCCATCCTGGCGCAGGGTGGCGAGCACCGCGTGGTGTTGCTGGGCCACAACGGCCCGAGCTTCCTCTAGGTCCATGACTGCACGCTAACTCAGGCCTCTGACACAAACGGGCTGGAGGCGATCTCGGTGCCGTCGGGCAACGCGGAGATCTCGAAGTCGCTGAACACGTTGGGGGCTGCCGTGTGCAGCTGACGCAGGCACTGCAGCGCCAGCGCGCGGATCTCCACATCGGCGTGCTCGGTGGCACGCATCGCGATGAAATGCCGCCAGGCCCGGTAGTTGCCGGTGACCACCAGACGGGTCTCGGTGGCATTGGGCAGGACCGAGCGAGCTGCCTGGCGGGCCTGCTTACGACGGAGTGTGGCGTTCGGCTCATCGGCGAAGCGCTTCTCCAACCCGGCGAGCAGCTCGTTGTAGGCCTGCCGGCTGGCCCGGACCGCGGTGTGGAACAGCTGATGTAGCTCGGGGTCGCCGGCGATAACGTCCGGCTCGACCATGGCGGCGGTCCGCTCAGGGACGTAACGCTGGGACAGCTGCGAGTAGGAGAAGTGCCGGTGCCGGATCAGCTCGTGGGTTAACGACCGCGACACGCCGGTGAGGTAAAAGCTGACTGTGCCATGTTCGAGCACCGACAGGTGCCCGACCGCGAGGATATGCCTCAGATAGCCGGCATTCGTCGCGGTCACCGGGTTGGGCTTGGACCAGGATTGGTAGCAGGCCCGGCCGGCGAACTCAGCGAGCGCCTGCCCGCCGTCGGCATCGGTGGACCATGGGAGGTCGGCGGGTGGGAAGAACTCGGTCTTGGCAACGAGCTGGACCCGCAACGCCGCAGTGCTCACCTCGGTGCCGCTCCCGGCGGCATCGACTCTGTCAACGTCAGGTTGGCTCACGGCGCACCGTTCCTCATGGTCACCTGGTCCTCTTTGTCATCCAGTCGTCTTTCCACCCGCCGCAGGTCGGGCTCATCCGTCCCCGGCCTCGGCCTCGGGCGCCGCAGCCTACTGCGACATCACGAGTGTCTTGACTGACGTCACCCATGACATCACACTTGACGTCATGGACCTCACGCCGTACCTCAGCCAGCTGCGCGAAGATCTCACCGCCGCGGCGTCCGCAGGCGACGAGCAGACCCGGCACATCGCAGCGGTGTTGAGCGTCGCGCTGGAACCCGCAGCCCGGCTCGCCATCATGAATGCCCTGTCCGACCTCGCCGCAGAGGTCACCGCGGCGCTGGATGACCGGGTGGTGGAGGTGCGCCTCGACGGCCGCGATGTGCAGGTCGCGGTGAGCTCGACCTCCGAGGCCGGACCGGCTGGTCCGGGGCCCCGGGCTGGCGGCCCGCGCGCCAGTGGACCGCCACCGCCCTTCGAACCTGGCGCAGCCCCGTTTAGCGACGCCGGTGGCGACATCAGGCGGATGACCCTGCGGCTGATTGACCAGCTCAAAGCCCAGGCCGAGCGCGCCGCCGCCGAGCAGGGCGTGTCCTTGAACACCTGGGTCTCGCAGGCGGTGGCGGGCGCGCTGCACGGTGAGCCGTGGCACGAGTCGCACTGGGTCCCGGGCGATCGCCGCGGCCGCAATCGGATCCAGGGCTGGGTCCGGGGCTGACCAACCCCAATCTGACCAACCCCAGCCTGACCGACCCCAGCCTGAGCGCCCTCCCGGGGTCAGCCCACCGCGCCAGAGGAGGAATCGTGGAGCACGAGAGCACGGACGCATCGGTGCTGCGGCAGCAGGACTTCCCCTGCGCCGGACCGATCGATATCTGGGTCGAGCTCGAGAGTGGACGGCTAGACATCACGCTGCGCGACACCGCGGCCGACGACCCTGCCCTTGATCGGGTAGTCGTGCAGCTGCGCCCCGACCCAACTAGCCAGCCGCCGTGGCAGGTCGGGATCGGCGGCCTGCTGAGCTGGCTGGGTGCCCAGACCGGGACGACCCCACGTGGCGAGTTGGCCGCCGAGGCGGTGCGCCGCACGGTGATCGACCTCACCGACCAGCGGCTCACCGTCCGCACTCCGCGGGAGTACCCGCTGCGCACGGTGCCCCTGATGATCCAGGTGGACGCACCCTCGGGCTCGTCGATCAGCGCTCGCGCCGGCTCGGCGGACATCGCCGTCACCGGGGTGGCCGCCAGCGTCGATGCGGTGAGCGGTTCTGGGGGAGTCCGGGCGCAGCGCTGCACCGGCGCAGCACAGGTCCGCACCGGCTCAGGCGACGTGCACCTGGGGACGGTCCTGGGTCAGCTGCGGGTACAAAGCGGCTCGGGGCAGATCGACGTGATCAGCCTCGAAAGCGCTGAGGGCAGCGCCCTCGTGCAGACCAGTTCCGGTGACGTCCGGCTGGGCGCCGTCAAGCACGACATCAGCGCCCGCACCGGCAGCGGTGACCTCACCGTGGTGGACGCCTGCGCGGGCGGCCTAGAACTGACGACCGGTTCGGGGCAGCTGCGGGTGGGGATCCACGCCGGTGTCTTAGCCGAGCTGGACGTCAGCTCCGGCTCCGGGCGCGCGCACAGCGACCTGCCGGTCAGCGGGCCGCCTGCCGAGGGCGACGTCGCGGCGCTGCGGGTGCGAGCCCGCACCGGATCGGGCGACGCGCTAGTCACCGCCGCGCCCTCCTGACCGGCGAAACCCCGCAGGGACCTGGGCGTCACTCTGGCTACCTCGGTCAGCTTGCGCCCCACTACCCGGTTCTCGATACCGTGAGGGCCATGGCCTTGGCTCGGGTGCGCGCCGCGACCCGGGCAGATGCTCCCACCCTGGCCGCCTTGCATCGGGCGACCTGGCAGGCCGCCTATTCCGAGCTGGTGCCGCCCGGGATCCTCGATGGGCTGGACGCGCTACAGCTGCAGCAAGCCTGGGCGGAGGCCATCGAGGGTGGGGCCACGGTGCTGATCGCCACCGAGGGCGACGATCCGGTCGGGTTCGTGGTGGCCGGTCCGGCACCCGAAGAGGAGGTGGCCGCCGCCGATGGCACGCTGCCCGCCGACGCGGCGCACACCGTGCTGGTGAGCACCCTGCGGGTGGAACCGAGGTGGGGGCGCCGAGGCCACGGCGGGCGGCTGCTCGCCACGGCCGCCACAGTACTGCGCGAGGCCGGCGCCACCCGGGGAGTCGTCTGGGTGCCCGCCCAGGACCCGGCCTCGCTGTGTTTCTACCAGCGCGCCGGTTGGGACCCCGACGGCACCGTGCGCACCCTCGACGCCAGCGGCCGCCCGCTGCGCGAGCTACGTCTCACCGGCCCCCTCACCCTCAGCCTCACGTGACCCGGCGTGGGTAGCTGCCGACGATGATGCAGGCTTGGTCCCAGCACGGTAGGCAGGTAGGCCAGAGCCATTCTGTGTCACCGGCTGGGCGTCGGGGGTGGGCAGCTCCGCAGAGGCAGCGCACGGGTTCTCCCAGTGCGGCGGTACGGTCGTGCCGTTTGATGGCGTGGCGTTGTCCGGCCAGGGGATACCAGACAAACGGTCGATCCGATTGCCAGATCATCGACAGCCGCCAAGTGATCGTCACCTCGTTCTAACCTAGTCTAGAATTGCACACCCGTAGCTGAACAAGAGACGCTGTACACCGTGTCCGCCTTTGTTTATATGTGTGGGAACGGCAGTGCTGATAAGCCGCCGGGCAGATCCACCGCAATCAGCCGGTCGTCATACAACTCCCTGCTGGCCCCGATGTGCTCATGGCCTAGGGTGGATGACCGAGCGCAGGACCGGGAGGGAAGCGCCACGGAGCCCGGTGGGAAGGATGATGGAATGACCGCTCTCGACGGAAGGATGGTCTGCTGTGGCTGAGCCGAACCGTTTGCTTCGCGCG
>JAFAPC010000048.1 GCA_019247305.1 Pseudonocardiales bacterium
CGAGCGAGATCTCCGGTGGCACCGTAGAGCACGAACACGGTGGAGTCGGACACCCGACTCAGCTCGGACACCGACCGCGAGAGGTTTTTTCCCCGCACCAGGCCAACTCTAGAGGTGTATGGAGTAGCGAAAACCAATCTCGCGGGGACGACCGCCACGAATTACCCTACCCACCAGTCACGTCCAGCGACGCCCAGTGCTCCAGCCCTAGATCGTGATCATGCGAGCTGAGCTTCTTGTCATCGCCGCCGCAGCTAGCGGTTGAGGGTGTCGTGGTCGGTGGAGACCGACAGGGTCCTCCAGGTGGTGAGCTCTTGCTGGACGAGCCGCAGCTTGGCCTCGACCCGGGCCACCGAGTCCGCTCCGAGCTGGATCCGCAGCGGCGGGTCCGCCACGGCGGCCAGTGTCACGATTGCCGCCGCAGCTTTCGCAGGGTCGCCGGGCTGGTTGTGGTTGTGCTCGAGTAAGGTCGAGACCACGTTCAGGCCCGAGGGGGTGCCGGGCACTTTCCTGTGGTTTCCCAGACCGGCGTGAACAGGTCCGTGGCGGCCCACAGATTCTCCAGGGCGCAGGCGAAGACCGACTCCCGGGGTGCGTTCACGCTGTTCTCCTTGGGAAGCCGTGGTCTGATGGCTGTGCTCCGCTATCGGCCCATGAGGGCACGGACGCGGGCGGCCACCGCCGCCGGGGTGATACCGAAGTGCTCATACAGGTCCGCCGCCTTGCCCGAGGCGCCGAAGGTAGTCATGGCGACCACGTCGTCGGCGAACTCGCGCCAGCCCATCGGGGACGCGGCCTCGGCCGCGACTGTCGGCAGGCCGGGCGGCAGGATCGCCACCCGCTCGTTCTCGGGTCGTTCCCGGAACAGATCCCAACAGGGCAACGACACGACACGGGCGCTGATGCCGTCGGCGGCCAGCAGGTCGCGAGCCCCCAGGGCCACCTCGACTTCCGAGCCGGTGGCCACGATGGTTGCGTCGTCACCGTCGGCGACAACTGCACCGCGCACGTCGACCAGATCGGGGTCGAGCACCGGAAGGCCCTGGCGGGACAGGACCAGCCCGGTCGGGCCGTCGTAGTCCAAGGCGGCGACCCAGGCTTGCGCGGCCTCGTTGGCGTCCGCCGGGCGGATCAGGCGCAGATCCGGCATGGCACGTAGGCTCGCTAGGTGCTCGACCGGCTGGTGCGTGGTGCCGTCCTCACCGAGGCCGATCGAGTCGTGCGTCCACACCCAGACCACCGGCAGCCTCATGATCGCGGAGAGCCGCACCGAGGGCCGCATGTAGTCGCTGAAGCAGAAGAACGTCGCACCGAACGGACGCAGACCACCGTGCGCGGCCATCCCGTTGACGATGCCGCCCATGGCGTGCTCGCGCACGCCGAAATACAGGTTCCGACTGTCCCAGTGGGTGCGGGCGAGGGCCGGGTAGCCGATCAGATGGGTCTCGGTGGAGGTCTCCAGGTCGGCGGCCCCGCCGAGGAGCTCCGGGATCACCGCGGCCAGCGCGTTGAGGGCCTTGCCGGCCGCCACCCGGGTGGAGATCCGCTCGCCCGGGGTGAAGCGCGGCAGCGACCTGCGCCATCCCTCGGACAGACGGCCGGCGAAAACCCGCTCGAACTCGGTGGCGAGCTCAGGCTGGTCGGCCCGGTAGGCCTCGAGGCGTTTCTCCCATTCGGGCCGGGCTGCGGCCCGCTCCTTCACCTGCTCGCGCCAGTGGTCGTAGATCTCCTGGGGGATGATGAACGGGTCGTACGGCCACTCCAGGAGCCCGCGGGCGATGCCCGCGTAGGCCGGGCCGACCGGGGAGCCGTGCGCCCGGTGGTCGTCGTGCAGGGGCGTGCCGACGCCGATGTGGGAGTGCATGAGGATGATCGAGGGCCGTTCGGTCTCCGCCTCGGCCTCGGCGAACGCGGCGTCGATCGCGGCGAAGTCGTCCACGTCGAACAGGCGCACCACGTGCCAGCCGTAGGCCAGGAAGCGGGCGGCGACCTCCTCGGTGAAGCTCAGCGTGGTCGGCCCGTCCAGGGTGACGTGGTTCTCGTCGTAGAGCAGGGTCAACTTGCCCAGACCCAGATGGCCAGCAAGTGAGCACGCTTCGGAAGCCACCCCCTCCATGAGGTCGCCGTCCCCGCACTCCGCCCAGGTGCGATGGTCGACGATGACGTGCCTGTCCACATTGAACCGGGCGGTGAGAATCTGCTCGGCGATCGCCATGCCGACGGCATTGGCGACCCCCTGGCCCAGGGGGCCGGTAGTGACCTCGACGCCGGGCGCGAGGCCGCGCTCGGGATGGCCGGCGCAACGCGAACCGACCTGCCGGAAGGAGCGGATGTCGTCTAGCGACAGGTCGTACCCGCACAGGTGCAGCGCCCCGTAGAGGACCATGCTCGCGTGCCCACCGGAGAGGACGAACCGGTCGCGGTCCGGCCAGTCGGGGGCAGTCGGATCGTGGCGCAGGTGCCGGGTGAACAGCCGGTAGATCACCGGTGCCACGTCCAGCGGCGTGCCGGGGTGTCCGGAGGCCGCCTTGTTGATCGCGTCCACCGACAGGAAACGCAATGCGTTCACGCTCGCGTCGTAGATGTCCGGCGGGATGACGGCTCCGCGGTCCCGCAGCCTGCCCTCGGTCTGGTCGCTGACGGTCATGGCTGCCCCTTATTTCCGGCCAGTACGTGCTCGTAGGAACCGCTCATGTCGCCCGCCCCCGCCACGTGCGGTAGCGCGCGATGAGGGCGTCGGTGGAGCGGTCGTGCTCGGCGGCGGGCGGGCTGGCCTGGGTGATCGCGGGGGTGAGCTTCTTGGCCATGGCCTTGCCGAGTTCGACGCCCCACTGGTCGAAGGAGTCGATGTCCCATATCACGCCCTCGGTGAACACCGTGTGCTCGTAGAGCGCGACGAGCTGGCCGAGGACGGCGGGGGTCAGCGCGGGCGCGAGAATGCTGGAGGTGGGGCGGTTGCCGGGCATGACCTTGTGCGGCACGACATGGTCGGGGGTACCCTCAGCGCGCACCTCTTCGGCGGTACGGCCGAAGGCGAGTACTGCGGTCTGGGCGAAGTAGTTGGCCATGAACGCGTCGTGCTGGCCGTCGACGTCGGCCGCAGGCTCTGCGAAGCCGATGAAGTCGGCGGGTACGAGCTGGGTGCCCTGGTGGAGCAGCTGGTAGAAGGCATGTTGCCCGTTGGTGCCGGGCTCGCCCCAGAAGATCTCCCCGGTGGGGAGGGTCACGGGGGATCCGTCCCGGCGCACGGACTTGCCGTTGCTCTCCATGGTCAGCTGCTGCAGGTAGGCGGGGAAGCGGTGCAGACGCTGGCTGTACGGGAGCACGGCGTGGCTCTGGGCGCCGAAGAAGTCGCCGTACCAGATGTTGAGCAAGCCGGCCAGGACTGCCATGTTGCGCTCGAACGGCGTCGCGCGGAAGTGCTCGTCCATGGCGTGGAACCCGGCAAGCATCTCCGCGAAGCGCTCCCGCCCGATCGCGATCATCAGCGACAGACCGACCGCGGAGTCGTAGGAGTAGCGGCCGCCGACCCAGTCCCAGAAGCCGAACATGTTCGCCGGGTCGATGCCGAAGGCGCGTACGCCTTCGGTGTTGGTCGACACGGCGACGAAGTGCCGGGCCACGGCCTCCTGCCCCGCGCCCAGACCGTCGAGGAGCCAGCGCCTGGCGGCGCTGGCGTTGGTGAGTGTCTCGGCGGTGGTGAAGGTCTTGGAGCAGACGATGAACAGCGTGGTGGCCGGGTTCAGGTCGCGGAGGTTCTCCAGGAGGTCGGCGGGGTCGAGGTTGGACACGAACCGGCAGGTCAGCTTACGGTCGGAGTAGTCTTTTAGCGCCTCGTAGGCCATGACCGGGCCCAGATCCGAACCGCCGATGCCGATGTTGACCACGGTGCGGATCGGCTTGCCGGTGTGCCCGGTCCACTCCTCGGAGCGGACCAGCCCGGCGAAGTCGCCCATGCGGTCCAGGACCTCGTGCACGTCGCGCACCACATCCTGGCCGTCCACCACCAGGTGCGTATCGCGCGGCAAGCGCAGGGCCGTGTGCAGCACGGCCCGATTTTCGCTGACGTTGATGTGCTCGCCGCGGAACATCGCCTCGATGCGCCCGCGGAGGTCGGCAGCCTCGGCGAGGGCGACGAGCAGCTCCAGGGTCTCGGCGGTGACCCGGTGCTTGGAATAGTCCAAGTACAGATCCGCGGCCTGCACGGTCATCCGCCGTCCGCGATCCGGATCGTCGGCGAAGAATTCCCGCAGGTGCAGGTCCTTGACCTTCTCGTAGTGGTTGGTCAACGCGGTCCACTGAGGGGTGGTGGTGATGTCCAAGATTCTCACGCCTTCTTGTCGTCGTCCCCGCCGAATCCCTGTCGCTGGAGGGACTGCACCTTGTCGGCGAAAAGGGCGGCGCCCCGGGACTCGAAGCGGCCGTAGCGGACGGCGGTCAGGAACGGCGCGGGAACCCTACCTCGATGGCCGCGATGCTCCCTACCATCGTACCTCGCCCGAGATTGAGCACCGTCCGGTGATCGGCCCACCGCCCACCCCGACACGGCGTGCGGTCCGGCAACGGCGGCTCCAAACGGGCCCAGTCATCATCAGTCAGATCATGACTCAAGCACGCAGACGATCTACCGGATCCACGTCGGGAGATCCACGAGACACGCCCTAGTTTCACGGGTTTGGGCGGCTTGACCTCGTCGGATTCCGGGCGGAGGCTGAGAATGTCATTGACTCGCTGCGCTGATCGACGGGGGCCGCGGTTGATCGTGTGCCGGCATGAGCAGAACGCGGCGTGCTCGCTGGCGTCGGTGACCAAGTTCGCCGCCGAGATCACCGCCCAGCGGACGGCGCTCCGGGAGATCGACGCCGCCGTCCGCGACGCCCACGGGCTGGGCGGGAGGAACCCTGCCGCCCTAGTGCTCCAGCTGCGGGCGAACCTCGACGACGACGCCACCCGGCAGCGCGTCCTGGCCCTCGCTGAGGATGCGATCAAGACTACCAACCTCATTCAGGTGATCCGAATAGCAGGCAAAAGACAGGCTCTGCTTCTCGTACGTTTCTGACCCGTGATCATACGAACAGCAATTACCAGCCGAGTACCAGGAGGATTCGATCCACATGACTATGTCAGTCATCGAGCACGTGCTCGGACGACTCAAGACCATTGGAATACACGATATTTTCGGTGTTCCCGGTGATTTCGCCTTCACGGTGCAGGACGCGATCGTGAACGACCCTGGAATTAACTGGATCGGATGCTGCAACGAGCTGAATGCAGGCTACGCCGCTGACGGGTATGCCCGTATTCGCGGCATCGGCGCAGTCAGTACAACCTACGGAGTCGGAGAACTTAGCGCGATCAACGCGATCGGCGGCGCATACGCGGAGCACCTCCCGGTGTTTCACCTGGTCGGCATGCCCAACATGCCGACCCAGGCGCGTCGCGCCCTGGTGCACCACACCTTGGGCGACGGCGAGTTCGGATTCTTCCGGAAAATGGCGGAACCCGTCGTATGCGCTAGCGCGATCATGACGCCGCAGAACGTTGCCTATGAGACCGAACGCCTGATCGCTGAGGCACTCTATCATCGCCGGCCCGTCTATATGGCCTTTCCCTCGGACGTCCCAGATCAGGAAGTCCTCAGCAGCGCGCAGCCGCTAGACCCACCCCATAGTGATCGTACGACCCTACGGTCCGCCACCGACGCGATCGTCGCAGCCCTCGACGAAGCCGACACGGCATGTATCCTACCGGGACTTCTGGCGGTCCGCGCTGGGCTACGCGAGCAGCTGCAGTCCTTTATCGACGCTACAGGCCTGCCCTTCGCCACGATGTTCGGCGACAAGTCGGTCGTTGACGAGCAACAACCGTCATACATCGGCATGTATGACGGACGACTCATGGACGAGGACGTGCGAGCGTTCGTCGAGTCGTGCGACCAGGTCCTCACCATCGGAACCCTCATGACCGACTTTAATACCGGCGCCTTTACTGCGCAGCTCGATCCGATGAAGACTATCGAGATCGGACACCATCGCACACGAGTCGGATCACAAGCCTACCCCAACGTCGAGATGACCGATATCCTCACCGATCTCGCAGGCCGTGTCACACGCCGGAACGGAAAGCCACCCATCAAACCTGCTTCACTCGGACCGATCGTGGGCAGTGACAGTGACGTGATCACCGCGGAGGCACTGTATCCTCGGTGGGCAAATTTCCTGCGCCCCAGCGACATCGTCATCGCAGAGACTGGCACATGCGCTATGGGGCTGGGCTTTGCTCTCATGCCCAAGGGCGCTACCTTCCACAATCAAACCCTCTGGGGTGCAATTGGCTGGGCAACGCCCGCTGCGTTTGGCGCTGCAGTCGCGGCCCCAGACCGTCGCGTGGTGCTCGTGACCGGCGAGGGATCCCACCAGCTCACTGTTCAGGAGATCACTCAGTTCGCCCGCCGTGGGCTGAAGCCGATCATCTTCGTGCTCAACAACTCCGGCTACCTGATTGAACGACTCCTCTGCAGAGATCCCAATATCGCCTATAATGATGTAGCTTCGTGGCGGTACTCCGAGATACCGCACGCGCTTGGTTGCGACGATTGGTTCACCGCTCGCGTCACGACCTGCGGCGAGTTTGACGAGGCGCTGAGACGGGCCGGCCAGGATAGTGTAGCCGCCTACATTGAGGTCGTTACCGACACCTTCGCTGCTCCACCCATGTCTCTGAAACTACATGAAAACATCAAGACACTCTATACCACCTAGCGTACGACCCTCGCTGCTGCGCGAGCCGCACTAAGCATCGGCATACTATGAGGCCTACGCAAAAGCCTCCGTGAGGAAGTACAGGCCGATGGCGGCCCGAAACGAGGATAAGAAAGTCTTCAGTAGCCTTCTGTAATCCGTGAAGAGAATCCGCCACGTCTTCAGGTTGGCGACGGCTCGCTCGACGGGCGCACGCAGCGAGCTGATCTGGTTATTGTAGTCCTGTTCGCACATGGACAGGTCACGGTCTTGCGGCTTGCGAACCGGAGTGATGATGTAATCAGGTCCGATGAATCCCTTGTCGCCGATCACATCACCGGCCAGCTTGAGGATCATCTCGCACTCCGATCCTGTCAGTTTGGCCATATCGTGCTGGTGCCCGGAACCGGCTCGGACACGAAGGAGTCGGAATGGAACAACTAATCCACCGAAATTAACATCATGGCAGGTCGCAGGCTCGATAATGCCAGGGCGATCGCATGACTTTGTGCGCAATTATTGCCACGTGGAGTGGAATAATATGTCGGAGTTCGTCTGGGACGGATCCCGATTTGCAAAGGATTAGTGCAAGCTGTGTCATTGGTGGAGTCGTTCTCGGTATTACCTGATCCTCGTAAGCACCTAAACAAGAATCGTCACAAACTCCTAGATGTAGTTGTCATGACCTGTCCTGCTCGAAAATACGATTCGTGGGCTTGATCAGGGGCTTCACGGGCGTCGATCAGGGTCTTGAGATCATCACTGGGTGCTGTTGTCCCTGCTGTACCAACTGATGCGTGCTCTGCTCGGTGCGCTGACGGTGATCTGCCGCCGGGAGATGTCCAAGGACGCGGAGCTACTGGTGCTGCGGCACGAGAACATGGTCCTGCGCCGACAGATCACCCGCGTGCGCTACACGGCCGCGGACCGCATCTGGTTGGCCGCCTTGGCCCGTTGGATCCCCCGCCGCCGCTGGAGGGAGGTCTTCGCGGTCACTCCCGGGACCGTGCTTGCGTGGCACCGTCGCCTGGTGGCCCGCAAGTGGCATTACCGCGACCGGCGCCGGCCGGGTCGTCGGCCCACCCCGGCGCCGACCAAGACACTCATCGTGCGCATGGCTCAGGACAACCCCGGCTGGGGGCATCGGCGTATCCAGGGTGAGCTGGCCCGCCTCGGGCACCGGATCGCCGCCTCCACGGTGTGGGAGATCCTTACTGCTGCGGGCATCGATCCGGCACCGCGCCGAGCCGGTCCGACATGGCGACAGTTCCTCACCGCCCAAGCCAAGGGGATCATCGTCTGTGACTTCTTTACCGTGGATACCATCATGCTGCACCGGCTCTACGTGCTGGTCTTCATCGAGCACGGCACCCGGCGACTACACGTGGCCGGTGTGACGGCGAATCCGACCGGGGCGTGGGTCGCCCAGGCCGCTCGGAACCTGGCCTATGACCTGGGCACTCGGCTGGACGAACTGCGCTTTGTGATCAGGGATCGCGACACCAAGTTCACCGCCGCGTTTGATGCCGTGTTCGCGGCCGACGGCATGCAGATCATCACCAGCCCCGCACAGGCCCCTCGAGCCAACGCGATCTGCGAAAGACTGATCGGCACCCTGCGCCGCGAGCTGCTCGACCGGCTTCTGGTCCTCAACCAAGCCCATCTGGTGAAGGTCCTCAATGAGTACCGGTCGCACTACAACCGCCATCGCCCGCACCAGTCACGTGCACAATGCCCACCTGCTGTCCAGGCCAATCCACCACCCACCGTGGGCCTCGCCAAACACCCCGTCCGCCGCACACCCATCCTCAGCGGCCTGATCAACGAGTACCAGCACGCCGCCTGAACCCATGGGAAAACTGCAGGTCACAGCCCGAACCCTATTTTCGAGCGGGACAGGACACTGTCCTGGCTGAATATTCCAGTCACTACAACAGTCACCGGCCGCACCAGTCGCGGGCGCAGCGGGCACCCAATGACGAGGACCAGCCGTGCACAATTGCTCTGGAGGCACCGATCCGGCGTCACCGCGTGCTGGGCGGCGTGATCAACGAGTACAGGCGTGTTGCCTGAATCTAGCCGACATTACCGATGGTCATCGACCCACATCCTATTTTTGGAGCAGTACAGCGTGGTGTGAGCTGGGCTACGTGGTCACCGAGGATACCCGGCACCTGTTCTCCGCCAGTGAGGTCGCCGCGTGGGACGAAGCCGTCCGCCGTTACGCGGGTGACCTGGAAGCTACGGGGAGGCCTACCAGGCCAGGGGAGCTTGTCAAGTTTTTTGTGTAAGTTGATCACTTTGGGTGATTAGTTTTTGTTTTTGTTTAGAGGTAGGGGGTTAAGCGTTCGGGGTAGGCTAGGGCGAGTGCTTGGAGGGCTTGTTTCCAGTTGTTGAGGCTGGCTCCTTCGACTAGGCGTGGTGGGGCGTTGCGTTTGTTGCGGGGTAGTCCGGTTTCTTTAGCTCGTGCTCGTGCGCGTTTGTCTTCGATATCACGAATAGCAAGCCATAAGAGTTTGATGACGGCGTGATCGTTGGGGAAATGTCCCCGATTTTTGATGATCTTGCGTAGTTGGTAGTTGAGGGATTCGATGGAATTAGAGGGCTTAGACGGCCCGACCGTCATGATTGAGTCAAGTGTGTGGGTTGAGTCTGCTCCGGGGTAGTTGTCGGGTGGTCAGGCAGTGAGGTGGGCGTAGCGGGCGAGGTCGTGGAAGGCGGCCTGGTATGCCCGTGCTGCGGTGCGCAGCCGGGACGGCGTGGGTGGGTCGGGGTCGGTGATCTCGGCCAGGCCGGTGCGCAGGAGGTGGTTGTGGGCGTGGGTGAACAGCAGGGCGTGCTGGACTCCGGTGTCGGTGATTTGGTAGCGGCGGTTGTGGGGGTGCGGGTGATGAGTCCGTGGGCGCGTAGCCGTCGGAGGTCGTAGGTCATTTTTCCGGCGGTGATGTCCTTGGTCGTGGTGCCGAGGAGGGGCGCAAGAAGGGTGCGCAACTCACGGTTGGTGAACCCGTGAGGGAGTAGCCGGTGGATGAGTAGGGCCTGGAGCAGGGCGTGGACGCGGGCATCACCGAAACGCAGCCCAGGGATCCGGGTGCCGGTGTCGGTGAGGATCGGTGCGGTGAGCTCGGTGAAGGCTCGGGCGCCGCGGATCGGGTCGTGGCTGATGGTTTGGACGCCCAGCAGGCGCCGGTTGGCGGAGAAGCCGATCTGCCGCAGCGCGGTCAGGTTCTGGTCTGTCAGCCGTTTGGATAGCCCGAAATCCCGGGTGTCGTTGATCGTGGTCTCGGTGCGCAGCGCCCGGCCTTCCTTGTGATATTGCTTGATCTTGGCGTTCTTGTACTCGACGTGCAGGGACGGGGTGACTCCCTCGGTAATGATCCGGGTGCGGAACCGACCCGGCGTGCAGCGGCTTCCCTTGGTAATGACGCGCCGGTTGAAGATTAGGCTGATGTGGTCGGGGCGGCCGGTGTCGAGGTTGTCGTGCAGGACCTGCTCGAAAAAGATCCGCCCGGAGACGGGCCGGTCGAGCATCTGAGTCAGGGAAAACTCGGCCTGCAGGATGGACAGCTCATACCGGTAGCCGGCCGCCTCATCCTCGGGCGTGAACGGGTTGGGCAGAATCTTGAGCCACTTGCGCAGCAGTGCGTCGATGTGCTGGGCGCCCAGGCTGTCGCAGATCGCCTGCAACGCCGGTACGTCATCGCACGAGGCGAACCCGTTGTCCAGCGGCTCGAACCCGATCCCCGCCTTCGTTGCTTGGCGTTTGGCCCACTCGTTGCCGTTGATGCACAGCTTCGCGGTGTAGGGGAAGTAGGTGCTGAACTTCAGGAAGAACGGGCCGAAATCGGCATCCACACAGTAGAAGTAGAAGAAGTTGATGAACGCCGAGGAGCGCACCAGCCAGGCATAACTGCCCCCGCTCGCCGGGTTGTGGCGACGCTGGGTGCGCCACACCCCCGCCTTCTCCTGAGCCCGCCCGACGAACAGCACCCCCTCGTCCTCAGTGAACGTGGCCAGGAACTGCTGGGTCAGCTCGTCCTTCCGCTGACCCTTCGCGAAATGAATCAACTCCAGACCCCGCGCGGCGACGAAACCATGGATCTCCGCGACAAACTCCTTGGTCATCGGATCCATTAACGCCGTCGAGGCATACGCATGACCACGGTGACCCACGAAAAAGCCCGAGACCCCAGCGCCGTAGGCCAGTCGCGGCACCCACACGTTGAGATACATCCGGTCGATCGACTCCACCTCGAAGCTCACATGATCGGCAAGGACATCCGCGACACTGCGCGCTAGGGTCATCACTGGCTCCGGTCGGTCGGGCGGCCAGTCGGCCAACCAACCGCTCCGCGGTTCATACACCGGACCGGCACGCCGGTCACGGACTAGACCCCACCAACCGGAGCCCAACGCAACCAGCCAACTACACGCCTTCGGGCATAGGGCGAAGCCCGGCTAGGTTGTTTGGCGGTCGTCTAGCTTTGCTGGCCCCCGGCGTAGCGGTAGGTGGGCTGGGGTTCACCGGCTGCTAGGTCCGTCTTTGGCTGCCGCTCGTCGGCCGGCGCGTGGCTGTTGGCCCCCGCGCTCGCGCTGCTCAGCGGTCTGCGCCCCGTTGGTACGCAGCGCGGTGAGGGCGGCTTCGAGTGCGTCGATCTGGCGGCGGTGCTCGGTGCGCATGCTCTCCAGGGCGTCATCAGCCCGTTGGTGTTCGGCGACCAGCTCGTCGCGGTGCTCGCGGCGCATCGCAGCCAGCTCCGCGCGGTGCTCTGCACGAGCCTGGCGTAGTTCTTCCCGGACATCCTCGGCGCGGCGGGTGGCGTCGGTGGTGGCCTGGCGTGCCGCGACCGCCTCGGTAGCCGCCTGGTCACGTGCGGCCTCGGCGGCCTGGACGCGCTGCTGCGCATCAGCCTGCGCGGCCCGGACCTGCTCGGCAGCCGCCGTGCGCACCGCGGTGAGCTGCTGATCAGCCTGGGCGCGCACTCGCTCAAGCTCGCCTGTGTACTCGAGGCGCAGCCTCTCCACCTCGGCGGCGTACTCAGTTCGAGCCTGCTCCCGCTCGGCCCGCGTGGTGATCAGCGCGGCGTCGAGGGCGTCCAGCTCAGCGATGGCCTCATCTCGCACGGTCGCCGCTTCGCTGGCGACCTTCCGCGCCGCGGACGCCTCGGCGACGGCCTCGTCGCGAAGGGCCTCGGCGGCCTGGATGCGCTCGTCGGCCTCCAGCCGGGCACGATCGACCTGCCGACGTGCGGCGGTCAGCTCGGCCGACACACTGTCCGGATCACCCGCCGAGGTCATCGCCTCGATCGCGGCGGCCAACGTATTGGTCAGCTGCTCTCCCGCGGCCCGGAACTGTTCCAGCAGGCCCACCGCGCGGTCCCGCGCTGCGCTAGCCGGCGCCTCGCCTGCGAGATCGGCCGGCTGCGCACTCCCCCCCGGCTTATCCCGGCGGGCGCGCTCTCGCGCCGCCGTCAACGCCGTGTGCGCCAGCTTCCCCGTGGCCGGGTTGACCAGATCGCAGTAGATCGGCGGCTTACCGCCCCCGTCCCCTGCCCGCTCCCGCACCAGACGCCCGCAGCCAGGAAACATACAGGTCGCCGCGCTGGTGCCGGTGCCGGCTGAGGCGTTCATGCTGGTCCTCGCTTCCGTCTCTCGAATCGCTCGACTGCACAGTCACTCTAATATATCGATTCGTAACTTATCTATCATAACCTTTCATATCGTTTCGCAGCGACATGAGTAGTCGGTTTCCGCGGCCGCGAGATCACGGCCGGGCCGGGGGGTGTCGCTTCGCAGCTGAGCTGGCGGTTTCTCACGTGACCTGGCGGCGCGGTGGGCGGGGTTCTCATGGAAGGTGGCGGGAGCTGGGGGGCAGTGGTTCGCGCCGCGCGGCCGGAGGGGGGCACTAGCAGACGGCTGAGCTACTACCGACTCGGCCGGGTAGGTGGCGGATTCTCAGTGAATGTGGCGGGGCAAAATCGCCCGCATGGTGCAGGCGGGGTAGGAGAAGCAGGCAGGACGATCGGGTCCGGCGGCGGGGTTCGAGGCGGTGTTTGTCGCCGCGGGCGGCGTGGAGCAGCGGGTGCCGTGGGCCCTTTATGCCGGAGGTGGTGGCCGAGCTTGGCCCTCCGGTGCGGTCGTTCCCGTCGTATCGGGGGCAG
>JAFAPC010000061.1 GCA_019247305.1 Pseudonocardiales bacterium
CTATGGCCCCAGCGGGATCTCGCAAACCCTGCTCGGCCAGTGGATGGGCCTGCGCCAACCCCAGGTGAGCCGGATTGAGACCGGCACCCCGATCCGCCACCTCGATACCTTGCAGCACTGGGTTCGGGTGTTGCGCATACCGGCCGACCTGCTGTGGTTCCGGATGCCCGAGGCTCAGGAAGACCTGTCGGTCCAGAGCGAAGCGCCACCCACGGCAACTTCCGTCCCCAGTCCCTTTCCCTGGTACCGACGAGATTTCGCCTTCAGCGCCGCCACGACGGTGGTGGCCAGCGCCGCCCTTCCAGGAACTGTCATCGCCGAGGAGGAGGCGGCTACCGTGCACGCCATCACGACCGCGCATCGCCGCCTCGATGGAACAACCCCATCGTGCGACCTCGCCCCGCCGGTTGCGGCTCAGCTGCGGATGGTCGGCCAGATGCAGGCACGATCGCCAGACCCGCGCAGCCGCCAAGTCATGGCCGCCGCCGTCAGTGAGGTCGCGGGTCTGGCCGGTTGGCTGTACTGGGACATGCACGAGCTGGGCTCAGCGAGGCGTCACTACCGCATCGCCATCGAGCAGGCCCAGCGCGCCAGCGGAGACTCGATGCTCACCGCGTACATGCTGGGCAGCATGGCGTCCTTTGTGGTCATGCAGGACGGCGCGGCCGACGAGGGCATCGCGTTGATCAGGCATGCGGCCGAGGTCTCGGAGGGTGAGCGCCCCGCCACCGGCGACGCGTGGCTGGCGTCCATCGAGGCCGTTGCCCACGCGAGCGCGAGCGATGACGTCCAGAGCTGGTGTGCGCTGGACCGGGCCGAGGCCGCAGTCGGGCGCGCCGCCGCCGAGGACCCACCACCCTGGCCCTGGGTGTTCCCGTTTGACGCCGGGAAGATCGCGACTCACCGGCTGGCCTGCGCCGTGCGGCTACGGCGTCCCGACGTCGCCTACGCGGCCGCGGCGAACCTGCCTGTCTCGTTGACTGCTGGGCACCGCAAGCAGGGCGCCCTAACGCTGCTGGATCTGGCCTGCGCGCACGTCCAGGACCAGGAGGTCGAGGAGGGCCTGCGGGTGGCAACCATCGCCATCGACCTCGCGGCGACCATGCGATCAGAACGGGTGTTGAGCCGAGCGCGACAATTCCGTCGAACAATTCCTGCCACCGTAGCGCCCGGGACCCTGCGCGATTTCGATGAGCGCCTGCGTATCGCCAATGCATGAGAGCAGACCGTCAGATGATGTTCATCGGAATCACCGGGCACCGGGGCTTGCCGGCGCATTCCGCTCAGCTCATCGACACAGCACTGCGTGCGGCACTGGCCGAATACGGTGACCGCGTCACCGGGGTGAGCGCACTGGCCGACGGTGCCGATCAGCTCTTCGCCCGCGCGGTCCTCGATCAGGGTGGTCAGATAGAGGTCATCGTGCCGGCAGCCCGCTACCGCGATGGCCTTCCCGCGGAGTCGCACGCGGAATACGACGACCTCATCGGGCACGCCATCAAGGTGCACCGGCTGGATTTCACCGAATCAACCCCTGAGGCGCACCTGGCGGCGAGCGAGCTGATGATCTCGATGGTCAGCGAGCTGCTCGCCGTCTGGGATCACCAACCCGCGCGCGGCCACGGAGGCACCGCAGACGTGGTCACCCACGCCCGTGATTGCGGTCGGAGGGTTCGGGTGATCTGGCCGGAGGGCGCAGCCCGTGACTGAGGGCCGGTGACCATGATCCAGAATCGAATGGCGGTCTGGTGCGTGCCATCGGGTGCCATTCGGAGCGAATGGCGGTTGCGCCCGCCGCGTTCACTCAGCGTGGAAGTGCGGCCCGAGCCTTCTTGACAGCACCGAAACTGGTGGGACGGGGTGTGCGCTACCCAGCGCACATTGGGGTCACGGGTTGGGGTGACCGGATGGCTACCCTGAGCTGGTTAGGGCGATGGGAACCACCGGGGGTGCCATGGCCTGGGAACCAGAAGAGCGCCTCGAGCTGCGCTGCGCGCTGGGGGCGCAGCTCGAGGTCGGTCCCAAGGGCCCCACCCAGAATCTCTCCAAGGGTGGCAAGACGACGGAAACAGTGTCTGCTTGGCATAACGCCTCGCTCCTGACTTCCCGGCAGTAACGCCGCCCGGCCAGGTCGGGGCGAACAGGCCGACGGCTTACCCACGCGAAAAACTCTCCACGACGGCCACATTGTTCACCAGGTGCGCGCGATAGGTGCGGACCTGGAGCCATTCACGATGACAGTGGTGTTTCGCCGCCATATCGGCATTATTCGGTAGATATACCCACCGGAAGAGGAAAAGCTCGGCGTGCTTGCTATACAGATTGAGCGGGTGTGAAGCGGCCTGCGGGTGATCTGGGTATTCATCAGGATGATCATTCATAAGTCTCGCGGCGCGGCAAAAAGACGACGATCTCAGCAGTAGCGTCGTTGCTGATGGCAGCGCTATCGCTCTGGATGTCAAGCCGCGAAGGGTGCCGAAACCGAGTGAGAGCACACTTTCGTTGCCACTCCGACACTCTCTGAGTATAATCGAACACATGTTCGATACAGAGCTGCCTCCCCTCCCAGTGAGTCCCCCACCCGAGGAGGTCATCGACTGTCTGGTCGAGGACCAGCCCGGTGTCGCCGAACCGGTGCGCTGGTCGAAGTACGTGCCCGACGGTCTGCTGGCCGACATGCTGGCGCACCCTCCTGGCATCGACCCGGAGCATCGGGAGTTCGAGGCCCTGGAACGGGTGGGCGCTTGGGAGCGGGTGATTGCCTGGGCGCAGGCCAACCAGCTCCGGCAGATGGCCTCGTTCATGCGCAGTGCGGAAGTTCGTAACGCGGCTCTGGGGGCCAGCAGTTCGCAGGCCCATGATTCGGCGGTGGCCGAGGTCGGTCTGATGCTGCGCGTCTCGGCCGGCACCGCAGCCGCCCGGGTGGGTGATGCCTGGTCGTTGTGCACCCGGTTGCCGGGCACGCTGGCTGCCCTGGAGCAGGGCCAGATCACCCTCGCCAAAGCTCGCATCATCGACACCGAGACCGCCAACCTGTCCGCGGAGCACACCGCGGCGGTCGAGCAGCAGGTACTGGCCAGGGCGCGGCAGCAGACCCCGGGGCAGCTGCGCGCCGCGACCCGTCGAGCCGTGCTCACGGCCGATCCCGCGGCCGCCCAGAAACGGGCCGAGCAGTCCCGGCGTAAGCGGGGAGTGCGGATGTGGCCAGAGCCTGATGGGATGGCCACCCTGTCGGCCTACCTACCCGCTGACGATGCCGTCGGCGTGTTCGCGGTCCTCGACGAGTACGCCCGCCACAGCGCAGTCCCCGGGGATGAGCGCACCGTGGAAGCCCGCCGCGGCGATGCCCTGGTCGATCTGGTGCTGAACCCCACCGGGCGGTGCAGTAGCGGCACCCGCACCGCCCGCGACAACGCTGACGGGAGCATCCCAACCACCGGCACCCCCCACCCAGCGGGTTGCCGCTGCACGTGTGGACGGTGCCGGCGCGGTGGGGGCGTGGATATCCGGGTCACCATCCCTTACACCGCGCTACTGGGCGCCGACGAGCTCCCCGCCGAACTCGCTGGTTACGGGCCGATCCCCGCCGCAGTGGCCCGGGATCTCGCCGCTGGGGGTACCTGGCGGCGGATCCTCACCGACCCGGCCTCGGGCCGGCCCGTGGACTACGGCACCACCCGCTACCACCCACCAGCCCACCTCGCCGGGCTGGTCATCACCCGGGACCAGACCTGCCAGTTCCCTGGCTGCCGGGTGCCGGCGCACCGCTGCGACCTCGACCACGGCGTTGCCTACGATCCAGCCACCGCTACTGGTCCGACTAGCGACACCAATCTCGGACCCAAATGCCGACGACACCACCAGGTGAAACAGACTCCCGGCTGGTCAGTTACCCAGCACCCCGACGGCTGCACCACCTGGTTCACGCCCAGTGGACACCGGTACCACTCCCAACCACCACCGCTGACCGACCCCGAACCACTCACCACCCACCCGACGCCCGACCCAGACCAGCCCCCACCCTTCTGAACTCACGGGGAGCTAAGTCTGACGCGACGCAGCGCAGCGGGGGCGTCGGCGGGAACGGCGGGAGCGGACGGCGGGATGGGGTCCAGCCGCTGGTAGCCCTCCCCCGGCTCTGGCCGGCGGTCTACCTCCCCGTTGACGGGCCACAGGGCGAAGGCCCGCTCAGCCAGCGCGGTGATGGTCAGCGCGGGGTTCACCCCCAGGTTCGCGCTGAGGGCTGAGCCGTCCACCACGGACAGGCCCGGGTAGCCGTGCACCCGGTGGTAGGCGTCGATGACGCCGTCCGCGGCGCTCGCCCCCATCGGGCAGCCACCGAGGAAATGCGCGGTCATCGGGATCTCGAACAGCTCCCCCCAGGTACTGCCTGCGGTGCCGCCGATGTAGCGGGCAGTGCGCTGGCTGGCCTGGAAACCGGCCGGGATGAAGGTCGGGTTGGGCTCGCCGTGACCGGGCCGCGAGGTGAGCCGGCCGCGGCGGCGGTAGGTGGTCAGCGAGTTGTCCAGGGTCTGCATCACCAGCAGGATCACCGTGCGTTCGCTCCAGTGCCGCAGCGGCAGCAACCGCGCCACCGTGACCGGGTGCCGGGCCACGAAACCCAGCAACTGTCGCCAGCGTGGCGTGTCTGAGGCACCATCGGTGGCCACCGTTTGCAGCAAGCCCATCGCGTTGCTACCCCGCCCGTAGCGGACCGGCTCGATGTGGGTGTGCTCATCAGGGTGGAAAGAGGAGGTGATGGCGACCCCGCGGGAGAAGTCGCGCAGCGGGTCCACCGTGGCCCGGCTGGCGCCGACAATCGCCTCGGAGTTCGACCGGGTCAGCTCACCCAGCCGGGGTGAGAGCCGGGGCAGCACGCCGGTATCCCGCATCCGGTGCAGCAGCTGCTGGGTCCCCCAGGTGCCAGCGGCGAGTACCACCTGGTGTGCCCGGATCGTTCGACGGTTCCTGGTTCTGCGCCACAGCGCCCCGGTGCGCACCGCCTCGATCAGCCAGGTGCCGTCGGGCTGCGAGCGTACTGCGGTCACCGTGGTCATCGGCTCTACCACAGCGCCGGCGCGCTCCGCCAGGTACAGGTAGTTCTTCACCAGGGTGTTCTTGGCGCCTACCCGGCAGCCGGTCATGCAGGAGCCGCATTCGGTGCAGCCGACGCGCCGGGGGCCGACGCCACCGAAGTACGGATCGTCGACCTCCTCGCCCGGCCGGCCGAAAAACACCCCCACCGGCGTGGGATGGTAACTGTCGGCGACTCCCATGTCCTGCGCGACCCGCTGCATCACCTCATCGGCCGCGGTGTGCCCGGCGTAGGTGCTCACTCCGAGCATCCGCTCCGCCTGGTCGTAGTGGGCCTCAAGCTCGGCGCGCCAGTCGGCGAGGTGCGCCCACTGCGGGTCGGTGAAGAACGCCTCAGGCGGCCGGTAAAGGGTGTTGGCGTAGTTCAACGACCCGCCCCCGACGCCGGCCCCGGCCAGCACCACGAGGTCCCGCAGCAGGTGAATGCGCTGGATGCCGTAGCACCCCAGCGCCGGCGCCCAGAGGAACGTGCGCAGCTGCCAGGACGTGGTGGCCAGCTCGTCGTCAGCGAAACGCCGCCCCGCCTCCAGCACGCCGACCCGGTAGCCCTTCTCCGTCAGCCGCAGCGCCGCGACGCTACCCCCGAACCCGGATCCCACCACTACCACGTCGTAATCCACGACCCCTCCGCTCTGCCCCTGCTAGGAGGATAAACCCGACTACCCAGGGGAAACGGACGAACGGCGGGCCGGGCACCGCGGAAACGCAGGCGAACGGGCACTGAGCGAGACGAGCTGTTGCGGCTGGTCGTGGCACATCACGGACAGGGCGGTTTGTAGGGCAGATCCGGCGACACGTACTGTTTCCACTCCGCAGGAGTGAGGGTGTTCCTGGTGGTGGCGCAGATCCGTTGGATTGCTTGGTCGACGTTCATCTCCCACAGTCGAACGGTTTGGTCGTAGCTGCCGCTGGCCAAGGTGCGCCCATCCGGACTGAACACCACCGCGTCGACGGAGTCAGTGTGGCCGGTCAGGGGTCGGCCCAGCGGTGTGGAGTGGGTTGGGTCGGTCACGTTCCACAGCCGCACGGTCCGGTCGCCGCTGCCGCTGGCGGTAGCCAGGGTGTGCCCGTCCGGACTAAACACCACCGCGAAGACCCAATTGTTGTGGCCAGTCAGGGGCGGACCCAGCGGAATGGGATGCGCCAGGTCAGTCACGTTCCACAACCGCACCGTCTGGTCGTCACTGCCGCTAGCCAAGATGCGCCCATCCGGACTAAACACTATTGAGGAGACCCTGTCGGTGTGGCCAATCAGGGGCGGACCCAGCGAAGTGGAGTGGGTCGGATCGGTTACGTTCCACAACCGCACCGTCCGATCGGCGCTGCCGGTGGCCAGGATGCGCCCATCCGGACTGAACGCCACCGCGTTGACGTCGTTGGCGTGGCCGGTTAGCGGAGTGGATAAGGCGGCGTTCGCATCGGTGAGAAGGGCCGTGGAGAGGTCCGGGGTCGTTCGCATGCGGTAGGCGGTGAGGTCGAGTTGAGCCGCAAGCGACACGTCAGTGCCACGCAACCGGTCAGCTTGGGCGGTGATCCGGTTGAAGATGGCGGTGTCGCGTTGTGCCTGGGCGATGCCGCGTTGTTGGAAGGCGACTATCGACGCGATGAGCGCAAGCACCAGCAGAGTCGAGAGCACGGCGAGGGTGCGGGTGTGGCGACGCCGCTCGCGCTCCTTGGCAGCGTTAACGCGCCGGGTGGTGGCGTCGAGGAACGCCCGGGCCTCGTCATCGAGCTCGACGATCGGAGGCGCAGCGGGGTTGCGATTGCCGCCGTCGCCGACCATTCCCAGCGTGGCGAGGGTGGTGGTGAGCCGTTTGTCGTCCCAGAGGTAGTGCTCGGGCCGGCCCGCGCTGGTCCACTCTGCGGCCGCTTGCTCCACGGCCCGCGCGGTGCGCAGGGTGGCGGTGATGTCGGCGGTGGCGGTGTCCAGTGGCCGCCAGCCGGTGAGCAGCGCCTCATGGGCCACCGTAAGCCACACCTGGCCAGCGTCGTCGGTGTCGCTGAGCAGTAGGCGGCGCTCAACGAAGATCCGTAGCGCAACGCGCAACGGCTCGGGCAGGTCGGTGAGCTTGATCCGCCGCCGGGCGCGGCGGCCGGTCTCATCGACGGTGACCAGGCGAGTCAGTCCGGCCAGCACCTCGCATTCAGTCAGGCCGCTGGCCTTTATAGCGTCGCTGAACGCGGCGTCAGCATGCCGAGTCAGCGCACCGCGGACACCGCCGAGATCGTGATAGCGGGACAGCGCCACCGTGCCTCCAGGGGGCAGGTCCTCTGCCAGCTGGCGCAGGGTGAAGGCGAGCAGCGGCAGGGCCTCGCCGCTGCCGGTGTCGGCGACCAGCGCAGTGGCCAAGCCATCATCGAGGCGCAGCCGGGCCACTTTGGCGGGCCCTTCGATGACCTCGCGCAGCGCCTCCCGGTCCAGCGGGGCCAGCACGTAGGCCTCGATCCGGCTGCCGGCCAGCGCGGGAAGCGCACGGAGGTCATCGAGGAACTCCGAGCGCATCGCCGCCACTACTCGCACCGGGTCGGCGACCGCGTTGCTCAGCAGTAGCGCGAATCGGGGCAGGGCGTCTGGGGCCGTCCGGGTGAACAACTCCTCAGCTTGGTCGAGCAGTATCAGCAGCCGCCGCTGGGGTGTGCCCGTGCCGGCGGCCAGCAGATCATCAGCCACCCGTCGCAGGCCATCCGTGTCGGCCTCGAGTCGACCGCGGACATCGCTAGCCGACCAGCCCAACCCCAGACGGGTGGCCGTGACCGCCAGCGCCCGAGCCAGCTCGGGCAATGGATCGCTTCCGGGAACCAGTGACGGCACCACCAGCCATTGCGGGTCTCCCTCGAGTAGCGGGGTTACCGCGGCGTTGAGTAGGGACGATTTCCCACAGCCCGAGGGTCCGACGAGGGTTAGCATCCCGCCAGTGCTGCCCATGGCGCGCAGCCGATTGCCGACCTCGCGGGCCTCCGCTGAGCGACCGAAAAAGACCCGGCTGAACGCTGCGGTGAACGGCTCCAGCCCAGGGAAGGGATTGTCACCCTCCCGCCAGGCCCTTCCACCGTCATCGAGCAGTCGCACCGTCTGGAGCACCCGGTCGCGGGACTGCTGGGGGTCGGCGTGATAGTCCGCATACTGCAGGTCCTGTATCAGCGGGTGCACCACGCCGGCCTCGGCGCGCAACGGGATGAGCCAGCAACCCCGCGCATCCGCGATTCCCAACTCAGCGAAGCACCATTCCGACGCCACGAAGGACTTCGTCACCACCCCGATCACCGCGTCGACCTGGCGCAGCTCGCGATACAGGCGCTGCTTCCAGTTCTCGCCGACGCTGATTCCGTTGCGAAGGTCGTGATCGAGGAACGTCTCATGGCCGGCTGCCCGCAGCCACCCCGACACTTCCTCGGCGATCGCCCGGTCCGGGGTGGCATAGCTGATAAAAATGCGAGCCACGGTCCCCCCAGCAGATGTCTCGTAGACAGTGGACGATACGTCCGACCCCTCAGAGGACCCTAGATCGGACAGGCCCAGCGACCCGCAGAGAACCTACAGCCAGCCAGACCACCGTTAGGTCCGGGTCGAGGCGACCTGTCGGGCCATCCGGGCCAGCTCCTGGGTGTCGCTGCCGGCTGGGCTTCCAGCGCGGTGGCCAGTGCCACCAGCCGTTGCCGTCGCACGGCGACGGACTGCAGACTCCTTGTCTGACCAGCCACGTCGGAGTGGCACGACCGATCACGATGGTGATCGGACTTCGGCGCAGCGGGTGGCGGCGGTCTGCCGATCAGGACCGCAGGTCCTTGCAGAATAGTGGTCTGCGTGGTCGCGGGTGCGGCGGCAGCGTGGCCAGTGCGCGGTGCGCGGTCGGCGCTGTCCGTGAACTCGACGTCACCGACGTTGTGGGGCCCGTTTTACGTCGGTTTCGTCGAGTTCACGGCTCTGGGCCTCGCCCGCCCGTCAGGTCCGGTCCCGGTTGGTTGGTGTCCTCCCGGGCACCCAACGCGCTGGAAATCACACACTGCGGCTGCGTGGAGCAAGCAGGCAGAGAGGAAACGTGACCTTTCCGAACGGTCAGTTCGGTCTGCTCACGCTATCCGGGCAGAGGAACGAGGGGGCGCATCACGGTGCACCCCTTCATCAGCGAGGGGAAACTGGTTGTCAGTCCAGGAGGCCGATGCGGGCGGCGAAGGCGCGGACGTCCGGGGCGTACGACGGCTTGGCGCGTTTCACGAGGGTACTAACCATGCTGCGGACGACCTGGTTGTGCTGGAAACCTTGCGGACACAGCTGTTCGGCCATTTTCAGATGCACAAAGACGGCTGCGTCATTGTTCCGGCAACCATAGCACCGAGCGACCTGGTACAGGTGTGCGGTCTTTCGTTCCAGGGACGGGATCTGGGAGATATCCACGTCGTCCGCGAGGCGCAATGCTTCGGAAAACTCACCGCATTCGTACTCCACCGCGACCATATGAATACCCACATTGGTCGGCCCGAACATCATCTGGTGGTAGTTGGGCCCCTCACCAACCCGCAGAGCAGCCTGGTGAGCTGGTTCCCGCAGCAGCTCCCGCGCCCGCCACGGATCACCGGTACGCAGAGACCCCATGACTTCTACCAGCAGCAAGCCGCCGTAGAGCGAAAAAAGCTCCGGCGACCCGTCCGGCAACAACGGCTCCAACGCTTCGCGGCCCTTCACGGCGACCTCCAGCGACTGGGCTGGCATGTCATCCGACCGCAGGGCATGGCCCAGGCTCCAGGTCGCGGCTGCGATCAGGAGCGGGTCTTCGGTTTCCTCGGCATAACGCATGGCCCGATCCGCCACCACAGCGCCCAGGTCAACGCGTCCGAGGTGGTTCACCACCGTCCGGGCTAGTTGGTACAGCTCCGAGATCTGGCGACAGGCTTGTACTGAACGATTGTATTCATACACGGCTCGCTCACTGTGGACAATCAGATCCGGCAGCACCCGCAGGGCATCACTGTACTTACTCGGGGACGTATACCAGGCTTGCTTGGCGGCACTGATCTGCTCACCCAACTCCTCCAAGCTGGGAAGCTGTCTCGGATCGGTGAGCGCCAGGGAGCGGTAGGTGCACAGCGCCCGTTCCACCTCAGCCAGCCGAGGGTTCACCGGCCCCTCGTAGTCTTCACTCGGCGGCTCACCCACCAGGGCCGAGGTCCGCACACCCAACACCTTCGCCAGCTTGCGTAGCACCGGCACCGACGGTGTCTTGCTGTCGGCCTTGATCATCTCCAGGTACCGCACCGTGATCCCGGCACGGGTGACCAGCGAGACCGTGCTCATCCGGCGCTGGATGCGGTACAACCGGACAAGCCCACCGATCGGCACCTCGGGCATGGCCGACACCTCACTTTCCGGGACAAGGTATCCCGACGGTCAGGGTACTGAGGGTGAGGTCAGTCCTTGAGCAATTGCTGCACCCGGCCGAACGTCACGCCCAGCACGGTCGCCGCGTCCCGCAAGCTCAGCCCGTCGGTGTGCACCAGCCGCCGCGCGGCCTGCCGCAGACGCCGCGCCGCGCCCCGGCTCAGCTCTTCTGCCCTGGCCTGCTCCCGGCGTGCCCCCGCCGCCAACTCGATCGCCTCCGGGTCGATACGGCGGTAGTCGAGCACCACCTGGACCTGATCAACAGGGACGTCCAGCCACAGCGCCACCAGTTCCCGCGCGGTGTCTCCCGCGCTCGTCAGCGTCCGAGCCTGGCCGACGGCGCGTAACTCCGGGACCTCTAAGATCCAGGACCCACTGTCCCGGAAAACCTGAACCGTATAAGTGCGCACACTGGTGAGGCTCATCGCCACCACTCCTCTCCCAGGCACGGCATCTGCTTGCCAATTTGGCCCACCACATACGACGACACGGTGTGCCGGGGCAGCGCCGTCTGGTGCTCACCCCAGCCACATCGCCAGATCTCGTGTTCGCCGCCCTGTCGGGCGAGGTGCGCGCCGAGATCACGTAAACGGCGCGCGGCCTGCGAGTACTTCAGGCTGGGTGACTTGGGCACAAGAGTAAGTGTAGTGGTGCTATACAGCAAGTGGTCAGGGCGGGTATACGAGGATGAAGCGATGACGACGAAGTACCTCTCTGAGGGCGAGATCGAGCACCTCGCGTGGCAGTACGAACAGCTCAGTGACGAGGATGTCCTCCTTGAGTGGGAGCGCGGCGAGCCTATGACGATCGACGTTGGCGAGCCGATGGTGTCTCGCTCACCGAGCCGGTGCACCTTAGGACCGGATGGTGAGGCCGACTTTCTGGAATTCTTTGAGTTCGGAGTATCCAGTTTTGGCCATGGCACGGCGCAACGCGCCGAAGAGGTTCACCGTGCCGCGGGGGTCGGAGGAGGGGCCGAAGAGCAGCGTGTCGATGCCGATCGCGCTCTCGGGGACCTTGGTGACCTGGCTGCGCGGCAGTGACGGGTGCGCGGCGGCGGCCGTCCAGTAGCAGCCGTTGCCGGGTGCCTCGGCCGCGGCGGCCAGCGGTTCACCGAGCATCACCGCGTCCGCCCCACAGGCGATCGCTTTGGCGATGTCGCCGCTGGTGCGCATCCCGCCGTCGGCGATGACGTGCACGTAGCGCCCACCGGTCTCGTCGAGGTAGTCCCGCCGGGCGGCTGCGGCGTCGGCGACCGCGGTGGCCATCGGCACCCCGATGCCGAGTACCTCGCCGGTGGATGTGCTCGCACCCGCCCCATGGCCGACGATGACGCCAGCCGCCCCGGTGCGCATCAGATGCAGCGCGGTGCGGTAGTCCCCCACTCCGCCGGCGATCACCGGGACGTCCAGCGACGCGATGAACTCCACGAGGTTGAGCGGCTCACAGTCCCGGGAGACGTGCTGGGCTGAGACGATGGTGCCCTGCACGACGAGGATCTCGACCCCGGCGGCGACCAGACCAGGGGCCAGGTCCCGGGCATGCTGTGGGCTGACCCGGGCGGCCACCGTCACCCCGGCCTGGGCCATCTGGCCGATCGCCTCGGTGAGCAGCTCGGGGCGGATCGGGGCTGCGTGCCACTGCTGCAGCAGCCGTACCGCCGCCGTCTCGCCGGCCTCGCCCACCACGGAGGCGAGCTGCACCAGCAGCTTGTCGACGCAGGCGTGGCGGGCCCACAGCCCCTCGGCATTGAGCACCCCCAGCCCACCGAGCTGACCGATCCGGACCGCCATCGCTGGTGAGACGATCGCGTCGGTGGGATGCGTCACCAGGGGGATCTCAAACCGGTAAGCGTCGATCTGCCAGGCGGTGGAGATCTCCCGGGAGGAACGGGTGCGCCGCGAGGGCACGATGTGGACGTCATCGAAGCCATAGGCGCGCCGCGCGGTGCGACCCATCCCGATGTCGACTAGATCGGGCATCGTCAGCGCATCGCGTAGTTCGGGGCCTCGACCGTCATGGTGATGTTATGTGGATGACCCTCCCGGAAACCCGCCGAGGTGACCTGCACCAGCTGCGCATTCTGCAACGCCGGGATGGTCGCGGCACCGGCATAGCCCATCGCCGCCCGCAGGCCACCGATCAGTTGGTGGGCCACCAGCGACAGCGGCCCCCGAAACGGCACCCGCCCCTCGATGCCCTCGGGCACCAACTTGTCGTCGGAGAGCACGTCGTCGGCGAAGTAGCGGTCCCTGGAGTACGAGCGATTGCCGTGGCAGGCCATGGCGCCCACCGAGCCCATTCCGCGATAGGTCTTGTACTGCTTGCCATCGACGAGGATCAGCTCTCCCGGCGCCTCGGCGGTGCCGCCCAGCAAGCTGCCCAACATCACCGTGCTGGCTCCGGCGACAATGGCCTTGGCGATGTCCCCGGAGAACTGGATACCGCCGTCACCGATCACCGGAACACCCGCGGGACGGCACGCCCGGTCCGCCTCGAAGATAGCGCTGATCTGCGGCACGCCCACGCCGGCCACCACCCGGGTGGTACAGATAGAACCAGGACCGACCCCGACCTTGACCGCGTCCGCACCGGCGTCAATCAGCGCCTGCGCCCCAGCCCGGGTGGCCACGTTACCGCCGATGACGTCAACCGCGACGCCGAACTCGGCCTTGAGCAGGCTGATCATCTCCAGCACTCCCCGAGAGTGCCCGTGCGCGGTGTCCACCACCAGCGCGTCCACCCCAGCCTCGACCAGCAAAGCGGCCCGTTGCTTGGCGTCCTCGCCGACCCCGATCGCGGCGCCGACCAGCAGCCGTCCGTCGGGATCCTTGGTGGCCAACGGGTAGCGCTCGGTCTTCACGAAGTCCTTGACGGTGATCAGGCCGCGCAGCCTGCCCTGCCCGTCGACGATCGGGAGTTTTTCGATCTTATTTCGGCGCAGCAGACCCAGTGCCGCGTCCGCAGTGACCCCCACCTGCGCGGTGATCAGCGGCGGCTTGGTCATCACCTCGGCGACCCGCTTGGAGTAGTCGACCTCAAAGCGCATGTCCCGGTTGGTGATGATGCCCACCAGCACGCCCGCGGAATCGGTGACGGGCACTCCGGAGATCCGGTAGCGGGCACACAGCGCGTCCACGTGGGCCAGGGTGTCCTCCGGCAGGCAGGTCACCGGGTCGGTCACCATACCGGCCTCGGACCGCTTGACCATCTCGACCTGCGCGGCCTGCTCCTGCGCCGGCAGGTTGCGGTGCAGGACCCCCATTCCGCCGTGGCGGGCCATCGCGATGGCCATCCGCGCCTCGGTCACCGTGTCCATCGCCGAGGACAGCAGCGGCACCCGCAGCGTGATATTGCGGGACAACTTGGTTGATGTATCAACCTCAGCGGGCACGACGTCGGACTCGGCGGGAACCAGCAGGACATCATCGAAGGTCAGACCGAGGAGCGCGAACTTTGACGGGAAGGTGGGTGCGGTGAGTTCGCTGGTCATGCGACGATCGTATCCGTCCCAGGTGTCTGTCCCAGTATGTTCGTCGCAGGCCATCCCCCCGAGTGCCATCCACCGGGGGGCCATCCACCCGGGGCCACGGACCGGGCGGGTACGGTGCCAGCCGTGGCGCACGACTCCCTTCCCCCCGACCCGTTCGCTGATGACCCGGAGGACCCGGCTCTGACGCTGGAAGCCCTGGATGATCACGCTGATGCCCTTGGTGAACCACTCGATGACGAGGAGCGGGCTGGGCTGCTCGCCGACCTGAGCGATCTGACCGTCTACCAGGCGCTGCTCGCGCCTCGCGGACTACGCGGGATCATGGTGGAATGCCCCGACTGCGCTGAGCAGCACTACCACGACTGGCACTTGCTGCGGGCTACTCTGCAGCAGCTGCTCGAAGTCGGCCGGATGCGCCCGCACGAACCTGCCTACAACCCCGACCCCGATGGGTACGTCAGCTGGGAATACTGCCGTGGGTACACCGACGCGGTACTCGTTGATCATGACTGCTGAGCAGTCTCACCCCCAGCAGGCCTGAGTCCCAGCAGGCCTCAGCCGCCGCAGTAGGGAGGCTGCGGGCCGTCGCGATCACAACCCGGGGGCACCGGGCCAGTCGGTGGGGTGTCCCTGAGGTGGCTCCGTCGTGATGAGTGGCTACCGGCGGGGTCACCGTTGGGCGAGCCGTTGACCGCCGGACCGCCGCCACCGGGGATAGCACCCTCCGCAGTTCCCCCGCCCGGGAAATCTTTGTCCGCCGCAGCGCCACCCGCGGTAGCTCCGCCCGCAACACGACCGCCCTTGGGATTGCCCCCTGCGGTAGCACCGCCCGCAGCGGCGCTCCCTGAGGGACCGGCGCCCGAGGGGCCAACGTCTGGGGGACCAATATCTGGCGAGCCGCCGTCCGGGCCCAGGTAACCCCGGCCCGGATGGTCCCGGCCGGGAGGAATCCGGTTGGGCCGCGCCACGTCCGGACTATTGGGCGGCTCAGTGGTTGAGTTTGGCCCTCGGGTTGAATTTGGCCCTGGGGTGAGGTTTGGCCCTAGGGTTGAGTTTGGCCCTGGGGTCAAATTCGGCTCTGGGGTTGAGTCGCTAAATGCGGGCGGTTCACTGGGTTTCGGAGACATGCTTGGTACGCGCCTGTGACTGTGGGGCGCAGCGGGCGGGAACGTCGAGGCACCGGGCAGGTTCGCTCCGGGCAGGTTCGTGGAGTCGGCGCCCGGCGGCTCATTCAGCATCTGCTCGAGCTGACGGTGGCGTGCGGTGAGATCGGTGCGGCCCTCAGCCTCACCGATTGCCGGGAGTTGTTTCTGAACGCGTTGCAGTGACTCCCGGGCCCGCTCGGGATTGCCCTGTTTCAGCGCTGTCCTGGCCTCATTGAGCTCGGTCCGGACCGCAGCCGCCGTCTCCACCGAGCGGGCATAGTCGCTGTAAAGCACCTGGGTTACGCCCCACAAGGGATCGCCCGGTCGCGCGGACTTGGCGACCAGACCCACGGCAGAGAAGGCAATCACCAGCACGGCTGCGGCCGCGGCGATCGAGCCGAACACCGGATGACGGCGCTGCGGTGGCTGGCAGGCGGCACGGATCACCTCCAAAGCCGTGTTGGTGTCCACCAGCTCTGCGAACGGCTCGGCATGAACCTCCCGGCGCCACGCTGCCAAGATGTGCGTCAACGCGTCGTCGGTGCCGCTCGCGGTGTGCCCAGCCCGGCCGATCAGGTCCAGCAGGGCATCGTCGGCTTGCACGGCGGCCAGGTCAACAGGCATCTCATGGGGATCCTCGTCGGCGTAGCCGGCACGGGGAAAGTCGTCTCGCCTAGACACTCAGATCACCCCCTCGGAAGCCAGGACACCGCGCAACCGACCCAGAGCCCGATGCTGCGCCACCCGGACCGCGCCCGGCGTCGAGCCAACGGCCTCGGCGGTCTCCTCCGCCGAGAGCCCCACCACGACCCGCAGCCGGAGAATCTCGCGCTGCTTGTCCGGTAGAGTGTCCAGCAGCTTGGCCATCCACCCGGCGAACTCACCGTGCATCACCTGAGCCTCCGGTCCGTCGGCCAGGTCCTGGCTATCGGGAACATCCGGGACCGGATCGTCGCGATTGCGGGCTGAGGACCGGTATGAGTCGGCCACCTTATGCGCGGCGATGCCGTACACGAAGGCAAGAAACGGCCGGCCTTGGTCGCGGTAACTGGGCAGGGCCGTGAGCACCGCGAGACACACCTCCTGGGCTACATCATCCGCCGAGGCGAATGCCTTTTCCTGGCCGCCGACGCGGGCACGGCAGTACCGCACCACGAGAGGACGGATCCGGCGGAGCAGAACCTCAACGGCATATCGTTCACCGTTGGCGGCGGCACCCACCAGGACGTCGAGGTCGTCCTCCACAGCGGTCATCGCAGAATGCAGCCCTGCCGTTACGACGAAGGACCGGCCGGGCGCAGCGCCGGCCGGCGGTGGCCACTCCGTGGTCCCGACCATCCATCACCACCCCGAGACACGGACACCTCACGGGCAACCGTAGTGGTAGACGGATCAGCGGAGGAATGTGGGAGGGCTGCGCGGCGACCAGGACCCCAGAAAAGACAGCACAAAGGGCCGATGACGATACCACCGGCCGCATTTGCCCAGCGCTCTAGCGTTCGCCCAGCACCCATTCGCCTAGCGGCCAAGCGTCGCTAGCGGCCATGCGCCCAGCCCCGATTGCCCCGTACCCATTGGCGGCCCAGCACCCGTTGACACAGTGCCCGAGTGGACAGTACTCACCGGCCACCCGGGACTACCACCTGCGGCTCAGGCCACCAGACCGCGCCGGAAACCGTGCGCGACGGCCTGAGCACGATCCCGCACACCGAGCTTGCGGAACAGTCTGCGGGCATGGGTTTTCACGGTATCCTCGGACAGGTACAGCTCTCGACCGATCTGCCCGTTGCTCTTGCCCTGGCTCATCCCGCGCAGTACCTGAAGCTCTCGCTCGGTGAGTTGCACACCGGGGTCGGACGGGGGGCGCGGGGCCGGCACCGACGTGCTGGCCAGCGTGTGGGCGAGTGCCGCGACAAGCTCTGGACGCGAGGCATCCCAGCGCAGATAGCCGCGGGCACCGCCAGCGATCGCGGCGGCGATGCTGCCCGCATCGTCCGGCGCACCGAACACGATGACGTTGGCCTGGGGGTGCGCCGACACCAGCCGACGGGTGGCCTCCACACCAGCCGGCATCGCACGCTGGGTACCGACCAGCACGACATCCACCGGCTGCCGAGAGTACCGAGCCAACAGCTCATCACCATGTGCCACACAGTCGATCCGGGCGACACCGGGGACCGCGGACATCACCCGAGTGAGCCCCTCACGGACGCTTCGCCGGTCATCGCAGATGAGAACTGCGGTCACGGAAGGACTCCTCTCCTGCAGCCAACTGATGTGCCCACCTCCCTATCGGTCGTGCCGAGCCGGAACTTGACACGATCTGATGGATTCCCATCAAGGGCCGACGCGGCACCACTCCGGCCGGCCACTATCACCGATGTGGAGCAACGCTCACTCTACCGAGTGTGAGCGGATCACGGCAGTACCGTGAACACGGATAATTAGGACATTACGGCTCTCGAGGAGTGTCACGATGGCTCCGCGCCGGTATCTGGAGACGTGCGGAGCCGTCGTGACGTGTTGGTTGGAGCGCCGCGGGGGAGTGCGCGCGGGCTAACGAGGCGCGTCCTGCCCAGACCCCCGCAGATCCCACACAGCCGCGCGGGCTCACAAACCTGGGCCGTGCCCGTGACTGTGACCGTGCCCATGGCCCTGCCCCGCCGGGGGCGTCTTCACTGGCTTGTCGACTACCGCGCTCTCGGTCGTGAGCACCATCCGGGCAACGGAAGCCGCGTTGACGATCGCCGAGCGGGTCACCTTCACGGGGTCGACGATGCCTGCGGCAACCAGGTCACAGTACGTCTGCGCCTGTGCGTCGAAACCGTGGCCCCACTGCGCGTCACGGATCTTGGCGACCACCACAGACCCCTCAAAGCCGGCGTTGGTTGCTATCCAGTGCGCGGGAGCGGCGCTCGCGGCCCGCACGATCGCGACGCCGGTAGCCTCGTCGCCGCGTAATCCGAGATCACCGACTGACTCGGCGATGTGCAGCAGCGCCACACCGCCACCCGGCACGATGCCTTCCGCAGCGGCTGCCTTCGCGGCCGCCACCGCGTCCTCGATCCGGGCTTTGCGCTCCTTGAGCTCGATTTCGGTGGCCGCCCCGACCTTGATGACCGCGACCGCACCAGCGAGCTTCGCCAGCCGTTCCTGCAATTTCTCGCGGTCCCAGTCCGAATCGGTCGCCTCGATCTCGCGACGAACTTGCGCGGCGCGGGCGTCGACGTCGGTCTGCTCGCCCCCGCCATCGACGATGGTGGTGGCGTCCTTGGTCACTACGATGCGCCGGGCCTGACCGAGTACTTCCAGCCCGATCTCGGAGAGCTTGAGACCGACCTCAGGGTTGACCACCTGAGCACCCGTGACGACGGCGAGGTCGTCCATGAACCCCTTACGGCGATCACCGAAGAACGGCGACTTGACTGCCACCACGGAGAGGGTCCTGCGGATCGCGTTGACCACCAGGGTGGACAGCGCCTCACCTTCGACGTCCTCAGCCACGATGAGCAGCGGCTTGCCGGCCTGACTGATCTGCTCCAGCAGCGGCAGCAGGTCCTGAATCGAGGAAATCTTGTCGCGGTGTAGCAGGATGTAAGCCTCGTCCAGCACCGCCTCCATCCGCTCCGGGTCGTTGATGAAGTAGGGCGAGATATAGCCTTTGTCGAACGCGATACCCTCGGTGATCTCCAGTTCGGTCGCCATCGTGGAGGACTCCTCCACGGTGATGACGCCGTCCTCGCCGACCTTGGTCATCGCCTCGCCGATCAGGGCCCCGATCTTTTCATCACGGGACGACACCGTGGCTACCTGGGCGATCGCCTGCTGGCCACTCACCGATGTTGCCTTGGCCACCAACGCGGCAGCCAGGGCGTCCGCAGCCGCGGCGATGCCGCGCCCGAGCGCGGTGGGGTTGGCGCCAGCGGCCACGTTCTGGAGGCCCCGCCGGACCATCGCTTGCGCCAGCACGGTAGCGGTGGTCGTGCCATCACCGGCGACATCGTTGGTTTTCGTCGCCACACTCTTGACGAGCTGGGCGCCGAGGTTCTCATAAGGGTCAGCCAGCTCGATCTCGCGCGCGATCGTCACCCCGTCGTTGGTAATCGACGGGCCGCCGTATTTCTTTTCCAGCACCACGTGCCGGCCACGCGGACCGAGAGTGATCTTGACCGCGTCGGCGAGCTGGTCAACTCCGCGCTCCAGCGCCCGCCGCGCCGTCTCGTCGAACGTGATCTGTTTGGGCATTGTCTGCCTTTCTCGCGGAGGGACTCCGAATAGGCCTGGGGGCCCTGCACAGGATTAGCCAGGACCCGATGCGGGACCGCCCCGCTGGCCCCCGGAGGGGCCGCGGGGCGGTTATGTTCGACGGCCGAACCGTCAATTAATATCGACAGTCGAACCGTCAGTTGACAACAGCAAGCACATCACGCGCGGAGAGAATCAGGTACTCCTCGCCGTTGTACTTGACCTCAGTGCCACCGTACTTGGTGTAGATGACGACGTCACCGACGTTCACATCCACCGGGATACGGGTCCCGCTGTCATTGAACCGGCCGGGGCCCACCGCGAGTACTTTGCCTTCCTGGGGCTTTTCTTTGGCGGTGTCCGGGATAACGATACCGGACGCGGTCGTCGTCTCAGCCTCGCTGGCCTGAACGACGATCTTGTCCTCGAGCGGCTTGATATTCACGCTCGCCACGGTGTGACCTCCACTTTCTGGGGTCTTCGAAGAGCTGGCGGGTTGTCTGACGCTGGCTGCGGCCACCCCGCCGTCGCGGGTGTCGAGGCGGCCCGGGCCGTTGCTGGCACTCTGGGGGCCAGAGTGCCAATCGGCAGAGTACTGCGCCGGCCCTCAGGGATCAACTGGGGTGGTCCGAAGCCGACTGCGGTGGTGAGAAAGGCGCGCCGCCCACCAGCGAGGTGGTGACCGGCAGGGCTGGGTCGGCGGGAATGTCGAGCGGGGAGGGGGGCGTGCCAGCGGCGAGCAGGTGCGCCCCGAGCGCGGCCACCATCGCACCGTTGTCGGTGCACAGCCGCGCTCGGGGCACCCGCAGCCGCAACCCGGCCGCTGCGCAGCGCTGCTGGGCCAGCGCACGCAACCGGGAGTTTGCGGCGACCCCACCCCCGATGAGCAGGGTGTCGATCCCCCGATCGGTGGCAGCCCGGATCGCCTTGGCGGTGAGCACGTCCACCACGGCCTCCTGGAAGGCCGCCGCCACGTCGGCGACCGGCACGGTGAGCCCCTGGCGGCCCAGCGCCTCGACATGCCGGGCGACCGCGGTCTTGAGCCCAGAGAACGAGAAGTCGTAGCGCGCATCGCCGGGGCCACTGAGGCCACGGGGGAATCGGACGCTGCTCGGATCCCCGTCCTGGGCGGCCCGGTCGATGAATGGCCCGCCGGGGAAACCCAATCCCAGCAGCCGGGCCACCTTGTCGAAGGCTTCCCCGGCGGCGTCATCGACGGTAGCACCCAGCGGGTGCACCGGCTCCAGCAGGGATGAGACTTCCAGCAGGCTGGAATGCCCGCCGGAGACCAGCAGGGCCAGCGCAGGGGGCAGCGGACCGTGCTCCAGCGTGTCCACCGCGACATGCGCGGTGAGGTGGTTGACCCCATAGAGTGGCACGCCCCAGGCCGTCGCGTACGCCTTAGCCGCGGCCACCCCGATCAGCAGCGCGCCAGCCAGCCCCGGCCCCGCGGTCACCGCCACCGCGTCCACCGCCGACGGTGTGACACCGGCGGCCTGCAGCGCGCGGCGCACCGTGGGCACCATCGCCTGCAGGTGGGCCCGAGACGCCACTTCGGGCACCACGCCGCCGAACCGGGCATGGGACTCCACGCTGGAGGCGATCTCGTCGGCCAGCAGCGTGAGCGTCCCGTCGCCCGAGAGCCGCACGACGCCGACCCCGGTCTCGTCGCAGGAAGACTCGATGCCCAGCACGATTCCCGTAGTCACTGTTGATCCCGTCGTGGTGGGTGGGCCGGCCGACGCATGGTGAACGCGTCGGCTCCGCTGGGCCGGTAATACCCGCGGCGGATACCGATCATCTTGAACCCCTCGCTGCAGTACAACTGGATCGCCGACTCGTTATCGGTGCGGACCTCAAGGAACACCGTGGCCCCGATGGCATGGTCCAGGGCGGCCCGCAACAGGGCCCGGCCGATCCCGCGGCGCTGATACGCCGGGGCGACCGCGAGAGTGTGGATCTCCGCCTCGCTGCCGAAGCGGACCACACCCACATAGCCCACCAGCGCCTCACCCTCCCAGGCGGCAAGGTAATGATGACCCGCGGCCAGGGCTTCCAGGAACACCTCTGGCTCCCAGGGGTCCTCGCCGTCGAACAGCACGTGCTCCAGTTCAGCGCAGCGCACCGCCTCGGCAGGTGACATCGGTCCGATCAGAACACTCATACCGGCGTCACCCGCTTGCGCGGCCCGGGTTCCAGCGCGTCGGGGCGGGCGAGGTACAACGGGGTGAGCGGGGCCGGCGGTGCGTGGGTGCGCACCGCCGTCGCCACCACGGCAAGAAGGCCCGCTGAGTCGGGGTACCGGGGCGCCACCACCTCCAGCCCCTCCAGCTCCAGGACCTCGGCGGCGCCGGCCACCCGAGACACGCCCGGGGACAGCAGGTCAGCCGGCCGGCCCAGCTCGGGGCCCTCGATGCGGGCACCGGAGGAGTCGTAGCGCGCCCAGTACACCTGCCGACGTCGAGCATCGCTCACCACCAGCAGCGGGCTGCCGGCACCCGCTCGGTAGGCGATCGCGTCCAGGCTTCCCACGGGGTACACCGGGACGCCGAGGGCATCGCCCAGCGCCGCAGCGGTGACCATGCCGACCCGCAGTCCGGTGAACGGACCCGGACCTGCCCCGCACACCACCGCGTCGAGTTCACTCATCGACACCTGCACGCTCGCCAACACCGCGCACACCGAGGGCATGAGCAGCTCGCCGTGCGAGCGGGCCGCCACGGTGACCTGCTCGGCGAGGACCTCCGGGCAGCCCACCGAGGGCAGTCGCAGCAGCCCGGCGGTCACCGCGGGAGTTGCTGTATCCAGCGCTAACACCAACACGGAGGACAAGCTTACGGATCACCTGGTGCGGGCTCTCGGCGATCTGAGGCTGGGCCTATCTCGGTCGAGCTCAGCGACCGCACCGTTCGCCGACACTGACCAGTATGGTCGGTATGCTGAACCTGGAGGGTTATTCACGCAGTAAATAATCGCTTCTCTCCCGGTGCGCCTCCATTGCGGACGGCTCGTTTCTCGAAAGAATTGGGTCACCATACTCAATCCTCAGAAACGAGCCGCCTAGCATGTATCATACAACAGGCTTCACGAAAGACCAAGTAGTCGAACTGTGCGCGCAGGTGCACGCCGCGAACGAGGTCGCCGCC
>JAFAPC010000117.1 GCA_019247305.1 Pseudonocardiales bacterium
CCCTGCAGAGCGGTCCCGGAGGGCCCACCTCCATCACCAGCACAGCACCACACACGAAGACTCAGACCTTCACATCCGAACCTCCCTGCATGCTCGTGGCACACCACAAACAGCGATCTTCCCAGGCGGGAGACGCCAAGTAGGGCAGCCGAGCGGGGCTTGGGGTGACCGACCCGACGGCAGCCACGCTCCCGGGAGGACCTGCGGTCAGGATCGACACACTGCCGCCACCCGCTGCACCGGGCTCCAACCACCATCCTGAACGGCCGGGCCACTCCCCCATGGCTGGCCAAACACCGAGCCCGCAGACCTGGAGCGGGCCCGCCCACGGCAGGCCCTGGGTGAACGTAACGCAAACATCGAAGCTTCGAAAACCTAGTTGATCTAAGTTTGGTGCCAGCCGGGTTGAGGTTGGCTGGCAGGTGTTTGCCGATCCGGGTCAACGCGGCGGGGTCGAACCAGCCGAGGGTTCAGGCAGTTGAAGCTCAGTTGAAGGTTGCAGGTAGGGGCTGGACACCAGCCCGATGATCTGTTCTGCTTAGCCTTGCCTTACCACTCGATCGCGGGGCAATGGAGCCATGTACGTCTGCATCTGCCGGGCGGTGACCGAGGCTGAGGTGATCGGGTGCATTGACGATGGGGCGTGCACCGTCAAGGACGTGGTCAAGGCCTGCGCGGCCGGAACTGGGTGCGGCTCCTGCGTCGGAAAGATCGTCGCCCTGCTCGGCGCCCGTGCGACGAGGTGGGCAGCCCACTGCAGCGCAGTGCTCGACCACTCAGGCCCTGAGCACTCAAGGCTTGACCACTCGGGGGCCTGACTACTCGGGGATCTGAACTACTGGGGTTCACCGCCGAGCCTGATCTCTATATTTCTCTCAGTCTGGATACTCCCTGCTCAGGCCAGGCTCACCTACCGTGACAACCCCGCTCAGCGCGGGTAACGTCGCGATCACCCAGGGCTCGATCCGGAGGGGGTGTATGCCATGCGCGGCGATGATGAGGTCCTCGCGTTGCTCAACGAGCAGCTCACCAGTGAGCTGACCGCCATCAATCAATATTTCCTGCACGCCAAGATGCAGGCCAACTGGGGCTTCACCAAGCTCGCCGAGCGTACCCGGTCGGAGTCCCTCGACGAAATGCGGCACGCAGAGCGGATCACCGACCGGATCCTGTTCCTTGAGGGCCTCCCGAACTACCAGAAGCTGCTCCCGCTGCGGATTGGGCAGACCGTACGAGAGCAGTTCGAGGCGGATCTCGCCGTCGAGATGGAAGTCGTTGAGCGGCTGCGTCCCGGTATCACGATGTGCCGGGAGAAGGGCGACATCACCACCGCCAACCTCTTCGAGCGCATCCTCGCCGATGAGGAAGAGCACATCGACTACCTTGAGACCAACCTTGAGTTGATCGGCAAGCTTGGCGAGCAGCTCTACCTCAGCCAGCTTGTGGAGCGACCCCCAACGACCAGCTGAGATCACCGGCTGTTGGGGAATGGGCGCAGGTACCGCTACACGTTGCGGCGGTGATCCAACCGGGTGCGCGGTGCGGGCAGCCCGGCCGGTCAACCCGGCTGCATGCCGGACCAGCATGACCGGCTGGTCCGCCGTGACCCCGCACCGGCACCCGGTCCCCCCTGCCGGTTGGTACTATTCAGCGCGTCACCCTCGGGGTGCTACCGAGGGGACACGCCGGTCTCCAGCGTCACACCACGATGCTGGAGGCCGGCTCACCTGACGAACTCGTCGAATTCGCCCTCCTTGGCACCAGTCACGAACGCAGCCATCTCATCGCGGGTGAAGACCAGGGCGGGTCCACTCGGGTAACGGGAATTGCGTATCGCCACACCTCCAGTAGCCAGTGCCGCAGCCTCCACACAGCAGCCGAGCTGGCCACTGCGGGTGCTCTTACGCCACGTCACCCCGCCAAGCCGTGCGGCTGGTATGCCGTTGCGAACTAACTGGGCCATAGAACCACCACCCTCCCCTCGCTCCCTTCAATCCCCGACGAGTGCACCTGCGTGTGCACTGGCACGACCGTAGCGTGTGCAGGTGCATACGTCAATGCACGTGCATCTGCGCAAGGCGGGGGACGGGAGGCGGCCGTGGCAGGGACCGACGGAAGGGGCTGGCTGCGCTGCGGCAGACCCGCGTCGCTGGAGCTTTCAGCACACGCCGTCGCGGGCAACCGGCGGCTGCGCCAGGCGCGGCCGTGGTGACGCCGTGATGACCGAGCCTTCGCCCGCTCCTACCCCCGGTGTCCCCAACCGGACCGGAAAATGTATCGCGCGGTCGCGCAGCGTCAACGCCGCACCCATGGTTTACCGCTCGCGACCGCTCCGCTTACGCTCGACTGCGTCTAAGCCCACGCCACAACGCTTGCGAGGTTCTCGATGATCAGCACCAATGTCCCGTCACTGGATCATCCCGCATCATCCTACATCGATACGACCAAGGCGAGCATCGCCCGAGTCTACGATGCATTCCTGAACGGCAAGGACAATTACGAGATCGACCGCCTGGTCCTACGGCAGGTCCAGCAGGTCGCACCGGAGGCCGTCAGACTTGGCACCGACAACCGGGATTTCCTAATCCGGGTGACCCGATTCATCGCCAGCCAGACCGACATCACCCAGTTCCTCGACTGCGGGTCAGGACTGCCCACGGCAGAGAACACTCACCAGGTCGCCCAGCGAATCCAGCCGGACGCCCGCGTGGTCTATGTCGATAATGATCCGGTTGTCCTCGCACACGGCCGGGCGCTGCTCGAGGAAAACGACCAAACCCACTTCAGCGCCGCCGACATCTTCCAACCCGACAAGGTCCTCAATGACCAGGTCGTCCGCAAGTACCTGGACTTCTCCGAGCCGATCGCACTGTTCCAACTGGGGACGCTGCACCACTACGACGGTGAGCGCAGCCCGCAGAGCATCATGACCGAATACATCGATGCCCTGCCGTCGGGTTCCTACGTGGCGATCAGCCACTTCTTCGACCCGGAGACCGCCCCCGAGCTGAGCGAGCTCGCCCGGAAGATGGAACAGGTATTTCTGCACAGTCCGATGGGCAGCGGGGCATTTCGCACCCGCGCTGAGATAACGGGTATGTTCCCGGGCTTGGAACTGGTTGACCCCGGCCTGGTCCGGTGCGCCGACTGGTGGCCCGACGGTCCGCGGATCAAACCGCTGGACCCGGTGCAGCACTGCATCGTCGGAGCAGTCGGGCGCAAACCCTGAACAATGGTGCCACCCTACATCTCGGCACGCATCTTCATCAGCCATTGCCGGGTCTGGTCGGGAGTTTGGGCGTCCACTGTCAACCGATCGAAGACCCGGCCGTACAGCTCGGTGTCGGCTCTCTTGTCCAGGTAGAGCGCGCCGCTGAGGTGCTCGATATAGACCACATCCGGCAAGTCTGGCTCAGCGAAGCGCAGCATGTTAAACGAGCCCTCAGCGGCATACCCACTGAACTGGTACGGCAACACCTGCAGGGTGATGTGGGGCTGCTTGGTGATCCGAAGAAGATGATCAACCTGGGCCCGCAGCACCTCACGGCCACCGATCGGCCGGTGCAGGACGGACTCATCGATGACGGCCCAGAACTTGGGGGGATTCGGCCGGCTGAGTAGCTCCTGTCGGTGCGTCCGCACCGCGATGTGGCGTTGCACATCCTCGCTCGGTATGGGAGACCAACCGTGGCCGGTGATCGCCCTCGCGTAGTCCTCAGTCTGCATCAGGCCAGGGATGAACTGCTGCTCCCACGCCTGAATCCGGCAAGCCGACTCCTCCAGCCCGAGGTAGTCCTGGAACCAGTCGGCCACCAGATCGCTGAAGCGATGCCACCAGCCGGGCTCGTTGGACCGGGTGACCATATCGAGGAACGCCTCGCGCTTGCCGGGGTCCGACACTCCGTACATGGTGAGCAGGTCAGCCACGTCCCGTGGCTTGAAGCTGACTCGGCCGAGCTCGAGCCGGCTGATCTTCGACTCGGAGCTACGGATGGCGAAGCCGGCCTCTGCGCGCGAGATGTCGGCAGCCTCCCGCAGCCGGCGTAGCCGAGCCCCCAACATGATGCGGCGGGCGGTCGGGCTTCCTGTCGGCTCAGGAGGGCGAGCTGACTTCGCCGGGTGATCAACTGTAGGCACGCCAACCTCCGGGTTATCCAGTTCGATCACTGAACGTACCGCGCGGTGGCGCACAGTCAACGTTGCCCTCCTAGCTTACCGCATTCCGGGGTTCGGAGTTCCTCGATCCGGGAGGTGCCTAGGGTAAGCGACGTGCTGCGGAGGAGACAGGGGTGCGCCTGACGTTCACGGTCATCGACCCGGCGGCGCGCCGACGCGCCGATGTCGTCCTCGACGCTGCGCCGGAGGCGACGGCGAGCCGGGTTGGCGCCGCGCTCACCGGGCTGCTGCGGCCAGGCTCGCCAAGGGCGACCCTCTACGTCGAGGGCGCCGCGGTGGATCCGCAGCTGCCGCTGTCCGCCACCCCGCTGCGCGAGGGTGTCCTAGTCAGCCTGGACGACCCAGCTGGTTGCCCGCAGCCGGAGCCGGCCGGTCTGGCCGAGATCCGGGTGGTCAGCGGCCCCGACGCGGGCGGGGTGTTCCGGCTGGACCGCGGGGTCGCGCACATCGGTGGCGATCCGGGGGCCGCCGTCGGCATCGAGGATCCCAGCTTGGCACCGGCTGCCGTAATGGTAGAGATAACCGCGGACGGTACCGCCGTGGTGACGCCGAGAACGGACCTACCGACCTGGCTGGACGGCCAGCGGCTCACCGGAGGCGCGCCGTGGCCGCTCGGTGCTCAGCTCGCGGTGGGCTGGACCGTCCTGGAGCTCGCCACCCCAGCACCACCGGATGCGGCGGTGCAACCCTCGGAGGACGGCGGCGGCCTGGACTACAACCGGCCGCCCCGGCTGCGCCCGCCGTCGCGGGCGACCCGGTTCCGGATTCCGCAGCCACCAACCCAGGGCGAGCGCCGGCCGCTGCCGATCCTGATGGCCCTCACCCCCCTCGTGCTGGCCGTGGTCATGGTGTCCTTCTCTTCTCCGCGCAACTGGAGCTATCTCGGGTTCGCGCTGCTCAGCCCGGTCATGGTGATCGGGAACTACATCACCGACCGGCGGTCGGGCCGCCAGTCCTACCGGCAGCGGCGCGCCGAGTACCTCCGGCGCAAGACCACCCTGGAAGCCGAGGCGAAGGCGGCCCTGCACGCCGAGGAGCTGGCCCGCCGCGCCGAGTGCCCCGACCCGGCGCTGGTGCTGCTCACCGCGGTCGGCCCGCGTAGCCGACTGTGGGAGCGCCGCCGGGAGGACCTGGACTACCTGCTGGTGCGCCTGGGCACCGGGGACCTGCCCTCCCAGGTGGTGCTGGACGACCCGACCCGCGAGGAACACCGTCGGGCACTGCCCTGGACCGCGCTGGACGTGCCGGTCACGGTGGGGTTGCGGGAGTGCGGCGTGCTCGGCATCGCCGCCGCGGCGCACACGGCCAGGGCGTTGGCCCGCCGGGTGCTGGCCCAGACCGCGGTCCTGCACAGCCCCCATGACCTGCAGGTCTACCTGCTCACCGACGCCGGCGGCCGGGAAGACTGGGAGTGGGTGCGCTGGCTGCCGCACGCCCGCCCCGCTGATGCCCAGTCCGCCAGCGCGCTGGTCGGCACCGACGCCGACACCATCGGCCGGCGCCTGGCCGAGCTGGCCGCGATCGTGAGCGCCCGGCGCAAGGCGCTGCGGGAGTCCTCGGCCGTGACATTCGCCGATCCAGACATCATGGTCATCCTGGACGGGGCCCGGCGGCTGCGACTGCTGCCCGGAGTGATCCAGATCCTGAAGGAGGGTCCCTCGGTCGGGGTGTATGCGGTGTGCCTGGACGGCGACGAGCGGCTGCTGCCCGCGGAATGCCGGGCCACCGTCGTCGTGGACCCCGAGGGGAGCCTGCGGGTCCGCCAGGCCGGTGCGGACCCGGTGGACAATGTCCGCCCCGAGTACGTCACTCCAGCCTGGTGCGAGCGGCTGGCCCGGGGGTTGGCCCCGCTGCGGGACATCAGTGGCGATGAGGAGGAGGCCGCGCTGCCGGGCTCCTGCCGGTTGCTGGAGCTGCTGGCGCTGGAACCACCGACCCCGGAAGCGATCATCGCGCGCTGGGCGGTGCGCGGGCGGAGCACTGAGGCGCTGCTCGGGGTGTCCCTGGACGGTCCGTATGCGATCGACCTGCGCCGGGATGGGCCACATGGGTTGGTCGCCGGCACCACTGGGGCGGGCAAGTCCGAGCTGTTGCAGACCCTGGTCGCCGCGCTCGCCGTCGCCAACCGGCCGGATGCGATGGTGTTCGTCCTGGTGGACTACAAAGGCGGCAGCGCGTTCAAGGACTGCGTGCACCTGCCGCACACCGCCGGCATGGTTACCGATCTGGACTCCCACCTGGTCGAGCGGGCCCTGGAATCGATCTCGGCGGAGCTCCGCCGCCGGGAGCGGCTGTTCGCCGACGTCGGCGCGCCCGACATCGAGGGCTACCTGCTGGTGGCCGGGACCAACCCGGGGCTGCCCCCGCTGCCCCGACTGCTGATCGTGATCGACGAGTTCGCCTCGCTGGTCCGTGAGCTGCCCGACTTCGTCACCGGCCTGGTTGACTTGGCTCGCCGCGGCCGGTCGCTGGGCATTCACCTGATCCTGGCCACCCAGCGGCCCAGTGGGGTGGTCTCCCCGGAGATCCGGGCGAACACCGATCTGCGGATCGCGCTGCGGGTCACCGACGCCGCCGAGTCCACCGACGTGATCGACGCCCCGGACGCGGCCCGGATCGCCAAGGCCACCCCGGGCCGGGCATACCTGCGGTGCGGCGCCAGCTCGTTGGTTCCGGTGCAGGCCGGTCGGGTCGGTGGCCGCCGTCCCGGCAGCAGCGGGCGCCTCGGATTGCCCGAGC
>JAFAPC010000055.1 GCA_019247305.1 Pseudonocardiales bacterium
GCGCCCGTCGAGCGAGCCGTCGCCAATCTGAAGACGTGGCGGATTCTCTTCACGGATTACAGAAGGCCACTGAAGACCTTCTTGTCCTCGTTTCGTGCCGCCATCGGCCTGTACTTCTTCAAGGAGGCTTTCGCATAAGCCTCCTTGTACGGTAAGCCGTCTGTTCCCGACCAAGCAGATTACCCGCCCCAGTGCCGGTTCGAGATGTCAACGATGTCCGCGCCGTTCCCGCCTCCTCGGCCACCATCAAAGCGATCTTGGTGGGTCACAGGACTCTCCGCGGCGAAGCTAGGCTCAGGGTGGGGAACCAGGGCGACCCGCCAGGCTGGGCGGTGATGTGCAGCTCTCGATGCGGCGACAACCTGCCATCACCGCCGCTGGGCGGTCACTGTGAGCGGGTGGTGATCAGGGGTGCGTCACCGTGGCGACCAGCGTGCCGTGTGCTAGGGCCTGGGCCCAGATATGTTGGATCGTCTGGTCGAGCGGGGCACCGTCGGGAAGCTCGATGCGATCGCGCAGACCGACGAGGGTGAAGTGGTAGTGATGTGTACCGCTGGGCGGGCATGGTGGCGTGTAGCCAATCGTGCCCGCGCTGTTTGTTGCTTGTCGAGCCTGCGGCGGGGTGCTCGCCGACGCCAACTCGTGCACGTGGGGCGGCAGGTCGAATAACACCCAGTGGGTGTATGTGCCCCTTGGTGCATCCGGGTCGGTGACGATAAGTGCTAACGCGGCCGCTGCCGTGGGCACGCCCGAAAACCGCAGTGGTGGTGATATCCCAGCGCCGTGGCAGGTGTAGCGCTCCGGCAGCTGAGCGCCCTCGGAGAACTCCGAGCTGGTGACCCTGATGTCCGACCGCGACAGATCAGGAGATGACCCAGCGCTGGTGTCGGCGTGGTGGCCCCCGCATCCCACCACACTGATCGCGACCATCAACAGCGTGGCGACAAAGGTCATGCGCACCCGACAACTCTGGCACGACACGGGTCGGCCTGGGTGTGCCAAGACCTGATGCCCCTGGCGGACGGCGGCCGGGTGCACCCAACCTGCTCCCGCGACGGGACCGCTCAGCGGGGATACATCCCCCCATCGATGGTGAATGCCTGGCTAGTGACGTAGCCGCCTCAACGTCATCGATCAACCGTTCGGGAGCAGCCGGATCTGCCATGTCGGAGCTAAACGCCCGCGCTGTCCCGCCGCCGGAGACGATCTCAGCCACGAGCGCCTCGGCGGGCTCAGTGTTACTGCCGTAGGCGACCGACGACCACTCACCACACCGCGTGGGCCGATGTGCCGGCGACGGGCGCGAGGCTGGTCAGAAACCGCCGACTGCGTCTGCGTGTTGGCTAGCGGGGGCGATGTCATCGGCCACGCCAGACCGGTGGCCGGCGCTCGAGGGCGGCGGCGCGGCCTTCCGCGGCGTCCTGGGTGGCATTGGCCACCAGCCGCATCGTCTCACCGAAGCGGATCGCGTCCACAGCGGACATATCGGGGGCGCGGCGGGCCACTTCCTTGGTGGCCCGGGCGGCCAGCGGAGCGGCGGCGAGCAGCCGCTCGGCCAACCCTCGGGCGGCCGACAGCAGCGAGGAGTGCGGCACAATCCAGCCGACCAGCCCGATTTCCTTGGCCCGCTCGGCGGTGATCTGCTCGCCGGTGAGGAGCAGCTCCATGGCGTATTGCCAGCCGATCCGCTGCGGCAGCCGGATGGCACCGACGATCGTGGGGATGCCGATCCGCACCTCCGGGTAGCCGAAGACCGCCTGCTCGCTGGCGATGACGAAGTCGCACCAGCTGACCAGGGTCAGCCCGTAGCCCAGGCAGTACCCGTTCACCGCGGCGATCACCGGCTTGTAGATCTCCCAGCCGCTCTCGAAGGAATTGACGGTCGGCTTCTCCCAAAACGTGCCAGGGAACTCCCCGGCGGGATCGCCCGCAGACCGGATGTCCGCCCCGGCGCAGAACGCCCGGCCCGCTCCGGTGACGATCGCCACCCAGGCATCCTCGTCATCCCGGAACGCAGCAAACGCGGCATTGAGCTCGGTGCGCATCTGCCGATCGATGACGTTGAGCTTGTCCGGTCGGTGATAGGTGATTATCGCGACGTGTCCATCCCGCTCATAACGCACCATGTCAGCCACAACACCCACACTAGGGACGAGTTCGGTGAACCGTCACCGCCGAAGCCGAACCGATCATCGGTGACACCGCAGGCGGTGGACCCGTCGCTCTGTCTCTGAATGACGCCCAAGGCGAACTCAAGCCCTTTCATCGCCTTGTCGCGGGTACACACGAACCGACGAAGATCAATCATAACGCGAGCTCATCGGCATGAGCGGACACCGTCCCCTGGCGAGCCGATGCGACGCGGCGCAACTTCCGTAGCGCGAAGAGATAGGGACTCGCACACCTTGACCAGCTTTACGACCTGCGCAAGACCTGGGAGGTCGTGCATCGCAAGCAAGCGGACGAGCCTGAGGAGGAGCGCAGCGAGGGAGTCTCCCGACCAGGGTGGACGGGTCCGGCGGGCTGCTGGCCGAGTCGCGTCTGGCGTAGTGACTTGACCAGAATGGGCGTTAGCTGGTTCGATTACTGATCGTGAGCAGTACTCTCGTTCTGGTCCGGCGGTCTGCGGTGGATTTGCGTCGGACGGCGAGCGCGCTGTGTCCTGCGCGGTGAACTCACTGGCCCCCTGACCGCGTGCACCTGATGGCTTGCCCTTTCCGGATGGTTTCTACGCGGCCGGTTCACCGACCCCGCGGAGAAACTCTCTATGCACCCCGTGCCTCACCTCCCTGTCCCCGACGTCGGCATCACTCGTTCCGGCAGCCCGGTCAGGCTCGCCATGGATTTGGCGGCGCACCCTGAGCGGTGGCGTCCCCTCGTTGATTACCGCAGCGAGACCCGGTGGTACCGGCTGTGGGAACGAGTCGAACAGCATGAGGTGTGGCTGCTGTCGTGGCTGCCCGGTCAAAGCACTGATCTGCATGACCATGGCCCAGCCTCGGGTGCCTTTGCGATCGCAACGGGTTCGCTGACCGAACGGGTGGTTGCCCTCAAGCCGGGCCGATCGCCGGTGGAAGAGACTCGTGCGTTGGCCACCGGAACCTACCGGGTCTTCGGCCCACGCTACGTTCACCAGGTGACCAACACTGGTGCGGTGGCCGCGGTGAGCGTGCACGTCTACACCCCGGCTTTGACTGTGATGAACCGCTATCGGCTAGAACCCCAGGGGCTGCGCCACCTCAGCGTGGAGAAAGCGGGGGTGGATTGGTGAGTCGACCAGCTGATGCCGTCAGTGTCGATCAGATGCTGGCGCAAGCCCGCTCGAGACTGCGGCGCCTCACCCCCGCACAGGCACATGCTGCCCTTGCTGCTGGTGCTCTGCTGGTGGACATTCGTCCAGGCTGGCAACGTGCAAGGGAGGGGGAGGTTCCCGGCGCCTTGCTAGTCGAGCGTAACCACTTGGAGTGGCGCTTTGACCCCGAGTGCACGGTCCGACTGCCCCAGGCCACCGGCTATGACGCCCAAGTAATCGTGCTCTGTTCCCAGGGTTACGCCTCCAGCCTCGCCGCAGACTCGCTGCGCAGGCTCGGGCTGCACCGGAGCACCGACGTGATAGGAGGATTCTGGGCGTGGGCTGTCCAGGGCCTGCCGGTACATCAGCCCAGCTCAGGTAGAGGTTGTTCGATGTGAAGGCCGTCCCATGACCAGCGCGGCGTGGCCAGGCCTGTTGGAACCGCCGCCCCGTGTGGCGAGTAGGACAGCTACCTCGTCCACTGCCCACTGCAGGTAGGCGTGCAAGGCGGCGCGAAATTCGGCGTGGTTGGGCACTTCGGCGTCATCGGCTGCGCGGGCGAAGCACTCGACTCATCGCTGGTGCCCGATAGGCAGCTAGCCGTTGGATGTGGCTCCACCCGGCTTTGCCGGACACCGATGTCCTGAGTGCCGATGCGAAGAAGCCTGTGACCAAGGATCGTTAGGCAGGCTGACCCATCGGTCCCAGTAGCCAGTTCCCCGGTGCGTTCTCGTCGTCACTGAGGTAAAGCTCGGTGATAGCGGCCCGGAACTCTTCGTAGCTGATCTTGCCATCGCCGTCGAGGTCGAGCCGCCGGAACGCATCGCTGGAATGAGTCGGATCGATACCAAGGCCATCATACATCCGTACATACTCATCAAAATCGAGCGAGCCGTCACCGGTAGTATCGACTATACGCATAAAAGCATCAGCAATCCTTATCACTGCGTCTTCAAAGTTTCCCGGTGCTGTGACACTGGACTTCATGACACTAATGAACTCTTCTCGCCCAATTCGTCCGTCGGCGTCAGCGTCACCTGAATCAAGCAGCAGACTCCACCATTTCTCGAACGCCTCCCGCAGCGCTTGCGAGTTCTCCGGGTTATCACCACCCGGTAGACCAGTAAACAATCCGGCCATCTGCTGAAAATCGTCGTGGGTGAGATAGCGGTCCTGATTCTGATCGAACCAGTCGAAGAGAATGTTGAACTTCCGAGTCTTCGCACTGTCCGACATGCCTACCCCTTTCGCGGATCACTATGCAGGGTAGCTGCCCAGCTACCCTTACGTAAAGGTTTGCGCACGTCAGAACGCTGAGGCTTATTCAGGGCGGCACTATCGATCTTGTGAGACACCTGCTGAGCTGCAACGATCAGCCGTCGATCAAGATCGCTGAATAAGCCTCGCTGTACCAGTGAAAAGACACTGTCAACGTGGGTTGCGCGCGGCGTGAGGTCAGTCCTGGGTCAGAGGCACCATGGGCTCGTGGTAGCCGTGTTGTCGTTGTACACGAGGCACCGGCACCCGGTAGAGATCATCAGCCACTGTGTGTGGCTGTATCACCGGTTCCCGCTGAGCTACCGGGAGATCGAGGAGATGATGGCCGAACGTGGTGTGAGCGTTCACCAGCTACGGCGTGACCCACCACCAACTGATACCCAGCTTGGAGCATCACCGATCGAAGTACCTGAACAACTCACCGGAGTGCGCAGCTCTACAGCCGTCCTGACAGATCACACCCGTCATTGGAGAGACGCTTAGCTCTGCTGACCAAGCCCGAGGGCACATGGTGCGCACTTACTCGAACCCCACACTGACCTGCTGGAACGGCCCTCTGAGGGGCAGGCGGTCTAAAAACTGTGGACCTAACGTGTCAGCATAAGAACCCGCCCCTGCTGGTTGAGGGACCGGAGATCATGATCCGCCCTGTTGGTACTCGTCGTCCAGTGGCAGGTGGTACCCGGTGAACCCCACCATGATCATCACCGGGTTGACGCCGTGGCAGGTTAGGGAGCTGGCTTGCAGCGTCTACAGCGCGCCACCTCCACGCGCCGGACGCTACTCATCGAAGATCACGAGGCTAGGCCACTCCACCTGGCCAGCGCCGGGCACCGATGCCGGACCTTGCACGGTAACTGGCCACCCGAACTAACCAGCATATGATCCACAATTCGGATGCGCAGTCACACCCGTCGCGGCAAAGTAGTGCGTCTGCGTGACCCGGTGTCGTCGTGGACCGGCAGGATGGCCGGGTGCTCATCGTTCGCGCGACAAAGAAGCTACTTGACCGCATTGGCCCACCAACCCTACGAGACGGTGAGCAGTCCACCACCCTGCTGGGCCAGTGGTACGCCACCGCACTGCCCTGGCGGCAGCAGGTCGCGCTCCTGGTCAACGAGCCCACGCTGCTGCCCGTGTTGATGCCCTTGGCGCCGGCCACCACCCTGCCAGCCAGGGCCGCCCGGCATATCGCTGCGATCCTGGCCGCCCACGCAACACCAGACACCATCATCGAGGAGGAGTTGCAGCACATGCGCGACTACCGCGTCGCCACCACCGCCAACCGCAGCCTCATCGGGATCATGAACGAGTTCCGCCGCCTCGCCGAGGTCCACCGTGACCGTGGCCCCTGCCCGGATCTCACCGAGCTTGCTCAACGACTGGCCACCACTCCCTGCAGCCCGCTGTATGGCAGGAACGTCAGCCCCGACCGCGAACTAGCCGCATTCCTGCACACCGCCACGTCCACCCGCAGCTCCTCTTGCCGCTAACACTGACAGCGGTGAGATGATCTGTAGCGCTCAGGCAGATCAGACACACCTATCAGCGGCAGAAGAGGACATTCGTTGAACGCCCGTCGCTCTCCCAACCAAAATTCTCATCGGCCGGATCTAGCGACCCGTGCGCAGCGAGCCCTCCTGCGGGCCGACGTCGGCGCGGAGAATTGGACGTGGTCGAATACTGCTACTCCACCAGTTAACGGTATTGCGGTCCTGTAGACCCTGGCTGGTTCTCATTCCCGATGGTCAATGTGGCCAGATGGCGATGGTTCTGAGCCATGGGGCGGCCGGTGTCCATCTCATCGTGCCTAGTTCTCTCAGCCGTCGTCGGGCGCTGAGGTGTTCAGCCGCGCCAGTGAGCAAGCTGTACGGATAAACTCACGCGCACGCGTCAGCGGCAATCGCCCATATCGGAATCACCTCGATGGACTTCCAGATCCTCGCGAGACCTGCTGAGCCCGCCCCACCTTATCCGCGCACCTCGACTGGAAGTGCCATCAGAAATTTCGCCATGGTCATCTCTATTGACTTCCAAATTCTCGCGAGACCTACTGTGCCCGACACGATTTGCCGTTGTATCGGCACCGAGAATATTACGATACAAGCCTGGGTGGTCAGGAACCTCGCGGTAGTGATCGTGGGCATCCGGCCGGTGGCCATCCCAGTACTCGATTCCCGAAATTCCTCTGGCTAGCAGTCGTTCAGTTCGCGACGGGGGCCCAAGAATCGCATTAACGAATTCGCGAGCGATAAGCCCAGCAAAGAGAGGGGGGACTCCATGCGCAGCGAAATAGCACTGTAACACCATAGAGCTCGTTTTTCGGAGAGCGAAGGCTCCTGCGTCGAAACCGTCTGATCTTTTGCCTGGCTCATCTTCAAAACCTCCAGCCATGTGCGCTCCTTACGCGGCTTGGTCCAGTCCTGGAAAGAAGAGTGGGTTGCGGTCCACGGCGGCGGCGCGGGCCTTGGCCTGAAGCCAGGTAGCAAAGTTACCGTGACGCTCAAGGAGCATCACGATTTCGCGCAGCTCGGCCAGAACGATGACTCTCTGGGTCAGGGCGTGCCGGCACTGCTGGACTGCGGTGTCCGCGAACTCGCTGGCCGACACGATCAAGCCGTGTACACCGGCGGGTCGGCTGTAGACCCGCACGAGGTGCTGAGCGACCCCGTCGACCCCGAGCGGGTTCTTCCACCACTTGGCTTCGACCAGATATGGCTGTGAGCCGAGTTCGACAAGCCCGTCGATCTGCTCACCGATCTGTCCGCTTTCGGTCGACAAGGCAAAGCGTTCGCGCACGGTCAAACCGTCCAGCTTGAAGATCTGGTTGAGTAGTCGCTCGAAGGCGAGTCCACGGTGGTGGGCGTTGGCCATCGGGAACAATGCTCCCAACTCGCGCAGCAGCGCCTCTCGCTCGGTTCGCTTGCGCTCAGCTGCCGCAGCCGCCTCACGCTGGGGGCGCAGCCGTTCTTGACGCTCCCGCTCGCGCTCCTGCTGCATACGGGTGAATGCGTCCTTGACGTTGACGAGGTCGCGTACCTTGGCCACCAATCCCTGCGCTTGGAGCGCCTCCTCAGGCCAGCAGGTCGAGAAGTCACCCCAGTCCACGACGCGACGCACGATCTCCCGGCGGGTGCGGAGTCCGGACTCTCCCTCGGCGTTGATCCGATGGATGACCGTGCGGGCGATCTCGTACTTGCTGACCGAGTTCCGATCAGCGACGAGACGACGCTCCAGGTCAGCGAGATGCTTAGGGGCGATGCCGGCACCGCGGAAGAACTCAAGGGTGTCCGGCTTGGACCGTATGAGGATCGGTATGGTGTCGACCAACACGGCGACCAGGTCGGGTGGGTAGTGATAGGGGTCGTTGTGCACAGGTCACCTCAACGCTGCCGGGCGAGTGACCAACGTTCGTACCACACGATGTGGCAGCGGTGCGCGTGGGGTCAGGGATGGGTGACTGCGACCTGGATAATCTGCGCGGGCATGCTTGCCCAAGCGGTCTGACAATCCACGTCAGCCACCTCCCTCTCATCGGCATGAGAGTGCGTCTCCGTCGCTGGTGTCGGCACCGCCTGCCCTCAGTCCGATGCGGCTTGACGCTGAGACCCCTGCTGCCCTCTTGATCGCAGCTCAGGCTGACCAGGATGACCAGATCTGGTCCTGATCATGGTCTGCGGTTCGTGCACCGACACGGTTGCCACAACAAAACAGCAGTTCACAGGCGCTGGTGGAGCTGACGGGATTCGAACCCGTGACCCCCGCACTGCCAGTGCGGTGCGCTACCAGCTGCGCTACAGCCCCGAAAGGATCACCACGGCCCGGCCGTGGCGCGTAGGCCACCGTACACGACGCCGATGGTGATCCCCGAACAGGCCCCCGGATCAGTGTTGGGTGCCGGTGAGCGCCCGGTCCAACCACCCTGAGTCAGTAACCGGGTTGTCGATGAGCGCGCCGTTCACGACGACGCTCGGGGTGCCGAAGCGGTGATCGGATCGCAGTCCGCTGATGGTGCGACTGGCGTTCTCCGTGGCGGTGGCGACGCGCTGCTGCGCACCGGCCTGCACACAGCGGGCGAAGTTGTCACCAGCGCCCAGGGAACGGCCGAGCTGCGCAAGCTGGGCGCTGGTCCACCCGCGACCGCCCTCAGGTGGCTGAGCGGCAAACAGACTGTCGTGGAAGCGGGGAAAGATACCGGTCTGCGCGGCGCAGAAGGTCGCGCCAGCGGCCAGCGTGGAGTACCCGGGCGGGGCCGAATAGTCATCGAGGATGGCGACCGGGTGGTACACCACCTTGGCCTTGCCGTCTGCGGCAGCTTGCGCGAGCCGCTGATGGTAGAGCTTTTCAAACTGGCCGCAGATCGGGCACATGAAGTCCTCGTAGACGTCAATGGTCACCAGCGCCTGGGGGCTTCCGGTGACGATGGCGTCGCCCTGCGTGGCCACCCGGTACTCCACCCCAGCGGCAGCGGCGGGGATCACGGGACCCGTCTTGTTGCGGTTCTGCAGCCACAGCCCAAAGCCGACGACAACGGCGAGCAGCACGACGATGGCCACCCCCGCGATCATCCCGCGGCTGCCTCCTCCGCCCCCCCGGGCCGCCGCCACAACCTGCGAAGCCTGCCGCTTGCGCTTGTCCACGGTCCGCTCGGCGCCGCCCACGGCACGTCCCTCCCTGGTCATCTGGGTCATGTGGTTATCTGAGTCATGTGGCCGGGCTCCCGGCCGGGTTCCACCGTGCGTCCGGATCCGCGCAGCCAGCCGTCGACGCTCAGCGCCGTCTGGGGCCGCCACAGCAGCCACAGCGCCAACAGCACCGTGCCGAGGTCGCGGGCCAGTTCCTGCGGGTAGTGCGTGTCGCCCTTGGCTACCGCCCCGCCACCGCCGAAACAGCCGCAGTCGATGGACAGTCCGCGCGCCCAGGCCTGGGCCACCGCGGTCATCAGGATCAGCAGCAGCACCGCCGAGGCCAGCGCGACCCATCGGAGGAACGCGCCCACCACCAGCAGGGTTCCTAAGGCCAGCTCCACCAGCGGCAACGCGGTGGCGACCGGCCCGACCAGATCCCGTGGCAGCAGCTCATAGGCGCGCACCGCGATCCGGGTCTGCGCCGGGTCGAGGGCCTTGAGCGCTCCGGAGACCAGAAACACTGCAGCCAGCCCGAGACGCGCCGCAGTGCCTATCCCATCGACGATGGAGACAATGGAGCGGGACAAACGAGGCACGTGAGCAGAGTAGTCAGTCGCTCCGGGCTTAGGTGAGGCTGCCTGGGGCAAGGGAAACCTGGGTACTGGCCTAACACGGGGCCCTTCGTACCGTGGTGGCGCCGATAGTGCTGAGGTGCGGTGATGGATCATGGATGTCGAGCCGGGTAACGAGGTCGGGCACGTCCACCAGGACGTGTCCGGAGGATGGTTACGACCGGCCGTGTTCGGCGCGATGGACGGTCTGGTGACCAACATCGCGCTGGTCGCGGGCGTGGGCGGCAGCGGGGCGGGCGCCCACTTGATCGTGTTGACGGGGACGGCCGGGCTGGTGGCGGGCGCCTTCTCGATGGCGCTGGGGGAATACGCGTCGGTGCAGACCCAGAACGACTCCGTCTACGCCGAGGTCAAAGTCGAACGCGACGAGCTGCGCCGGCATCCCGCAGCGGAGCAGGCCGAGCTGGTCGCCTCGTTGGTGCAGATGGGCCTGACCCGCGAGACCGCGCGGCGGGTGGCTCAGGAGGTGCACGCCAACCCGTCGCTGGCCCTGCGGGTACACCTCAACCAGGAGCTCGGGGTGAACCCCGACGATCAACCCTCCCCGTGGGTGGCCGCCGGGTCGTCGTTCCTCTGCTTCTCGATCGGGGCGCTGGTCCCGCTCATCCCGTACCTGCTCGGCTTCGCCTCGCTGATCACGAGTCTCGCCGCTGGCGCAGGTGGGCTGTTCCTAGCCGGGGCACTCGCGGCCCGGTTCACCACTCGCTCGTGGTGGGGCAGCGGGCTGCGCCAGGTGGGGTTCGGCGTGATCGCGGCGGTAGCGACCTATCTGGTCGGCGCCCTGATCGGGGTCAACGGGCGCTGAGCGCCCGCACACGGCCTGGGAACGGAAACGGCGGGGATCATCCTCATCAGTCCCCGGCGTGTTTCCCGCAGACCGGCCACGCGCCGATTCCCTGCGTCCTCAGGACCCGCTCAGCGACGGTGATCTGCTGTTCCCGGCTGGCATTGGCGGGGTTACCCACCCCACCGTTAGCGCGCCATGTCGAGAGGGTGAACTGCAGTCCACCGTAGAAGCCGTTGCCGGTGCTGATGGCCCAGTTCCCGCCAGACTCGCACCGCGCGATCGCATCCCAGTTCACTCCCGACGCCGCGGCTGCGGTGCCCGCAAGAAGGCCGCCCGCAGCCAGCGGAATACAGGCTGCGACGATGACGCCAGACAGAAGTCGGGTGGGTGCTCGGTGGTTAACTCGGAACATGTGAACTCGATTCCCCGGCCGCCTAAAAGGCGCCGAACGAGTGGGATCAGATGGTCCGAGTATTTCCTCATCGCCAGCACGGAACAGAAGACCCGATCGTACTAAAGCGCTGACCGGTCGCTTTTGTGCGGTGAGCGGTACACCATTTTCGGTACTGTCAAGAAACCTTCTATCAGGTGTCAATCAGAGATTTTTTGGGGGGTAAATATTCAGCTAGTGACCGGCGTTGGTCCTTTGGCGTGAATCACTACAGTCGACAGTTACTCCGATTCACCGCGTCAATACTTTAGGAAGTGGGGCGCAGGCCGAAGGTGGTGTCGATTTCGGTGGCCAGTTGGTCGACGTTGGCCGCGAAGGGGGCCGTCGCCGCTCCGGAGCTGGCCGCGCGTTCCAGCTCGTGCAGATGCATGCGCAGGGCGTTGCGGCGGTCCGCGGTGACCCACGGGGCCGCCTCCAGCGCGCGGGTGAGGTCGTCGTCGGCACGCCGGAGCGCAAGGCCGGCACCGGCGTCACCGCCGGCTCCCAATGATGCCGCCCCGGCCTCGACGTGCAGCGACAGCACGCGGAGCTGCGCGGAGGTCTGCCGGGCTTGCTCTTGCACCGCCGCCACCTGCTCCTGCGGTGTCGGAGCAGTGAAGTGGCCGACGAGCCCGCCCAGCACGCCACCGAGCACGAACGCGGCCCCGGCGACACCGATGAGCCGCCGACGCCGCTGAGTCTGGGGAGTGTAGAGGGCCATAATCAGGCGCGTCCGACGATGACCGCGGCGGCGCCGGGACCCACGGTATCCGCGATGGCATCCGGATCGGCCAGTTCCCGGATCCGACCACCTTGGACGACCCAGACGGTGGGTTGCACAGTGATCGGTCCGACATTCCGGACATGACGGGAGACCACCGATCCGATCCTCACCGTCCACGGCTCGCCGGGCGAGCCCGAGCCGTCCACCAGGACCGCTTCGCCCCGCACGTCCAGGATGGGGTCGCCGAACCGGTCAAAAAGCAGCACCCGACCATTCAGGGCGCTCAGCCAGAACCGCCCGACCGGCTCGACCTGCTCCGAGCCGCCCGCGGCGCGGGCTAGCGCGCTGATCGCCTCGCGGCTGGGCGGTGGCCGCCCCGGTACCACGCCCGAGCCGAGCACAAGGGCGCCCACGGCCACCGCGCGGATCGCGCCACGATCCCCAACCTGGCTGACCTGGACCTGCAGCGAGGTCGGCGACGCACCAGCGGCGAGTGCCTCGGCTTCCACCTCCGCGACCAGGGCATCGACGTCGGCCGGAGTGGGCCGGGACACGGTGCGTTCCCGCTCAGCGCGGACCAACGACAACGCATCACCCATCGAGGAGATCACCTCGGCCCCCGGCGGTATCTGGCAGTCCAGCCCGAGGGCCTCCGCCAGCGGCCGGCCCAGCACGCTGGCGCCGCCACCGACGGCTACCAGGGTGGGCTGGGTGAGCCGGTGCTGCCCGGCCACCGTGGTGACGAGATCAGCTAGCGCCTCGGTGGAGGCCTGCATCATCCGACGGGCAAGCTCGGCGCCGGGCAGCCCCAGCGCCGCCCCCGCGATGTCCAGCGCCGCGGTGGCGCAGCCCCGGTCCCCGGCGGCGTAGTCGCCACGGGGAACTAGCCCGAGCGCATTGGCGGCACACGTGTTGGTCAGCGCGGCCACCGTGCCGTCGGCCAGCCGCAACACCAGATAGTCTGGGGGATCCCCGGGTCGCGGCGCGAGTGTCTCCGGGCGCGCACCGGTCACCCGCTCCGGGGCCAGGAAGCAGGAGTAGGGCAGCCCCGCGATGTGCGCGCTGCGCGGTCCAACGCCGTACACCCGCCGCCGTCGCACCCGCAGCATCGACCCCCCGGCGACCCCTGCGACCTGCACGTCCAGCGCTCGAACCGCGGTGGCCTGGCCAGCGACCCGGACGTAGGACAGCGCGGGGCGGCCCGCGGTGATCGCCGCGACGTTGGTGGAGGTGCCGCCGACCTCGACGATGACCCCGTCGCCGATGCGCAACGTCCGCAGCGCCCCAGCCACGGAGGCCGCCGGCCCCGAGTAGAGGGTGCGGGCTGGCGCGGCGCGGAACCCGGCTAGATCGGTGGCGCCGCCGTCTCCCCGCATCACCATGACGGGGCAGCTCAGCGCCGCGGCGGCGACCCCGGCCTGCACCACCTCCGCAGTACGCAGCGCGATCGGTAGGATCGAGGCGTTGAGCGCGGCGGTGACCGTGCGCAGTTCGAGGCCGTACAGACCAGTCAGCTCCGACGAGGTCGTTACCGGCAGTCCCAGCTCGGCGGCGAGTGTGGCGACCGCGTCCTCACACGCTGAGTCGTCGGGGGCAAACGCCTCGGCCACACACACCGCCTGGGCACCGGCGTCGGCCAGCCGGACCAACGCGTGGCGGGCCGCGCTGGCATCGAAGCCCACGGATAGATCAAGAAACTCGTGGGCGATCGCTGCGCTGATCATGGTCCGGTTGCGGGCCTTGCGCAGGTAGGGGGCTCGGGCCAAGCCCAGCACACCGACCGGCACGGTATCGCCCTCCAGCAGCGCGTTCACCGCTTGCGTGGTGGAGTGGGTGAGGAGTTCGACGGCGTGGGTGCCCACGTCGGCGACCAGCTTCGCGACCACGTCGACCACGCCCGCGGACACCCCGTCGCGGTGGTCGTGCGTGGTGGGGACCACTGCCCGACCAACGAGCTCACCCGTCACCGAATCGATCGCGACCGCCTTGGTGAAGGTGCCGCCGACGTCGGCGCCTACCCGGACACCCATCGCGCCTCCCGCGCGCGGCGGGGCCGCACTAGCAACAACCAGGTGGCCCCCAGCACGTACACGGCAACCAAGATCGCCTGGCTGGCCAGGGTCTGCACACTGGGCCAGTACCCCAACGCCTGGGACAGGAAGATCGGCGCGTGCGGCCATCCGGACAGCGGAGTGAGCCCGACCAGATCAGCTGTCTGCAGGCTCCGCACCGCGTTCCCGAGGAACGCCACCGAGGTCGCCATCAGCAGCAGCACCGCGCCCACCAGGAACGTCTTCACTGGCAGCCGCCGGCCTAACTTGAAGATCAGATAAGACACCACCGCCAAGGCAACCAGCCCGACCGCGAGCCCGAGCACGATCCACCAGCCCAGCCCCTGACCGAACTCCACCAGCGCCTGGTAGAGCAGGGCAGTCTCCAGGCCTTCCCGGTACATCGCGGTGAACCCCACCAACACCAGCGCGAGGGTGGAGCCGACCGACACCGCGGTAAACAGCCGGCTGCGCAAAAACTCCATCCAGCGGCGGTGCTCCAGCCGGGCGATCAGCCAGAACGAGATGTACAGCAGCACCGCGACAGCAGCGGTCGCGACGAGAGCCTCCAGCACCTCCCGCCCCACCGGGACCACCGCCAGGACAAACCGCAAGATCAGGTAGGTCAACCCGGTAGCCGCCAGTCCGGAGATCACTCCCCAGGCGATGGGCTTGCGGTACTGGGTGGACTTGGTGGCCTCCAGGTATCCCAGCAGCGCGGTCAGCAGCAACACCGCCTCGAGGCCCTCCCGAAAGATAATGAGGAAGGACTGTCCGGCCACCACGGCGATCGCATCGAAGCCGGTGTCGGTTAGCCGCCGCTCCGTGTCATCGATCAACCGCCGCAACTCGACGATATTCGCCCGCACGGTCTCTACCGGCGCTCCAGACTTGATCAGGCTGCGGATTTCCGCGAATTTCGTCTCGGCATCGGCGGTCAGCTCGGGAGCCACTACCCGAAGCGGCACCTCGACATACTCGAAGTGGTCCAGATACCCGGTCCTGGCCTGGGTAAAAGCCTGCTCGATCTTTCCTTGTTTGACCAGCTCCAGGGTCTGGTCGATCGAGGCGCGCACCACGGCCAGTTGGCGAATCGCCTCAGCGCGCGAGATCGCCTGTTGCGAGACGGCGATTAGCTGCGGGGACGGGAGCTGCGGCTGGGCCGGCTGGGCCGCCGCCTGCGGTAGCGCGCCCACTAAGGTGACCGCCGGCACCAGCAGGGCGAGCGCCAGCAGCAGCACACCGAGCAGTCGGTGCCCGATCATCCTGGGTACTTCGTCAAGTAAGCCCGCACCGCCGAGGAGATCGCAGCGGAACCTTTAGCCGCCGCCGCGGCATCCCCGCTGCCCGCTGCCTTCTCCAGCACCGCGAAGTTGTCCTCCATCGCCAGGTAGGTGTCCGGGTCATGACCCTTGACCGCGTCCTCGATCAGGTGCCAGGTCGGCTCGATCTGACCGTCCAGGCTGGCCGCCTTGGCCTTATCCGTTCCCGCAGAGCCGGCGATCTCCTGGGCGATCTGGTCGATCTTCCGTAGACCCGTCGCCACCTCGGCCGCCGTCACCGGCTGCGCCGGCACGGCGAGCGCTGACGAAGCTGGCGCGGAATCCGCCGGCGTGCCGCCCCCACTGGCACAGCCCGCAAGTCCTCCGATACTGAACGCCACCAGCATCAGGTTTGCGCTTCGCCGCCATCTGGTCAACATCGAAACCTCCGAATGCCGAAGGCTGTCAGCCCATCGAGCGATAGTTAGGTTATGCATGCCTAACGCAAACGTCAAGGAGCGGTCCCGTAAACTGAAGGTTAGGCTATAAAGATCAACGATACGCTGCCACCGGAGCACGTCCGCTACTTTCCGCATGGCGCGACGTACTCAGCGTGACAGCTGGATCACGGCCTTCACAACTCGGCTATCGTCGTTACGCCGTGACAAACCCTCGCGCTCGCTCCAGGAAGTCTGCCACCGCGGGCACCGTGGCGTGCGGCGTCAGCTGGTGATAGAGGTCGCGAAGAAGATCCATACTCCGGTGTGAATCCAGGCTCTCAGCCAAGCCGATCGACTCCATTCCCAGCCCGGCAGCGGCGTCAAGGTCACGCTGTTTGCCTGGCCGAGCCAAGGTGTCGGCAAGATGAGTAATATAAATTTGTCGGTCCCGGACGAACGATCCACAGAAGTGGGTTATTCCTTCGTTGAGCATCACGGCCGCGTGCTCAGTCTGGCCGAGTTCTAAAAGACAATGGCCGCTTCTGACTACGACCAGCGATGGACTCATCCAGTACAACCAGGGTGGATCGTCGTCTGGCTTGAGCTGTTCGACTTGTGTGCGAGCGCGGGAGATCGCGGCCATACAGGCTGAGGTGTCCCGAAGGACGGCGAAAGCATACGCTTGCTGGCGGTGTAAGTGGGCGAGCAAGGCCGGTGTTGCGCGTCCCCGCAAACCGGCCAGTGCGGTCTCGACGAGCGTCACGGCTTCCGCAGGCTGTCCTTGGCGGGCAGCCTGGCCGGCCATGGTCGCCAGAATGTGGGCGCCGAATGGCCGGTCGTCAGCGCTATGGGCGGCACGCAGGCCAGCGACGAAATAGCGCTGCGCCAGTCCGTGATGCCCGTTATCATAGGCGGCCCAGCCACACAGTTGTCCCAGCTCGGCGAGCACCACGTGCAGTCCCCGGCCGGTGTGCTCGTCATACCGGGCCCGGTCGAGCAGCCCAGCGACCCCCGCGAACGCCTGACGAGCCATAGCCAGCACGCTGCCGCCACCAGCCACGTCATCTATCCGGCGCAGCTCGGCGACCATGGCGCTGAGCCGGCTGACCAGCTTGCCCGACACCCGGCGCCCAGCCAACCCGGACACCAGCAGCTCTGGCTCGTGGACCAACCACTGGTGCGCCGGGGCGGTCAACGCCGGGCCGGTCAGAGACCCGAACACTCGGCGTTTCACCCGATCACCACCGCTCAGCAGGACGACTGCTTCGACGGTACCCCGGTGGTTCCAAGGGGCGACGAGCACCGGATCGTGCTCAGGACCGTCACTGTGCTCACCGCGTGTGTCCGAACCAGGCTGAACACCGTTTGACGGTGGCTCCGCGACCTGGCGCTCCGCCGGTTCGGTGACCGCACACTTGCCCTTCTCCTTTGGTAACCGAAACCAGAGCACCATTGGCGGTATCCGCAACACCCGAGCCCAGTGCTGCAAGGTATCGAGATGCTGGTTAGGCAGTCCGGTCTCAAACCGGCTGACCTGGGGTTGGCGGAGACACATCCACTGGCCGAGCAAAGTTTGCGAGATACCGCTCGGACCATAGACGCCGTAGTGGTGCGGATGCGTACGGTACGCCCGGGCGACGCGGCCCATATGCTGAGCGGCGAACGCCTCCCGGAACTGCTCGGTCTGCCAGAACTCAGGAGGTACCTGTGGCGGGGCGATGAGCTTGTCACGCGAGGATCGTTCGCAGCGGGCGCACTGGCGCCCGGGGTTGTCCGCCGCCAAGTGCGTGCCACAGCGGCAGTAGCGGTGCCGGGCTGGACGGGATGCCATCATCTGCCCCTTCGGGTTCTGGCCGATTCCGGGGAGTGTAACGGGCCTGCCATCATCCATGATCTGGACTTACCGTAGCGAGGATTTCCTCGCGTCGTGAACCCGGTGGATACGCCTATGCGCGTCCGGGCATACAGGATAGCGAGTATGCCCTTTATCGCGGCGTGATGTATGCCTGCTCACCGCGCCACACACGCGGTGATGAGGGCGGCGAACAACCGGTCGTCGGTGGTGTCCTCTTCCGGGTGCCACTGCACGCCGAGCACGAAGGTGTGTCCGGGCAGCTCGACGGCCTCGACCGTGCCGTCCTGCGCCCACCCGACGACGTCGAGATCTCCCGCCACCCGGCCCAGGGCCTGATGGTGTTGGCAGAGCACCTGCACCTCGGTTCCGAGGATCCTCGCGACCCGGCTGTGGGCGGCTAGCCGCACCTGGACCGGGCCGCACACACCGGGCGCTGGCCGATGCGCGTGGTGGCCGAGCACATCCGGCAGGTGCTGGGTCAGCGAGCCGCCGAGGGCGACGTTGAGCAGCTGCGTGCCCCGGCACACCGCGAGCGTCGGCAGGTCGCGGTCCAGCGCGGCGCGCAGTAGGGCCAGCTCGAACGCGTCGCGCGCCGGCCGCACGCCAGCGTTGGCCGGGTGCGCCGCCTCGCCGTAGGCGGCGGCGTCGAGATCACCACCGCCGGCGAGCACCAGGCCGTCCAGCGCGCCGAGCACCACATCCGCCGCGTGGTCCACGGGCGGGAGCAGCACTGGCACCCCGCACGATCGGATGATGGCGGCGACATAGGTACTCGGCAGCAGCGAGGCCTCGACGTCCCACGCCAGGCACCGCACCTGCTCGGTGTAGGTGGTCAGCCCGATCACCGGGCGGCGTGGCGCCGACGGCAGGTCAGCCCGACCCTGGGGCACAACGTCACCGTAGCCGCGCTCCCCCGTATGTCCAGCCAGTGCCCGTCACGCCGTGCTATACATACGTTTGTCTATTTTCGTAGTATCGTCAACTTACAGGGATCGGCAGCGGGAGGTAGCAATGGCGCTGCGACGCAGGATCCGGTGGGTGGCTCGGCACGGGCTGATCAGGCGCATGGTGCAGCGCCAGATGCGGGTCGGTGACCTGGGAGCGCGGCTGATGATGGACCCGACGATCCGCCAAGACCCCTTCCCGTACTACGACGAGTTGCGCGCGCGGGGCCGGCTGGTCAGCACCAGCGTGGCGCTGGTCTCGGCGCACCATGATGTCTGCTTGGCCGTGCTGCGCAGTCCAGACTTCGGCCAGATGCGCTTGCGCTTTGATCAGGTACCGGGGATCCTCCGGCTGGGCATGAAGCTCGGCGGACGCTCGGTGCTGGGGCCGATCGAGCCTCCCTCCATGCTGGCGGTGGACCCGCCCGAGCACACCCGTTACCGCAAGCTAGTCACCCGGGCGTTCAGCGCGCGGGTCATCGCCGCCCTGCGCCCCCGGATCGAGCAGATCGCCGAGGACCTGCTCGATGAGATCGCCCCGTTGAGAGCCGATGACCCGGTGGATCTGGTCGCGCACTACGCCAGCCTGCTGCCTGCCACTGTGATCATCGAGATCCTCGGCGCACCGGTCGCAATGCGTCGCCAGTTCCTCACCTGGGGGGCCGGCGCGGCGCTGTCGCTGGACGTCGGGTTGAGCTACCGCGACTTCCGCCGCTGCGAGCTCGCCATCACCGCGCTGCACCGCTGGATGCTCAGCCACTTCACCGAGATCCGCCGCGCCCCCCGGGACGACGTCCTCAGCGCCTTAGTGGCCGCGCACGACCACGGCGATCAGCTGACCCTCGACGAGCTGAGCAGTATCGCGATGCTGCTGCTCGGCGCCGGTTTCGAGACCACCGTTAACCTGCTGGGCAACGGCGCCGTCCTGCTGATGCGCCACCCGGACCAACTGGACATGCTGCGCGCACAACCGGCGCGCTGGGCCGGTGCCGTGGAGGAGATCCTGCGCTACGAGTCCCCGGTGCAGCGCACCGGCCGCCTCGCGCTGCGCGACACCGCCGTGGCCGACCATCCGGTCCCGGCGGGCTCATTCATTGTTCTGCTGCTCGGTGGTGCGAACCACGATCCCGCAGTCTTCACCGACCCCGACCGGTTCGACGTCGCCCGGCCCGAGGCAGACCAGCACCTGGCGTTCTCCAGCGGCATCCACTACTGCATCGGCGCCGCCCTGGCCCGTCTGGAAGGCGAGATCGGGCTGCAGGCCCTGTTCCGCCGGTTCCCCAATCTCGCGCTCGCCGGCTCCCCTCACCGACGCCCCACCCGCGTCCTGCGCGGCTACGACGCCATCCCCGTCCGGCTGAGTAGCCCTGAGCCGACGGTCCACTCAGCCCTGACCGCCCTGCACTCGCGCAAGCAGGAATAGGGCTAAGCTCCCCGCATGATCTTTGCGGATACCGAGCGTAACAGGGCTGCCGTGCATGAAGCTGGGCACGCCCTCATTGCCTCCTCACGTGGCCTCGCCGTCACCGTCATTGAACTGTACAGCCACGACGGCGAAGGTGGAATGCGGCTCCGCGAAGAACCGTCAGAGCTCGACCGGGTATGGGTTTTGTACGGGGGCCCGTTCGCAGAAAAAGTCGTCTTCAGGAAATGGACACCGGACCCAGTACCGCCGGAACTCGATGAACTCCTGTTGGCTCATAGCCTATGCTGGAAATTGGGAATTTACAGTACCATCGGGATCAGAGACCAAGTCGAAGACTACCTGCGAGCACAGCGAGGCCGGCTTGAACTCATCGCGACCCGACTCCTGGAGGCCAATATAGTGCACGGCGCTGAGCTTGCTGAGTTACTGCCATAGCCCCTACCGGAGGGGGCCACGGGCGATGCGGCAGGCTACCGGCGGAGGCGAAGGAGGACCGGGCGTGGGCGACCGTGTGCTGCCGACGGTGTCGGTGATCGTGGTGAACTACCGCAGCGTCGAGGACACCGTGACCTGCCTGCGGGCGCTCCGCGACGAGCTGGACTGGCCTCCCGAGGCGCTCGAGCTGATCTGCGTGGACAACGCCTCGGGCGATGGCAGCGCGCAGCGGATCACCGCCGCGGTACCGCAGGCCCGGCTGATCTGCTCGGCCACCAACCTCGGGTTCGCGGGCGGCTGCAACCTGGGGGTCAGCACCGCCAGCGGGTCGATCGTCGCGTTTCTCAACAACGACGCGCGCCCGCACCGCGCCTGGGTGCGCGCCGCGGTGCAGGCACTAAGCGAAAGCCCCGACATCGCTGCGGTAGCCAGCAAGGTGCTGGACTGGGACGGCAAGCGGATCGACTACGTCGACGGCGGTCTGACCTGGTACGGGATGGGCTACAAGCCGCACGTCGGCAAGCCCGATGACGGTGCCCACGACACCGCTCGCGATGTGCTGTTCGGCACCGGGGCCGCGCTGCTGGTCCGGCGCGAGGTCTTCACCCACCTCGGCGGGTTCGACGAGCGGTTTTTCATGTTCTGCGAAGACGTCGATCTGGGTTGGCGACTCAACCTGCGTGGGTACCGGGTGCGCTATGAGCCGGCCTCAATCGCCTACCACCGCCATCACGCCTCGCTGCGTGGCGTGGACCCGGCCCGCGAGACCTACCTGCTGGAACGAAACTCCCTCGCCGCACTGTACAAGAACGTCTCCGACGAGACCCTGGCTACCGTATTGCCCGCAGCCCTCGCGCTGGCCGTGCGGCGGGCCACCGCCCGCGGCGAGTGCGACCCGACCGAGCTGGAGCTGACCCGCCGCGGCCCGGACGCGGAGGCACCTGGGCCGATGACCGTGCCCCGGGTGACCATGGCCGGGGTCTACGCCATCGACCGCTTCGTCGAGATGCTGCCCTCGCTGACCGTATCGAGACAAGCTGAGCAGGCCGCCCGGGTCCGCACCGACGCCGATGTGCTCCCGCTGATGCGCAACGCCCTGGAGCGCATCTCCCCGGAGATCCCCTACCTGCTCGCGCACGACGCGATTGTCGAAGCACTCAAGGTGGCGCGGGGGTACGGGGCCAGGCGGCGGATCCTCGTCGTCACCGCGGATGCGGTGTCGCCGCGGATGGCCGGGCCCGCGATCCGAGCCTGGAACATGGCCGAGGTGCTCTCCGGCGAGCACGACGTGCGCCTGATCAGCCTCAATGAGCACTGCTCGCCACCTCCCGCTGAGTTCGAGGTGCGGCCCGCCACGCCCGCCTCAATCGGCCCCGAGCTCACCTGGGCCCAGTTGGTAGTCCTTCAAGGCCACGTGCTCGAGCAGATCCCGTCGTTAAAGACGTCCAACCACATCGTCATCATCGACATCTACGACCCGATGCACCTGGAGCAACTTGAGCAGGCCCGGGATCTGGGTGACGAGGCACGCGGGCGGGTCGTCGAGGCGGTCACCACCGTGTTGACGACTCAGCTACACCGCGGTGACTTCTTTCTGTGCGCCTCGGAACGGCAGCGGCATTTCTGGCTTGGGCACCTGGCCGCGATCGGGCGCCTGTCCCCCACCGTCTACGACGCTGACCCGACGACCCGCTCACTGCTCGCGGTGGCCCCCTTCGGGTTGTCCGGCAAGCCCCCGCAGCGCACCGGTCCCGGGTTGCGGGAGACCCTGGGGCTCGGGCCGCGGGACAAGGTCGTGCTCTGGGCGGGCGGGGTCTACTCCTGGTTTGACCCGTTGACCCTGCTGCACGCCGTGCACGCGTTGCGCACCGAGCACCCGGAGCTGCGGCTGGTGTTCCTCGGGATGCGCCACCCGAATCCCGACGTCCCCGAGATGGGCATGGCCGGGCAGGCCCGCCGGCTCTCTGCGGCCCTCGGGCTCACCGGTGAGCAGGTGTTCTTCAACGAGACCTGGGTGCCCTACGCCGACCGGCAGAACTGGCTGCTCGATGCCAACGTCGGCGTCACCACACATTTCGACCATGTCGAGACCACGTTCGCCTTCCGGACCCGGGTGCTGGACTACCTGTGGGCGCACCTGCCGATCGTCACCACCACCGGCGACGCCTTCGCCGAACTCGTCGCGGCTGAGGAGCTCGGCCTGGTCGTGCCCGCCACAGACCCAGCAGCACTGGCCACGGCGCTGCAGCGGGTGCTCTACGACGACGCCTTCGCCGCCGGCTGCCGGGATCGGATCGCGGCGGTGGCCCAGCGCTACACCTGGGAGGCGGTGCTGGCGCCCCTACTCGAGTTCTGCCGGCGCCCAAGCCCCGCGCCGGACCGCCGGCGCGGCACCCCCCTCGCCGGGCCCGCGTCGGACCGCCGGCGCAGGGTGGCCGGTGCGCTGCGCCGGGACGCCGCCCTGGCCCGCTCGTATCTCGCGGCCGGCGGGCCCGGTGAGGTGGCTCGACGAGCCGCCGGACGGCTACATAGGCTGTGGACAGCCCGTGAGTGGCGATCCGGGCTCTAACTCGCATCGCCACTCACGGGGCGTCCGCGTCTTATTGGACGCCACCCCACTACTCGGGCAGCGCAGCGGGATTGGCCGTTACACCGCCGCGCTGGTTCGTGAGCTGGCGACGCGCTCTGACGTGGAGGTCACGGTTACCGCGTTCACGGCGCGCGGCCAAGCCGCGCTGCGCGCCACGGTGCCCTCAGGGGTAGGGGTACGCGGTGGGCCGGTCCCGGGCCGGGTGCTGCGGGCGTTGTGGCACCGCACGAACTGGCCGCCGACCGAGCTGCTCGCCGCCCGTGCTGACGTGTTGCACGCCACCAATTTCGTGCTGCCGCCATCCACGCGTTCCCGCGGGGTCGTCACCGTGCACGACCTGGCGTTCCTGGACCACCCAGAGTTCCTGGCCCCGCCCCAGCGTCAGTTGCCCGACCTCCTCCGGCGCTCAGTGGCCCGCGCCGCAGTGGTGTGCACCCCCAGCGCCACGGTGGCGCGCCAGGTGGCCCACCGGCTCGACATCCCCGCGGAGCGGATCGTCGTCACCCCGCTGGGCGTGGATCCCGCCTGGTCGAGCACGTCCCCACCCTCCCCGGCGCTGCGCGCCAGGCTGCGGTTACCACTGCGCTACCTGCTATTTGTCGGTGCGGCACAACCGCGAAAAGGCCTGGACGTCCTGCTCGACGCGCACGCCGCACACCCTGATCTGGCGCCGCTGGTGCTCGCCGGGCCAACTGGTTGGGGTCCGACGCTGCGGGCCTCCTCCCGGGTGCACACCGTGGGCTATCTTGATGAAGCTGACTTGCGCTGCGTGGTAGCCGGCGCAGCGGCGCTGGTGCTGCCCTCGCGCGAGGAGGGTTTCGGCCTTCCAGTCCTGGAGGCGATGGCGGCCGGCGTGCCTGTGGTGTGCTCTGACCTGCCCGCTCTGCGGGAGGTCGCCGGGGGGCTCGCCACCCTCGTTCCGCCTGGGGACCCCGCCGCCCTGGCCGCCGCGCTGGCCAGCGTGGACGGCGCTGGCCACGATCCGGTGAGCGCAGCTGCCCGGCAAGCGCACGCGGCCCGCTACACCTGGCAAGCCTGTGCGCAGGCAACAGTCCACGCGTACCGGAAAGCCCGCGACTTCATCGGCGAATACCCGTGAGGAACGTCTGGGGCACCAGTGACGAACACACAGGGCACCTGTGATGACCGCACCAGGATAGGTTTCACCCGCAAGAAGTAGCTGGGCGGACGTTATGATACGTCTGAGTCGCACACCGCTACAGAACGCGCTGGAGAGGGCTGTTTTCCCTCCTTCGGGGGCTGAGGGACCTCTCTTCCAGCGCGAGAACGCTGGCGCAGGGCTGCGCCTGCGCGCTAGCGCACGCGTTCACCGAGGAGGGGGAGGACGATGCGTACTCACCGAGCCCGGGCCGGGGCAGCTTTAGCGGCCCTCAGCGCGGCGACAGTAGCAGTTACGGTCAGCGCGGCGGCGCCCGGGGTGGCGCAAACGAGCCCATTGGACGGGGCGGACCCGGTAGCCATCCTCACCGGTGCCGCATCCAGCAACGCGACCGAGGACCGGTACCAGGTAAAAGGCACTGACCTGGGAATCATGTGGACCGACGATCGCGGGCAGATCCTGGCTGCCTTCGGCGACACGTTCGGCCCCCGGTGGGCCGGTATCAGCAGCGGGTTCGCCAACCCCACCGCGATCGACTGGCGCTCGAACACGCTAGCCCGCAGCACGGACCACAATCCGGCGGCCGGCATGTCGTTCATCTTCGTCACCGACCGTCCCGGCCACGCCAAGGAGCTGTTGCCCTCGCTCAAGCACGACGGCGTCGAGATGACCAAGATCCCCACCGGCGGGGTCAACGTCGGCGGGCGCAATTACCTGGCCTACATGTCGGTGCGCAGCTTCACCAAGCCTGGGCACTGGATCACGAACTACAGCGGCATCGCGTACTCCGACGACGGCGGGCAGACCTGGCAGGACGTCCCCAGCACACACCAGCCCAACACGCCCGCCCTCGACGAGACGTTCCAGATGATCGCCTATGCCCGGCGGGACGGCTTCGTCTATGCCTTCGGCACGCCAAATGGCCGCTTCGGTGCCGCCCACGTCGCCCGGGTACCCGAAGGGCGGCTGCTCGAGAAGTCCGCCTACGAGTACTGGACCGGGACAGCCTGGCAGCACGGCGACAGCACGATCGCCGCGCCCATCGTGCCGGGACCCGTCGGGGAGATCTCGGTCCGCTACGACCAGATCCTCAAGAACTGGGAAATGATGTACCTCGACGAGTCGAGGGAGGCGATCGTGCTCCGGCTGGCGCCGCAGCCCGCTGGGCCGTGGGGTGCACCGATCCCGGTCGCCACGTCGCGTGAGTACCCGAAGCTCTACGGCGGGTTCCTGCACCCGGATTCGCAGGGCCGCGAGCTCTACTTCACGATGAGCCAGTACGACCGCTACAACGTCTCGATGATGCACGCCACACTGCCGGCCAATGCAGTGCGCAGCACCCGACCGCACGGAGACCCTCGCATGCGTTAACCGGCGGGTGAGTTCTGGTCAGCGCCCAGTGCCGCGAGAATGCCCTCGGCTCGGCGGCGGGCGCTGTCCTCGAAGTCTCCATGCGTCAACGCATACAGCTGGTCGGCTTTGACCGCAGCGAGGATGCGCTCGGCAGCGACCTCCGGCTCCATCATGGTGAGCACCCCATGCTCGAGACTCGCCCTTACCTGTTCCACCGGTAGGCCTGCCGGAAGACGCTCGGCCAGCTGCGCGTTATCGCCAGCCTGGAGCAGGGTGAGCATGTCCTCGGTCATCGGCGTACGCACGTATCCCGGACAGACCACGGTCACCCCGATGGGCAGTCCCAGGATGTTCAACTCGGCGCGCAGCGTCTCAGAGACCGCAACCACCGCGTGTTTGCTGGCGCAGTAGGCACTCCCGAACAGCACCGCCATCAGACCGGCCAACGACGCGATGTTGACCACGTGCCCGGCGCCGGCCATCACCAGATGCGGCACGAACGCCTGGATCCCGTGCACCGTACCGAGGAGGTTCACCGCCAGCACCCGCCGCCAGTCTTCCGAGTCGGTCTCCCACAGCGGCCGGGCGTGGTGAGCGGTGATGCCGGCGTTGTTCACCACCACGTCCACCCGACCGAAGTGCTCCAGCGTTCGGGAAGCCAGCGCGCCGACCGCCGCCGCGTCGCTCACGTCCGTCACCACCGGCAGCACCTGCCCACCCCGCGCGGCGAATGCCTCAGCGGTGTCATGCAGCCGTTCTTGTGCTATGTCCGCCAGGGCGACGGACACGCCTCGGTCAAGGAGCCCGGCAGCCAGCGCGCGGCCCAGCCCCTGCGCCGCCCCCGTCACCACCGCGACCTGGCCCGCCTCGATAATCATGTGCCTTCCCTTCCTCGCCGCGGTCGCCCGCACAATACCTCCGCAGCCGAACCCGCACCGTACGTACGCCGACTCGCGGGTGCCACCGCGTTGATCGTTGGGTGCGCCGCACCGTCGTGTCGCCGAGTTCGACACTGGGGCTGTGGAGTGGGAACGACGAGCGCCCTGGTGTCGAATTCGGCGACAGAACAACGCTGACGATGCTTTCCTCCGGCGGTGCCGAGTGGTAAGAGCATCGCTGGCGCTATGGTCACGCGCAGGGTTTTCTTTCCACCATCCCGTTACCGGGAAATCACAAACGTGCCCCGCTGAGCGAGATCGGCGGCGTTGCCGGTCCACATGTTGGCATGGAGAGAGCTAGGGGACCGTTGGTTATCGGGCCGATCATCCCAGTCACGACGGGTCAGGGAAATCCGGCTCCAACCCTGGGGGGGGTGGGGGCGGAGTGGGTGCAGAATTCGGCGAGGTCATCGCGCAGGGCGGTCATGGTGTCGGAGGCGAGGTCGGATCGCTGGGCCAGCAAGGTATGCAGAGACTGGGCTCGGCTGATCCCTGGCACGGTGCGGTACTCGGCCTGGGTGGAGCGCAGCACGGGCGCGAGGTGCTCCCTGACCGCCTCTAGGTCACCGCGGGCTAGGTGGGCGAGGGCGAGGTCGAAACGGGCGGCGACGACATACAGGGCTTTGGGACGGGCCTCGGCGGTGAGCTCGTCCACGGCGGTGTGCGCCAAGTCCACCGCGACGTCCAGATCGTGGGTGCCGCCGAGAGCGTAATGGGCTTCGCTGGCGTAGTAGGTAGCGGTCGCGATGTCGAAACCGAGGATGCCCGGCTCGTCGGGGGTGCGCTCGGTGGGGGCGGTTGCAGCGAGTGTCAGGGCCCGGGTGACCTCGCCAGATTCGCGGCGGGCGGCGTGGATCCGGGCCTGCTGGCTGGCCAACCGCAACAGCGCGGTGCCGCTGGTGGCATCAGGCAGCGCGGATTCCACGAGCCCAGCGGCCTCGTCGTAGCGCCCGTCCCAATAGGCCATATTGGACTGCACGTAACGGATGAAAGCCCGCAGCGGGGGGTAACCAGCCATCTCGGCGCAGTGCAGGGCGGTCCGGGCGTGCGTATTGGCGGCGTGCGGGTATCCCAAGTCGAACGTGGCCAAGGCGAGCAGACCACACAGCTGTCCGGCGATCTTGTACAGACTGGTGGTGTGTCGGGGTTGTTGACGTCCAGCGATCAGTGTGAACACGTCATCCCGGGGACCGAGCAGGCTGGAGAACACCATGGCGGGCGGATCAATCTGGTAACGCCGGGCGAACTCGGCCACGTCGGCGGTCATTTGTTCCAACACATCATCATCGACGTTGGTGGCCGCACTCCACCGATGGAACCAGGCGGACTCCTCGGCCGCCACCATGACCTCCTCGCGGACCGGCCGGCCCCGGGTATCGCAGCGCACGATGCGTCGGTTCCCCCCGCTGACGCCAGTGTCACCGCCGCCGCGTTGCACCGCACCACCGGGGTCAGCGTGCTCACGCACCGGAGCGCGGATGGCGGAGTCCAGCGCTCCCGTGGTAGCAGGTGCCGGCAGATGGCCCGTGGTGAGCAAGCAGCGGTCGGCGGGGCTGAGGTGTTCCAGGTCGTCGGCGTCGACGAGCTGAGCTGGAGTGCACCCGTGCCCGAAGGTGGCGGCAAGCTGGGCCAGGTAGCGCGGGGTAGGCGGAGAGCCGCCGTAGGGCCAGTTCTCGAACTCGCTGACTCGGTTGTCCCACAACCTCGCCCCCGGGTGGGCGGTGTTGTATCGCTGAGCCAGCTTCCACTGCGACCGCCCCAGCGCGTGTCGCCAGGCCAGCCGGGGCCGCAGGTTGAACCGGCGGCCCATCTCCGCAGCGATCTGCGGCACCGAGCACCCCAGGGCTCGCATGTGATCCCGGAGCTGATCACGCTCAGCTTTCGCTGAGGTCCCCGCCTTCCGTGGCATCGCCCACCCCCCAAGCAATCACGTACTGGGCCGAACTCGCCACAAAACGGTAGCGCCGAGCATCGACACCCCGGGAGCTCAGCGGCCTGAGGGACCGGAAGTCATTTTTTCCCAGCCGCTTATTTACCCAGGTCAGCACGCCCGCGGCGGGCGGGCGAATATTCCCATCGGCATTCGGCCTCCACCACCGGTGATCCACACCACGCTGGTAGGGCGGCGCACCCCGCACCGCACTAGCCACCAGCGCGAACCCGAGGAGCTCAGATGGCGATCGCCGCACTCGCCCGAGCGCCCCGGGCCGGACAGTCAACGAGAGATGGCGTGATACCGATGACCAGCAGGGGCCAGACTGTCCACCAAATCAGCTATCGGCTCGTGTGTGAGACCTTGCGCAGGTTCCTGCGCCGGGCCGCGGAGGCGGAATCCGGCGCTGTGGAGGGGATCAGCTCGATCGGGTGCCGGGCCAGTGCTGCGTTGTACACGCTGCTGCTCGATCACCCCATCGATCGGCGGGGCCGCTGCCAGTCCTGCCGACGCTCCGGCGCGATGATCGGGCCTCGTGGCTGCCGGATCCACCTCACCGCGAGCTACTGGCTGCTGCTCCAACTCGATCATGCCATGCTGCTCTCCCAGCTTGTCGGCCTGAGGCCCGGCCCACCACTCAGCGCGGGACCTCCGCCTGACCGATCCCTGCTGACCATCACGGCCCGGAGGCGGCCGGACTCCGGCTGCGGTGGGGCCCACCGAGGGCGATCGTCGTGACCACCCGGCCTTGTCCTTCCCGCCTGAACAACCAGGCTGATAAACAAACGCACAAGATTGGGCTTCAGTACTCAATTGTGATGAGGTGATCTTGAAGTGATCCCGAGGATCCTGGGCTCCTGCGGGCTGGAGGTATCTCCACTAGGGGTGGGCTGTTGGGCGATCGGCGGCCCCGATGTCAATCTTGGCCTGCCGATGGGCTGGGGCCCGATCGACGAGAACAACGCGCGGACTGGACTTGAACTGGCGTACACGCTCGGGGCCACGCTGTTCGACACCGCCGATGTCTACGGACACGGCCGCTCCGAGCGGCTACTGGGGCAGCTGGTTGAGCAGGTGCCCCGTAACTCGCTGGTGCTGTCGTCAAAAGTCGGTTATTTCGCCGGCACCGCCCCACACGGATACCATCTGGCCCATATGCGTCACCAGTTGGAACAGACTCTGGACAATCTGCGCACCGATTACCTGGACTTGTACTTCTTCCACCACGCCGAATTCGGCGAGAACGACCAACTCCTGGAACCGGCGATCGAGACGATGCGGGCCTTCCAAGCCCAAGGATTGGTGCGGGCCATCGGGATGCGCGGGCCGCACCGCTTCGCCCTGCACCGACTGCACAACAGCGGGCCGCGCACGGACAAGGTCGTCCGCTTCCAGGCATTGTTCGAGCGTATCCAACCGGAGGTGCTGGCGGTGCGGGACAACTTACTCACCCCGCAGCACCGGTCGGAGGGAATCTTTGCTTTTGCCGCCGCGCGGAACTGCGGAGTCCTGATTAATAAGCCGCTGGCTCAAGGGTTACTAACCGGCAGCTACGATCCTGCCACGCCCCGCATGTTCGGCGCGGGTGACCATCGCTGCCGGAAGCGGTGGTTCACTCCCGACGCCTTGGCCATCCTCACCACCGGGCTGGATGAGCTGCGGGTGCAGATTGGCCCGACCACCGCGCATGTGGTGCGCATCGCGTTGTGGTCCTGCCTGCAGCGCTACGAGCACGCCGCTGTCCTGGTCGGCTTCACCACCCCAGACCAGATCAAGATGAACCTGACCTGCCTGGGACTGGCCCCCACCGACGAGGAACTCGCCACGGCACGCGAGATCATGGCCCGCGTGCAGACCCAGCTTGACGCATCAGGTGAGGTGTTTGTGGACGAGCACCCGGCTCAGGTCGCATCATGACCCGGTTGCGGGTACTGACCTGGAACGTTCAGCACGCCGCCGCGTCCCGCACCCATCAGCAGGTCAGGTGGCTAGTCACCACCGATCCACCTAACATCCTGGTCCTCACCGAAGTCGCCGCTGGCGAGACCGGGCGGCTGTGGGCCTGGCTGCTGAGCGAGCTCGGCTACACGGTCCACCTGCCCGAAGCGGTCCTAGACAGGTACCGGGTGCTGCTGGCCTGCCGCACCGGTGTCCTGGACGTGGTCTCCCAGACCGGTGTGGAGTTCCTGCCGCACCGGTGCCTGGCCGCCCGCATCAAGCTGCCGGAGACCGTGGTCGGTGTGGTGGGACTCTATGTACCCTCCCGCGGCCCCCGAGAGCAACGCAACGTCGCCAAACGCGGTTTCCAGGACGCCGTGGCTGCCGCGCTACCCGGCTTGGTCACCCGTCTGGACGTGGCCGGGCCCGTGGTGGTCACCGGGGATTTCAACGTCGTCGAGCCCGACCACGACCCGCGCTACCCGGTGTTCGGACGGTGGGAATACGACTTCTACCGCTCCTTCACCCGGGCAGGATTCACCGACGCCTTCCGCATTACCCACCCCACCGACATGGACTACTCATGGTTCGGCCGCCCCTCCAGCACTGGTCAGCGCAACGGCTACCGATTCGACCACACCTTCATCACCACCGCCCACACGGCGGCCGTCCGGGACTGCCGCTACCTGCATGTCATCCGCGAGACCGGCCTCAGCGACCACGCGGCGATGACCTTGACCCTCTCCCTTTAACCACTCGCCCAACACGACCCGCGTTCCGCGCCCGGGCACAGGAGACACCACCATGCTGGCCCATACCACTGCCACCACAACTGTCCATGATCGGATCGTCGAGGTCGTGCGTCGCCTCGGCGGCGACACCAACGTCTGTTGCACGACGATCGAAGTGATCCCGGCCAGCGAGCCCAACCGGCTCGCCGACGCCCTGGCGGCTATCGTCCCCGCGCGGATCATCCTGACTAGTACGCTCGAAAGGCGTCTGCTCCTCGCCAAGCATCACGGCGCGGTCGGTTGGACAGTCGCGGACCTCGCCGGCCAACCCCACCGCACCCGAGTGTGGCTCCGATGCCCGGAGGAACTCAGACACGGGAAAGACCGCAGGATCGGCCCACTGAGCGACCAAGATCGCATCTAGATCCAGCTCGGTGCCCACACGTCCATCAGCCATCGCGGCAGGTACCGGCCGACCTACCCATCCATCCGCGACACTCCGCCCGCCGTCTGCCGGTCAGGTAGATCAGCTGGCAAGCACGCCCACAGACGAACTCGGACGTGGCTCCCACCAGCGGCTTGACCATGGGCTGCGTGTCGCCTTGCACCCCTCGCGACCTCAGGGGTAACGTCCCACATGTTGTAGTTACATCACTGTAGTTCTCCTATCGGTAGTGGTCAGAGTGTCGGCGGTAGCCGCCACTCGGGTTTTTGCCTGCGCGCAGACCAGGCCCAAGGGGGGTTGACTATGCATTGCCCGTTTTGCCGTCACCTGGACAGCAAGGTGATCGACAGCCGCCCTAGCGAGGACGGAACCGCCACCCGTCGGCGCCGCTTGTGCCCGGAGTGCCACCAACGGTTCACCACCGTCGAGACAGCCATGCTGATGATCGTGAAACGGTCCGGGGTCACGGAACAGTTTTGCCGGGAGAAGGTCATCGCCGGGGTGCGCCGGGCCTGCCAGGGCCGGCCGGTCAGCGAGGACGCGCTGGCACAATTGGGGCAGCAGGTAGAGTACGCTCTCCGCGCCCTGGGCCGGGCGCAGCTGCCCGCGCATGAGGTGGGGCTCGCGGTCCTCGGGCCGTTGCGCGACCTCGATGAAGTGGCCTATCTCCGCTTCGCCTCGGTATACCGCGGCTTTGCGTCCCTGAGCGACTTTGAGGCTGAGATCCGGCGACTGCGCGCCGAGCGCGGGCCAGCCCCTCACGACAACGAGCCGGCCGAGGAGCAAGCGCCCGTGCACGCATGACAAGGTTTCCGCCCGGCACGCGGTCTTCGTGGTGACCGTCGGCGGACAGCGAACTCACACCATTCACGGCACATCAGCGACGAGATCGAGGCACTGATCCGCGCCGGTGCTCATGCCGTGATGAAGACATTCAGAGACGAGGCAAGCATGACGGAGATGGTCGGCAACTCACTCGCTACCCGCAGCGGGGCAGATTCGGGGCTGCGTTGTGAGCGGATCTACACCAAGCCCGGGGTGCACCCTTACGATGAGGTGACCTGGACACGGCAGGATGTGGTGCTCACCAACTGGCGAGATGGCTCGATCAATTTCGAGCAGCGGGGTGTCGAGTTCCCGGATTTCTGGTCGCCAAATTCGGTGCAGATCGTCACCAGCAAGTATTTCCGGGGTGCGGTGGGAACACCGGCCCGGGAATGGAGCATCAAGCAGCTCATCAACCGGGTGGTGCGCACCTACACCAAGGCCGGTAAAGACCACGGATACTTCGCGACCGATGAGGATGCGGAGATCTTTGAGCATGAGATGATCTACACGCTGCTGCACCAGATCTTCAGTTTCAACTCGCCAGTGTGGTTCAACGTGGGAACCGCCGCGCCTGCGCAGGTCTCGGCGTGTTTCCTGCTGGCTGTCGATGACTCGATGGACTCGATCCTGAACTGGTACAAGGAGGAGGGGCTGATCTTCAAGGGCGGGTCCGGCGCCGGGGTGAACCTGTCTCGGATCCGGTCGTCCAAAGAGCTGTTGTCCTCCGGTGGTAACGCCTCAGGCCCGGTGTCGTTCATGCGCGGCGCGGATGCCTCCGCTGGGACGATCAAGTCCGGTGGCGCGACCCGACGCGCGGCGAAGATGGTGATCCTGGACGTCGACCACCCTGATATCGAGGAATTCATCGATACCAAGGTCCGGGAGGAAGCCAAGATTCGGATTCTCCGCGACGCCGGGTACGACATGGACCTGGGCGGCAGTGACATTTACTCCGTCCAGTACCAGAACGCCAACAATTCGGTTCGGGTCTCGGATGAGTTCATGAAGGCGGTGGCGGTCAGTGCGCAGTTCGGGCTGCGGGCCCGGACCACCAGTGAGGTCATCGAGACCGTTGATGCGAACGCGCTGTTCCGCCGGATGTGCGAGGCGGCGTGGGCGTGCGCCGACCCGGGAATCCAGTATGACGACACGATCAACGACTGGCATACCTGCCCGGAGTCGGGGCGGATCACCACCTCGAATCCGTGTGCCGAGTACGTTCACCTGGACAACTCCTCGTGCAACCTCGCCTCGCTGAACCTGATGAAATTCCTCCGGGAGTCACCGAACGGCGCGCAAAGCTTCGACGTCGTTACCTTCGCCAAGTGCGCCGAGCTGGTGATCACCGCCATGGACATTTCCATCTGCTTCGCCGATTTCCCCACGGAGGCGATCGGAAAGACCACCCGGGCGTACCGGCAGCTCGGGATGGGCTACGCCAACCTCGGTGCCCTGCTGATGGCCACCGGGCACGCCTATGACTCCGACGGCGGCCGCGGCCTGGCCGGCGCGATCACCAGCCTGATGACCGGCGTGGCCTACCGGCATTCCGCGCGGCTCGCCGGGGTGGTGGGCGCCTACGACGGGTACGCTCGCAACGCTGCGGGCCACACCCGGGTGATGCGCAAACACGCCGAGGCCACCGTCGGCGTGCAGCGGGTCGGTGAGCTGGACACACCCGTGTGGGAGGCCGCGGCACGGGCGTGGCAGGAGTGTCTGTCCCTCGGTGAGCGCCACGGCTGGCGCAACGCCCAGGTCACGCTGCTGGCCCCGACGGGCACCTCGGGGCTGGCGATGGACGTCGACACCACCGGCATCGAGCCAGCCCTAGGGCTGATCACCTTCAAGAAGCTCGTCGGCGGCGGCTCGATGCAGTTCGTCAACCAGACCGTGCCGCGTGCGCTGCGCACGCTGGGCTACCAGCAGGAACAGATCGAGGCGATCACCGAGCACATCGCCGAGCACGGCAACGTCCTGCGCGCGCCAGGGCTACGTCCCGAGCATTACCCGGTGTTCGACTGTGCGATGGGCGATGCGGCGATCGCCCCGATGGGTCACGTGCGCATGCTCGCGGCGGTCCAGCCTTTTCTCTCCGGCGCGATCAGCAAGACGATCAATATGCCGGAGAGCGCAACCGTCGAGGACATCGAGGATATTTATACCCAAGGCTGGAAGCTGGGCCTGAAAGCCGTCGCGATTTACCGGGACAACTGCAAAGTCGGCCAGCCCCTGTCGGTGTCCAAGCGTGACGGCAAGGCCGCGGCCACGTCTGAGCCGACTGCCGCAGCTGCGGTCGAGTACCGGCCCGTCCGCAGACGACTGCCCAAGAGCCGAACCGGCCTCACCACGTCATTTACGGTGGGCGGCGCCGAAGGCTATATCACCGCGAATTCCTACCCGGGTGACGGCCTCGGCGAGGTCTTTCTCAAGATTTCTAAGCAGGGCTCGACGCTGGCCGGACTGATGGACGCCTTCTCGGTGGCAATCTCGGTGGGCCTGCAGTACGGGGTGCCGCTGGAGACCTATGTCTCGAAGTTCACCAACATGCGCTTCGAGCCGGCCGGGCTGACCGACGATCTCGATGTGCGGATGGCGCAGTCCATTATGGACTATATCTTCCGGCGGCTGGCTTTAGACTTCTTGCCGGCCGAGACACGCTCCGCGCTAGGTATCTACTCGGCCGCCCAGCGGGCCCACCAGGTGCAGGCCGGCTCCGACGATGTCTCGGTCCCGGCTGACGACGCGGCGCCGCTGCGGGGGGTACCCGAACCCGCCGGGGCAGTCCAGCCGGCACCGGGCGTGGTGCACTCGTCGGTGGAGTTGATCGAGGCCAAGCAGGGGCTGCACGCCGACGCCCCACTGTGTTTCAGCTGCGGAGTCAAGATGCAACCCGCCGGCTCGTGCTATCTCTGCTCCTCCTGCGGGTCCACCTCCGGTTGCAGCTGATCACGCCGGACCTGGTGCCCTGCCGCTTCGGGCGACTGGGCACCAGCCCTCGTGGCGTCAACCCTCTCGCGCTGGGCTCGGCGCGTCTGGCCCCTGCCATGGTCGCAGCCGTGGCAGCCATCCGGGAACAGCCTGGCGATACGCCTCGTATTCTGCGCCGAACCGGCGACGCAGGGTCGGTTCCTCGTACCAGTGCGCGAACGACGCCGCAGATACGCCCACTGCCGCTGCATACAGCAATAGTTTTGGCTGTCCCAATACGAGTGTTTGCCCCCAGAGAATCGCTTGACCGGCGACGTACATCGGGTTGCGGACGTACCGGTAGATGCCTCCGACGACCAGATGCTCCGGCGCGGCCACGGGCACCGGCGTGCCCAGACCCTCCCGCACGAACCGGGTAAACGTGCTGGCCACGACCACGCCGCCCGCTACGATCAACCCCGTGCCGACCCATCGCACCGGCACAGGGTAGCGCTTGCGCACGATCCAGCGCGTCAACCGCCATGGCACCACGCCCATGAGGGCGATCGGACCCGCCACAAAGAACGCCGCACTGCCCAGCGCTGCCCTGTTCCTACGCATAGTCTCTCTCCATCAAGGATCCACTCGCGCGAACGTCCACTGTCCTTGTCTTTTGACACGGTGGTCGCACATGGTGTCATGACGGATGGCAGTCTGATTGGGTGAGTGAGCAGATGGTCATCCGAGTCCGAGGTCGGCGACTTTCCTGGGTGGATTTCGGCGGCTCTGGGGCAACGATGTTGGCTCTACACGGCTCATTTGGTCGGGGCAGTGTCTTCGCCCCACTCGTCGAGCGGCTCACGACGCGGATCCGACTGATTGCCCTTGACCAGCGCGGTCACGGCATGTCCGACCACGGCGGTCCGTTCACCCGCGAGGAGTTCATCGCCGATGCCGCAGCGGTCATTGACGCGCTGGGCCTCGGGCCGGTGCTGGTTCTCGGGCACTCGCTCGGGGGAATTACCGCCTACCAGCTGGCGGCCCGGTATCCCGAACTCGTGCGGGCGCTCGTCATCGAAGACGTCGGCGCCGTGATGCGCAACCCGGAGGTCGAGCACCTGATGCTCGACGTACGCGGCTGGCCGACAAGGGCACCGTCGCTGGCCACGCTCACCGAGGCGATCCGGGCGCGGGGCATTCTGGACGCGAGTTACTTCCTCCAAAGCGCGGTCCCGGACGGCGACGGCTGGCGGCTGCTGTTCGACCCCGACGAGATGATTGACATACAGCGACACGGCCTCGGCGACTGGTGGCTAGACTGGCTGGGCTCAAGCTGTCCCGCGCTGTTGCTGCGGGGCGGTCACAGCATGCTGCTGTCAAGCGATCTCGCGGCCGACATGGTTCGTCGGCGTCCGCACACCACGCTTGTCGAGTTTCCGGCTGCTGGGCACTGGATCCATGATGACGACCCGGATGGCTGCGCGGATGCCATCCTCAACTTCCTGCTCGGCCTCGCACGCTAACCGACCATCGTCGCTTGCCGTCGCTTGCCAGTGTGAAGGGACCAGCGGTTTGCTATGACCTAGTGTGTTCCATCGAAGCCTGACCTCTCTGGTCCGGCACAATCACAATGCTGCCGCTTCCTGGCCGACCATTCCCGGCAGCGCCCAACCCGTGAACCGGGCGCTGCCCGGGAAGTACGGGTTCTTCGTCGTCGCGTTGTTGTTGCGATCCTCGCCCGGCCGCGTGGGCCGGACGCTGCCGCTCGGCCACCGAGCCCCACGAGGCCCGCTGCTGGTTGCGATCCTTACCCCGCCCGTGGGCCAGGCGCTGCAGCGGCTACCTGCGCTGACAGCGTCCCGACCTTCCACGTTGCGATCCTCGCCCGGCCCGTGGACCGAGCGCTGCCTCCCGGGCGGGGCCTGGTCAGCCTCCCATACAGAGTTGCGATCCTCGCCTGGCCCGGAGGCCGGGCGCTGCCCGCAGACGCCCGCCGTCATCACGGTGCACGGTGTGGTTGCGATCCTCGCCCGGCCCGGAGGCCGGGCGCTGCGATGAGCGTCGAGTCGATGTCCGTGGCGTACCGGCGGTTGCGATCCTCGCCCGGCCCGGAGGCCGGGCGCTGCCAGACCTCCGTCCTCTGAGCGGCTTCATCCTGGTAGTTGCGATCCTCGCCCGGCCCGGAGGCCGGGCGCTGCCCTCTTCCATCCGCAGGTACATTCAGCCTGATACTGTTGCGATCCTCGCCCGGCCCGGAGGCCGGGCGCTGCACGACCGGCTGGTGCTCAAAGCCAAGACCGAGGTGGGTTGCGATCCTCGCCCGGCCCGGAGGCCGGGCGCTGCCCTGGATGACCAGGGTTGACTACTAAGAGTGGCTAGCTGTGGGATGGATTCTCTCAGATGGTGGGCTGACATGCCTACGGGTGGTTGGGAACCCCTCGGAGTGGCGTGCGACGCTGGAGGTTCCGAAGTGGATCAGATGATCATGGGTCCATCGTGTGTTGGGCTTACCGCTGCGCCGAGGTGTCGGGCGGTTTGGAAGGTGCTGCGCGTCAGGTGATAGATGCGGACGCTGTCCTGGGCGGGATCGATGATGTCCAGTAGTTGGGCTTCGAGGAGGAGCCGTTGCGCTGGACTGCAGACGATCTCGAAGACGGATTTCTGGACCCGGTAGCCGTATCCCTCACACGCCTTTGCCACCCGACGAAGCCTGCGTTCTCCTTCCCTGGTGGTGGTGTCGACGTCGTAGGTGACCAGCAGTTCCATTAGCTCAGTGTCCAGGGCAGATAGGCGTCGCTGTCACCGCGGAGGTGACGTGCGAGCAGCCGCGCTTGGACGAGCGGGAGCAACGCGGCGGGGATATCTCGGTTGAGCCCGGCGTGATGCCACTCACGTTGCCGGGCCATCGACCATTGTTCCAAAAAGAACCGACGGCCCTCATCGGTGAGCTGGACGGCTCCGCCGGGCAGTGTTTCGGTGTGGCTGCCCTTGAGCTGGTCACGGTTGATCAAGGTGAGTACGAGACGGTCGACAAGCAGCGGACGGAACTCCTCCATGAGGTCGAGCGCAAGCGCCGGCTTACCCGAGCGGATGCCGTGCAGGTATCCCAGGTAGGGATCCAGACCGACCTGCTCCAGCGCGCCGTGAACGGCCACGCGAAGCATTCCGTACCCAAAGGAGAGCAGGCAATTGACTGGGTCGAGGGGTGGTCGACGGGTTCGACCGGCCATGGCACCAGGCGCGAGAAGCGCGAGCCCGCGGAAGTAGTCACGGGCTGCGTGTCCTTCGATGCCGAGCACTTCGGGCAATGTGGTGGCCCTGCCGAGGTCGGCCAGTGCGGTCGCGTGCCGTTTGGCGACGTCGCGTAATCCAGTTTGGCGGTCACTGGTGGCGTCCCGCGCAGAACGCAACAGCAGCTGCCGATAGTTATGCAGCTTCCCGGCGACAATCGCCCGCGCGAGACCGATCCGGCGCTCCGGATGCTCGTAGGCACGGAACTGAGCGAGTCGGAGTAAGGGGTTGCCGGTTTGCGGACCACTCACCCGGCCGAGGAAACGCCCGTTGCGGGTGACCCAGGTGACCGACCGACCGTCGGCGGCGCAACGGTGCAGCAAGTCGTCCGACAGATCCACGCCATTCCAAGCGACGATGTGATCGATGCGGACCAGCGGAATCAAGTGGCGACCTGGGCGTTCCGGGTGGACTACCCGCAGGGCATCGCCGTCGAGGTGCAGGCTGGTCCCCGCTGTCGTGACATAGAGCGTGTTCAGCAATTCGGTCACCGGCCGGTTCCTGTCTTCCAGTCGACGTCCTGGCGTGGCCGGAACAGGTTCTCGGCGACCACGACGGGAGCTGCCGGTTCGCAACCCGGTTGAAGCGAGCACCGGCGGCAACGCGTGTCATTGACTGGCGCTGGCAAGCTTCCCTCGGCCATCAGGGTCCGTAAGGCATCCGCCGTCTCGCCTACCCGCGCGGCGAGGACGTCGTCCACCGCGACCTCGTACCGTCGGCGATCTCGCCCAGCGAAGACCACTCCCACCGGCACCGGCGCGTCGAACATCTCCCGCAGACATAGCACCTGGGCCGCGACCTGCAGATCGGCCGGGCCGCCGCGACGGTAGGTGCCCGACTTGTGCTCGACCGGTAGCGGTCCGTCCGCTCCGAACTGCACCACGTCGCACACGCCGTGGATGGCGAGCGCATCGCTCCAGACCGGCAGTGACCGCCATACCCGTTGCCGGCGCCGGTCTCGCCCGACACCGGCCTCGTCCACGGCGGCGTGCGCGAGGTCGCCGCGCACGGTGTCCGCATTGGAGTCGAAATAGGCGTCGACGTGGATAAGAGCCGCCTGCCGGGGGCAGTAGGCGTAGTGCTCCAGCGCCGAGATCGGTACGCTCCGGCGGCCTGACGTCGTGTCGTCGTCCATCTGGCGGTTCAGCTGATCAGCTTGGTAAGCGTCACACCTTGGGGCAGGCCATCATCGTCGACCGAGACGACGTAGTCACCGAACGCCCGTGGTGCGATGTCTGCGTTGAGCAAGGACGGCCGGACGCGTTCGGTGAGCTTGTGTGCCGGGGCGGAGCCGAAGGCGTCGGCGTGGCTGAATACGTAGAGCCCGCGGGGAGTGAGGGTGCCTCGGGTAGCTGAGCGGTCGTGATCGAACATCATTTCCAGCGACCGGTACAGCAGGTCGAGGTCCTTGGCGTCCACACCGGTCTGCTGGCCTCGGGTAGCGGAGTAGTACAGCTCAGCACGGTAGAGGCCGTAGGCGACGGTCCACTTGCCGCCCATCTCGGTGCTCTCACCCTTGTCGATGTCCTCCTGCTTGGTCTGGGTGACCCGGGTGATGGCGTGATCCATCGGGAACACCGGGTCGATGCTGCGAGCCATGCTGACCTGCAGCGGACCACGGATCTGCCCCAGCGCGCCGGTCTTGCCCACCGAGAGCACCGCGCCGAAGAGCCGGATGTCGGCGTAGCGATCGCACAGCCAGCCGCGCGCGGTGGCGGCCTGTTCTGGAGTGATCTTCTTTGAGCCCAGCTCAAGCCCGTGTGCCTCATACGACGCCTCCAGGCGTGGGTTGAGCGCGAACCCAGCCTGGACGAACACCCCGTAGCGCGGGTCGTCTCCAGCGACCAGCGCGAGGGTGTCGCGGATCTTGCGCTTCAGCGCGACGTCGGTGACCAGGCCCTGTCCGCTCTCGTCGTCGGTGCGTGGCCGGTTGCCAGCGTCCGGGTCGCCGTTCGGATTGCCGTCGGTGACGTCGAACAAGAACACCATGTCGTGGCGGACTGTCGGGTCTAGGTGTGGCTGGGTCATCAGGAGCTCTCCTCGGGGGCAGTCGCGGTGGGTCGCGCCGCGAAGTGGTGGGCGCGCTGGTGGTGGTAACCGAGCAAGAACATCGACTGCTGGCGCAGAGTGGTGCGAGCCGGCAGGCCGGCAACTGGGCCGATCAGCCCAAACAGTTCATCGAGCTGCTTGTCGTGCTTGACCGCCGCGCCGGGCTTGGTGCGACGCAGCTTTCGTAGCCACGCATTGGCGTCCCGGCGGCCGTTGACGATCGCGGCCCGCGGGTTGGTGACGGCACCGGCGAAGAACCGATCCCCGTAGGTGGTGTTGAGTTTGACTTCCGAAGCGTCGTACTGGAGCTGCTCCAGGGCGGCGAAGAGCCGGCCGGCGACGTAGCCGGAATCGGTGTTGGTCTCGTCAAGGGCAGGGAGCACGGACTTCTCCAGGGCGAAGGGGGAGCGGTTCAGGGCAAGGCGGATCAGGGCGGCTCGCGGCTCGTCGAGGTGGCCGTCGGTGCAGATTCGGTGCACCAGGTGAGCCAGCAAGGACGGCGGCAGTGGCGTGCGGCGGATAGCCGCGCGGATCAGCTCGCGCTGCACACCGTCGGGTCGGTCGGCGCCTTTCATGCCGAAGTCGGCGTAGCGCTGCCGATCCCGCATCCACCGTCCGGTCACCAGCGCGAGACGCCCGATTCCGTGGTGACGGCGCTGGTCGACCCACCGGGTGGCGATCTCCTGGTCAGCGAACCACTGGGCGATATTTTCTTTCAGCTGGGGTAATGGCATCTGTACCCAGTCGCGCACCATCACCCGCGCGACGTTGCCACCAATGGTCAGCGAGCAGAACATCTCCATCGTCACGCCCGACCGTTGCTGAGTTCCGTGCTGGACTGACCGCAGCAGCGCAAAGATCCGTTCCGGGTCCGGCCCGTCAAGCAGGTCCACCTCATCGGCAGCCACACCCCCAGTCACCCACCAGACCAGCCGGCTGTCCGGCCCGCCGTGGGACGCGGCGTGCGGGGAGCTGAGCACGTCCACCAGAGCGGCCGTCATCGCCTCGCCGCACACCACGCAAAGTGGGGTGCTGGCGAGCTGCATGCTCAGCTCGTAGCCGAACACCCGCTCGTTGATACTCACCAGCGCAGCGTCGTTGCTGGCACCGGGAACGAGTCGCGCTGGGATCTTGCCCGGGACGGTGTCCAATAGCAGACGCACCCACCCGCAGACCAGGCACAGCCCCTCGGCACCGCCACCCTTTCGGCGGGTGACCTCGGCGCTCCAGAACGACACGGCCGATGGGGCCCGGTAGGCGGGTAGCCCGGCAACGTTGATCATCACCCCTTGTTTCGCGGTGTAGCTCTCCGGCCGTCGCAGCTTGCCGATGAAACCGCTGCGGTAGAAGGCGGCCACTGCCTGCGCTACCGGATCACCCTGGCCTTCGTCGCTGTCCGCCCAGCGCTGCACCAGGTCGACGAAAGCGGTATGGCACTGCGCTACCCGGGCTGGTTTCGTGTCGGGATCACCCCACCCGAGCACGTACTGCACATCGTCAGCGGCGAGGTTCGCGGCGACTCCAACGGTCCGCACCGCAGACGGGGTGGTATGCGGGACCGCCCGTGGTTTGCCCTTGGCGTCCACCACTGTGAGCGGCTGCAAGTCCGCCGAGCACAGCGTGCCCTCGCTGTTGAGATTAAGCTGCCAGGAGAACAACCGCTCCCGGTGAAAGGGCTTGGCCTCGCCGTGCTCCTGGGCGTACTCGACCAATCGCTGCAGCAGCATCAGGCCACCCCACTGGCCGGAATGCCCCGCTCGGGCACATACAGCACGCCGTGGTCGAGCCGGGCGGTGAACCAGCTGAATGACGGCGGTGACGTCGAATGATCCACCGAGTGGAGCATGGTCCCCAGATCCTCGGTGAGATCATACGGCGGCCGGTCGTCCGGATCGCCGAAGTACGCGCTGAACTCCCGGGTACCTAGATAGGGCTGGGTGAAGCAGCTGCCTCGGCTGACCCGACGACGGAATTGGTCCCGGTAGGCCGCCTCGGGCTTGGTCGCGCGGTCACGCAGGAGCACGTGGGCGTGGATCCGGTAAGCCACATCGCGCAAACACACCGCATTGCGCTGCACCCGATGCGCCACCGTGTCGATCCGACGCCGCCCCGCAGCCGCGTCGGCCAGCGACGCCAGATCAGTCGTCTCATTGCGACGCTGGGTGAACTGCCTGATTTTGTTGAGCACCTCGATCGCCACTACACGCCAGGCGAACTCGGGCTTCCAGAAGATAGACTCCAGCACTCCCACCGCCGCAGACGGTGTCATCACCGGGTACGACACCCGTTCCACCTTCAGCTCGGGCCGGGTGAACAGTGCGGCGTCCCCCCACACCTGCACCACCACCGGCGGCGCCCCTTCAGCCGATGCCGGCAAAGCCAACGCCATCACCGGCCATCCCTCTTGAGAGGGCGCTGACCCTTGAGTGCATCAGTGCCGCCAGCGACGTACCGCTCTCGCCAGCGAAGGAGCTCAGCGACATCGACGCCAGTCTCAGATGATGTGCGCTCAAGTGGTGCACCGGCTATCAACCGCTCTACTACAGCTGCCTTTCGGCGTGCGCTCCAGCGGATCTCCCGCAGATGCCCGGCTGAGTCCACTACGACTGCCATTTCTCATCTCCCGCGCTTGTGAGGGGGATCCTCCCGGTGGCGGTACTGCCAAGCCCGCGCTGCGGAAGCATTGATACCCGAGGTACGACATCAAGACAAGTCGCACCTTCACAGGCACCGCTAGCCGAAGTCATGTTCTTGCGTGGTGAAGCTGTCTCCACGCGCTAGGCGTCAGGTCCCTCGGAAGGAGGCCGGGTTCGCGCCTGCAGGCGCGAACCCGGCACGTCCTCATCCCGTCACCACACCGGTAGCCATTGCGATCCCCACCGTCGGTCGGTGCTGTGCCGACCAGGTTAGGTGACGTACTGTCAGACGTGAAGCTAGCCCGGTTGGCGATCATAAGACCGTCTCCACCGCGCAACGATCATCGATCCCCAGATGTTCGTCGTAGTCGCCGCGCCACTCCCACAGCTCACCAACCACGGGTTGGCATAACGCCGTGAAGCCAGGATCCTTGAAGACCCGTCGCGGGATTGTGACGATGTAGGGGCGCAAGTCGCGGAAGGTCTCCCGTTGTGGTCCCTCGGAGGTGCGGAGCTCGCGCAGCAGGTCCTCGACCCGGGCTGTGTCCTGGTACCCAGTGACCACGATCGGCACGGTGTCGTCGTCGATCATCCGGAACGCGAGTGCCGAGTCGCGCTGCGTCGACAGACCGCTGTCGCGCAGCGGGCCTTCCGCGACGCTGAGGAAGTCGAGCTTCTTGCGCCGCTGCTGGATCGTCGTACCGCGCTGCCCGTGGTCGGCGTCGAGGGAGTTGTAAAGATGCCGGTAGTAGTGGTCGAGGGCGGTAACGTTGTCGGGGTCGTCGCGATCCGGCCCGAAGTAGCACCGGGTCGAGCCGACCGCAGCACAGTAGAATCTGGGCACGGGTGCATCGGAGGCGTCGAACACCACGACTCGGCCGAGATCAGCACGGCGGCCCTCCCGATTGGCCCGCCCGGCCGCCTGCTGCAACGACTCCGCCGGTGCCAGCGCCCGGAACACCACCGGGAAGTCAACGTCCACCCCGGCCTCGATCAGCTGTGTTGATACCAGCAGCACCGGCTGGTCGTCAGCCAGCAGAGAGCGGACTTTCTCCAGCACCGCGCGCCGGTGTGCCGGGCACATCCGGGTGGACAGATGGTGCACCGGCACGTCCGCCCGCTGCGCCAACAACCGGAACATCCGCCGTGCGTGGTCCACGGTGTTGACCACCACCAGAGCCTGCCGCTCGTCCGCGACCTTGTCGGCGACCTCGGCCAGGTTCGGCCGGGGATCGATCCACCACTCGTAGCGTGCTCGGCATAAGCGCTGGAAGAGTTCCACCGGCTGGTTCACCAGGTTATGCACCGGCAATGCGGACCACACGGACAGCGCGTCGAACTTCGGCTGGGTGGCCGAGGTCAGCAGCACCGTTGTGCCGAAATGCTCAGCCAGCAGCTTCAGGGCATCCAAGATCGGCACCAGCAGTGACACCGGCAGCGCCTGTACCTCGTCCAGCACCAGCACCGCATTGGCCAGGCGGTGCAGCTTACGGGATCGCGCGGGCTTGCGCCCGAACAGCGAGTCGAACAGTTGCACCGTGGTCGTCACGATGAATGGCCTATCCCAGTTCTCCGCAGCCAACCGGAGTCGCCCTTCATCGTCAGCGCTGTCGAACTCGACCTGCGAGTGGTGCTCCAGCACCGTGTGCTCGCCAAGCAACCGGCGGTAGACCTCCGCGTTCTGCTCAGTGATTGTTAGGAACGGCACCGCCACGATCACCCGCGACTTGCGGTGTCGCGCCGCGTGATGCAGTGCGAACCCCGCCGAGGTGATCGTCTTGCCCGAGCCGGTCGGCGCGGGCAGCCGATAAACGCCTCCCGGACCCGCCGCAGCACGCACCGCGTCGGCGTACAACCCTTCCCGCATGTCGTCGATCGGTGACCTCGGCCGCTCCGCCAGCATCGCTCTGCGGCGCTCCTCGAACCCGCGCACGAGTGCCGCCATGTCCGCAGCCGGGGTGATCACAGGCGCATCCAGCCCCTGGAAGTGCGCCCCGGTGTCCAGATGGTCCGCGTCCACCAGCGCGGAGAAGGTCAGCCGCACACCCATTTCCAGCAACAGCGGCTCACGCCGCCAGGCCTCGGGCACAAGAACAGGACCGTCGATCACGTCCTGCGCTTCCAGTACCTGCTTGAGGAGCCGCGCCAGCGTCTGGGCCTCATCGGTTACCGGCTCACCACGGATCTCGCGCAGTCGCTCGATATCGGTCAGGCCGCCGTGGTGCCCCAGGATCGTCATCGCCGTTTCCCGGCCAGGGCCGATCATCAACCGGGCACCCAGCGACTTGTGATCACAACCCACAGCACTGTGCCTCTGCTCAGCAACCAGCAACTTTTCCTGCCAGACACACGCAGCCTTACCAGCGTCATGCAGCAGACCTGCCGCCGCAGCGAGATCACCCGCGCCGAAGGATTCGGCGAACTGCCTGGCTAAGGCAGAAGTCGACCTCAAGTGATCAGCCAAACCGTGCCGTCGACCGGCCTCATTCGTGCTATGAGCCCACACCAGGGGTCACCTTTCCAATTTACCAACTGAGGGCCCGGTATCCCGGGCAGACGCCATCCTCAACTTCCTGCTCGGCCTCGCACGCTAACCGACCATCGTCGCTTGCCGGCAATCGCCTGGACCTAGCTACCGTTCATGGGGAACCTGTAACTGCTGGCCGGGTGCGATGGCGGAGCCTATGAGGCCGTTCAGGTGTCGAATCCGCTCCACCACCGCACGCTGGTCAGACTCAGGCGCCACCCGGCGCGCCACGTCCCACACGGTCTCACCGGCGCCCACTCGAATCACGGTCGTCTCTGCTGGGATCCCCGGACTTGTGGTCTGCCCGAGCCAGCCCAGGCCACCGACTATGGCCAGCGTCACCACAACGGCCGCGACCACTCTCGCCACCCGACCGGAGCGCAACGGGAGTGAACGCGCTGCCGCCACCCCGCCCATCACCGGGGCCTGCACCCGCCCTTGCGCCGGACCCGCCAGACACCGCCTCCGCACCGGAGGGACGAGAGGCGGCACCGGCGCTGGAGGTGCCGGAAGCGGCCAGGGCGAGGCCGCTCGCCGGACATCCCTTGAGACAACCTGCTCACCGCGTGCTGTGGGGCAACCGCCCACCTGTGCTGGTGCCGTCATCGAGACTCCTCACGGGGATATCATCGAACAGGGGTTCGATCGAACTGCTGTGCGGTGTCTACCATGGCGTCCCGACAAAATCGGTAACTCTGCGGCGTGTTGCTCGAACAGACGTTTGATCTTTGGTGCGACGGCGGTTAGCGTCAGCATCGCGGCGGAGGCGCGGGGGTCCGACGGTGCCAACAGCGGGGCCGTGTCGGCCCGACAGTGGTCACACCAGCTCAAGGAGGAGTGTTGGGACAACAGTGGAACGACGAACCGGAGGAGATAGCCGGTTCTGGAACGCAGGCCCAGCGCAGCGCACCGGGCCGCAGCGACACCACCGAGGTACACGCGTTCCCTGATCTAGACGACAGCACGGGCAACGACAGCCTCACACCGCGCCAGCGACGGGTTCTTGAGGTGATCCGGGAGTGGGTGGAGCGGTTCGGCTACCCGCCCAGCGTGCGGGAGATCGGCGAGGCGGTCGGGCTTACCTCGACCTCCTCGGTGGCCCACCAGCTGCGCGCCCTGGAACGCAAGGGATACCTCCGCCGCGACCCCAACCGGCCGCGCGCAGTAGGAATCCGGCCCGCCGACAGCGCGCCGCAGACCCCGGAAGCCCCGAGCGAGGAGCCCGCCAGGCCCAGCCCCGTTTTCGTCCCCGTGGTCGGCCGAATCGCCGCAGGCGGTCCGGTGCTCGCCGAGCAGGCCGTCGAGGACGTCTTCCCGCTGCCGAAAGAAATCGTCGGTACGGGGTCACTGTTCCTGCTACGGGTCGCGGGCGACTCCATGGTCGAAGCGGCGATCACCGATGGGGACTGGGTGGTCGTCCGCCAGCAGCCCAGCGCGGAAAATGGGGACATCGTCGCCGCCATGATCGACGGTGAGGCGACCGTGAAAACGTTCAAGCGCCGTGACGGGCGCGTCTGGCTGCTCCCCCACAACCCTGCCTACGAGCCGATCCCCGGGGACCACGCGACCGTGCTCGGCCGGGTGGTGGCGCTGCTGCGCCGGCTGTGAGCCGACGGTGTCAGGGCTTGATCAGGTATGCGGCGAGCGCGTCGGCGAGGTCCGGACACACCCGGGCGCGCAGCCGGGTGCCGTCTTCGGTGTGGTCGGTAGCCAGCATCTCGCCCTCGGCGTGCACCCGGGCGACCAAGGCACCTTCGGTCCACGGCAGCAAGGCGTCGACCTCCGCAACCTGCGGTTGCGGCAACTCCTCAGCGATCCGCTGGACCAAACCAGTCATGCCGGCACCGGTGTGCGCGGAGACAAACGACGCGTTCGGCAGCAGGTGGCGCAGCCGCGACAGCACGAGCTGATTGGCGCAGTCGATCTTGTTCACCACCACCAACTCGGGCGGCATCGGCGTCGTGCGTCCCTCGGTGATCTCGGCAAGAACCTCGCGCACCGCCTCCAGCTGCCGCTCGGGCATGGAATCGGCGCCGTCCACCACATGCAGCAGCAAGTCCGCGTCGGCCGTCTCCTCCAACGTGGAACGGAACGCCGCGACCAACTGATGCGGCAGGTGGCGGACGAAACCGACGGTGTCGGTCAGCGTGTATTCCTGTCCTTGTGGCGTGGTGGCCCGGCGAGTGGTGGGATCCAAGGTGGCAAACAGGGCGTCCTGCACCAGCACCCCGGCCCCGGTGATCGCATTGAGCAGGCTGGACTTGCCCGCGTTGGTGTAGTCGACGATGGCCACGTTGGGCACCTCGTTGGCGCGCCGACGGCCCCGCTTGGTGTCCCGAACCGTGCGCATCGCGGCGATTTCGCGGCGCAGCTTGGCGAGCCGACGGTGGATGCGCCGCCGGTCGGTCTCCAGCTTGGTCTCCCCAGGGCCGCGAGTACCTACTCCCCCGCTGGCGCCACCGCCGGCACCGCCGGCCTGCCGGGACAGCGACTCACCCCAGCCCCGCAGTCGCGGCAGGAGGTAACTCAACTGGGCCAGCTCGACCTGTGCCTTGCCCTCCCGGGAGCGGGCATGCTGGGCGAAGATATCCAGGATCAGCGCGGTCCGGTCGATGACCTTGACCTTCAGCTTGGCCTCCAGCTGCCGCAGCTGACCGGGGGTGAGCTCACCATCGCAGATCACCGTGTCCGCTGCGGTACTGAGGACGATCTCGCGCAGCTCGCCGACCTTGCCGGAGCCGATGTAGGTGGCCGGGTCGGGGCGCTCGCGGCGCTGGATGAGACCATCGAGCACCTGCGACCCGGCGGTCTCGGCGAGCCGGGCCAGCTCGGTTAACGACGCGTCGGCCACAGCCGCGGAGCCCTCAGCCCACACTCCGACGAGCACCACGCGCTCCAGGCGCAGCTGCCGGTACTCGACCTCGGTGACATCAGCGAGTTCGGTGGACAGCCCCGGCACGCGGCGCAGCGCGGAGCGCTCTTCGAGATCCAGCTCACCTCGAGAGGTCGCACCGGGACCACGGGAGGGAAAAGTCGGTGAGGTTGTCATACGCCTCTCAATCTGCCTACCACTCGGTTGATCATGGCTATAAGCAGCCAGTATATCCGCCCAGCGGGCACCTGTGTCGGCGCTGAGTCCGGCGCGGGTCCCGTAGCTGCCAGTCGTGGCGACCATCGCGATGACGCAGCGTCGTCGCCATCAGTGGGCCGGTGTCATAGCTCCTCGCGGCGGGCGGAGGTCTTGTCGCGCACCCCGAGGTGCTGATAGCAATCGTTGAAGATGTCAATAATCGTCATGGAATGTTCTCGAGGTGCAGTGCCAATAGGCGCAGAGAACTAATAAGTACCGACTAGTCGAACAGACGTCCGAGCAGAGCTCCCTGCCCCGACTGAAGGACATGTGCGGCCTCCAAGGGGAGCCAGAAGCACTCGAAACGCGTGAGATCGGATTCGCCGTCATGGTCCTCCTGGCTGGCCCACCGTTCGGGGGTCGGCTCAGTGAGCTCGAGGTGGAACACGTGACGACGCTGAACTTCGAATCGGTACGGGCTGATATCATATTCGGTTTCACCGAGCTTACGGACGATCTTGAAGCCTCTCAGCCCCGTTTCCTCGCGGACTTCACGAAGCGCGGCGTCCTCAGGTCTCTCGCCGGGCCGCACGCTCCCAGCGGGCACTTGGATGCCTACCTCTTCGTAGCTGTAGTCGGTATGCCGAAACACCAGCAGTCGGCCGTCGCGGACGACGTAACACAGCACCTTGTCTTTGAATACTCTCTCGGGCATGACGTCCTATTCGGTCAACGGGACGGGGGAACCTTATCCAAAAGTCGTCGGTCCGTGGGCTGGTTCGTGCCCGCGGGCTACGTGAAGCGGTTCTTGATCACCGAAACTGTGGCGTGGCCGTGCGGGAGTGCACGGCCACGCCACAGTTTCGGTGATCATAAGGTGGATCCTGGCCGCTGGACGGTGGGGTGCCACCAGAAAGCCGTGCCGCCGACGTCGACCAGCCCAGTCTTCTGGATAATGTTCGGGGCTTTGCTTCACCCCTTGAGCGTCGGGTGCATGCTCAGCCTCGCCCGCAACAGCAACCAGCGAGGCCGCTGGGACGGCAATCGTTCAGTGTTCCCCGACGGCTGCGCAACCTGTCCGAAGGCTCGGTCGCGGCCCCCGTAACGGCCTGGCAAGAGGGGCAGAAAATCTTCATCCAGGGTGATCCGCCAGCCGGTAGGGTCAGGTACCTGCCCTGACAGCCAATCGGGCAGCCGCCGCCGGGCAGCGGCAATGCCCTGTGTTTGGCTACCGCCACCTGGCTGACCGAGAGGTGATCACCTGTGGACCTCATTGACCCTGCGTTCTTCGACGACGATGACGTGTGTGCGGCGCTGGTCGCTCGGGACGTGGGGAGGGTGTATCGGTTGTTGCAGCGGGTTGGGGTGAGTCAGCGGCGGATTGCGGCGTTGACGGGGCAGTCGCAGTCGGAGGTCAACGAGATCCTCCGCCAGGACCGTCAGGTACTCAATGTACTGGTCCTGGAGCGCATCGCTGACGGGCTGCGGATACCTCGGGAGCGGTTGGGCGTCGGTTACGGTGAATGGGCGCTGGACGCTTCGCCGGCCGAGGACGAGGAGGTGGGTGAGGTCGTGAAACGCCGTGCCCTCATGACGACCGCCATGGTGTGGTCCCTAGACCAGCAGGGCACACCCTACCCCGACCAGTGAAATAGGCCGCCGTCGAGGTGCCCGTGGTTCGGGTCCTTTTCCGTCGGCCCTTTCCCGAACCGGACAGGCGAGTTTCCCCGCATCCGGCTCTCCAGTGTTCATTTCCGGGTGGTGATTGTGACCCGTCCAGCGTGGATGTCCTGGTGGCATTGGGGGTCGAGGAACAACGGAACGAAAAATGGCGGTAGTACTGAATGTGGATGCATCGGTGCTGGTCAGTGCTGCGTGTCGGGAATGTGCTCGCCGGTGATGAGGTGAGAACATCATCTTGAGCGCACCCCTGTGACCAGCGGGAATACCGCTTACCGCCACTTTTCGTTCCGTTGTTCCTCGACCCCCGCAGCAAGGACAGATGTCTAGTCCTCTATACCAATCCAGTTGACATACCATCGGTAGTTATCAGTGACCTGGTTTACGTCGAGCTTTACTTTCTCTCTGTCTAAAATGAATACCTTAAAATTATTAGAACTTGGTTCATAGACCGACGCTGCCCCTCCGGTTGATATCCACATGTTACCACCAGGGCCACTTAGTGATATTACATATCGTGGGGTTGTTGTAAAATTCCCAGAGCTGGTGTCCACCGTAAGGGTGACACCGTCGCCATGTTGTTGCCAGCCCACCCCAGGCTCCGTGCTTCCAGACGCAATGCGCGCAGTAGCCACAGCACTCTCCCTTTCTCTTGTGATCGTTCTTTCGGGATGATGTTATCACCCGTGGAGATGTCCGTAGAAGCTAACATACCCAAATGGGTGGCCAAAAATCCTTGCAGCATCAAAATGTTGACAGTGCAACAAAGCGGTTTTGGAAACGACATGGGGTGTCGTTAAGGAAGCTGCTAGGAGCCGCAATCTGTGGTATATCGCCTGGTCAGCACAGCACCCCGAGGAATACCACCGCGAGATGACCGTCCGGTTTGCCGCCTGGAACGAGGTCACCGGCACGGCCACGGCCGCCTGACCCACCGCACCGGGAACCGACCCGGCCCGGAGCTCCCGAACGTGTCCCCAGCCCCAAACTGGGCTGTTGTTCCTGGTCAGCGCTTCGCGGAAAGACAACCCAAAGCCTGATCGTGTCATCGAACGGCGCCAAAGCACAACGTCCTGACCTACGGGAACGCTCTACCTTACGGCTGGGGACACGCTCGGGAGCACTGGGCCGACACAGGCCCCGCGGACCGACCCGCCCGATCCAGCCATGCCCGTACCGCCAGACAACTTCAGTAGGTTGACGGTGCCCCGAAGTTCACCAAGTTGACAATGCCGTGGGCCGTTTGGGGGACCGCTCTTGCCCGCTGAGCTGATCACCTGCTATTTTAATGCCATCATCGAATAAGTCGTCCAGTGCGGCGTAAACGACATGTGGACGAACATGATGGGGCAGCGAACGAAGGAAGTCGGGGGGACTCGTTTTATGGCTAAAGACGTATGAGTCGAAACACATGAGTTCTGTGTTCATGAGGTTTTTGCCTTCGTCCGGTAGTTAGTCCTGCCGTTTTTACTGATCAACACTTGACGTGTCTGCATGCATATCCTTGACGTGTCTGCATGCATATCGGTGGACACATGTTTGTTTTGTCGTTCCTACGGATAGTGATTGATTGGTGATGTGTGCTGTGACAGAGTCGGTACAGACGGACACGGTACAGCCGGAGTCGAGTGCAAATGGTCGGATCACCGCCCGTGATGCCGTTGAGGTGGTGGATCTGATGCGTGAGTGAGGCCGTTGAGATGACACCTGATGTCAGCCTGGCGCAAGGTCGATCCTCTCCCTGCGTAAGGACCTCCATGTGCAGGGGGCAGTCGGACTGCACAAATACTCATCGAATCCGTGCACCGGACCGGATGGTTGGTTCGGCAATCCCTCATCGACATCCACAGGATCGCCCCGTACGAGGTCACTATCGTCAGTGAACAAAGGAGGCTTCGTGTCGTCGTACCCCGTTCAAATGTCTGATATTCACCGGAGTGGGCCGGGCTCGTGCCTCCCGAATCAGCTTCAGGAAGATTTAGGGAGCCGGCTGATCATTCCGGATCAGTTAAGGTACGAGTGTGATGTCCTCGATCCGTTAGCGGAGCGCGTCCATGCATACGAGGATGGGCGGGCGGGCCAAGGATCGGCACGCCACGGATTTGGCCCGACGGGGCTGGGCACGTCCGCCGCGCGGTTGGCCGCGCGGTTGGCCAGGCCAGCGGACACCAAGCCTGGTGCGCCCGCCCGATTGGACGTGCTATGGACCCGCAAGCGCGCGGCCGGTTCCGCCCTGGCAGCTC